>JBKPUA010000361.1:0-7713 GCA_046735815.1 Pseudomonadota bacterium
AGAGAAGCTTCACCGTTGCGCTATCGACGGGGATTGCGGCCTTATGGCGGCCGATCCTCGTTGAACGACTTTTGCCGGGAAAAACCATGATAGCGTTGGGAAAGCGAATGGCGGGGCCCCACTATGGCGCATTTCGATGTCGTCGTCTGCGGGCTCGGAGCGATGGGAAGCGCGGCGCTCCATCAGCTGGCGCGCCGGGGCAAGCGCGTGCTGGGCCTCGAGCGCTACGCCCCCGGCCACGATCGCGGCTCCTCCCACGGCCGCACGCGCATTATTCGGCTGGGCTATTTCGAGCATCCGGACTACGTGCCGCTGTTGCGGCGCGCCTATGAGCTGTGGGGAGAGCTCGAAGCTGCGATCGGGCGACAGTTGCTCCACGTCACCGGCATCGCCGAGATCGGCCCACCCAAAGGGATCCTGGTGCCGGGAACGCTGACCGCCGCCCGGCGCCATGGCTTGCCCCACGAGGTGCTGACGGCAACGGAGCTGATGCGGCGCTTTCCGGCCTTCCGAGTACCATCCGACTATCTCGCCGTGCTGCAGCGGGACGGCGGATTTCTCGCAGCCGAAGCGTCGATTGCGGCGCAAGTCGCGCTTGCGACCGGCGCCGGGGCGGAGATCCGAACCGGTGAGGCCATACGCGCGATCGAGCCGCGCGCGGACACGGTGCGCGTGGTCACCGAGCTTGGTGTTGTGGAGGCCGAGGTGGCGATCGTTGCGGCGGGCGCCTGGATGCCGACGTTGATCCCGCAGCTTGCCCGCACGCTGCGGGTCACCCGCGAGGTCATGGGCTGGTTCGAGCTCATCAATGGCGATCCGGTCTCGGCCGGACGCTGCCCGGTATTCATCCTCGAGAGCCGGCACGGCATGCACTACGGCATCCCACCCCAGGGCGGAGCGGGCGTCGGCGCCGCCATCAAAGTGGCCAGGCACCATCATCGCGACGAGGCGGTAGACCCCGATGCCTACGATCGGACCGTTGGCCCCGGCGACGAGGCATTGATCCGCGCCGCCATCGCGGACCATCTCCCGGCGGCGAACGGCAGGCTGGTCGCGGCCGAGACCTGCCTCTACACCATGACCCCCGACGGCCATTTCCTGATCGACCGCCTGCCCGACGCCCCCAATATCATCGTCGCGTCGCCCTGCTCCGGCCATGGCTTCAAGTTTGCGCCGGTGATCGGCGAGATCCTCGCGGATCTCGCGACGACGAGCAAAACTGCCCACGAAATCGCGTGGTTCTCACTGCGGCGGTTTGGCTGAGGGGCGGCGCGATTCCCCGTTGCGCGCCTACCCCGCGCAGGTAACCTTGACGGGCGCTGCGGACGCCATCTACCGGAATGCATCCGGGGCGGCGCAGGCTACGTAGAGATTTTCGACGCTTCGCACGCCAGCGCAACAAGCAACTACGAGGAAAACGCCATGCTCGGATTGATGCAAGATTGGCCGTTGCTCTGCCATCGCATCATCGACCACGCCGCAATCAACCACGCCGAACGGCCGATCATCACGCGTTCGGTCGAAGGCGGCATCCACAGCACCAATTACGCGCAGATCCGCGCGCGCGCATTGCGGGTGGCGCAGCGGCTCGAGCGCGATGGCATCCGGCTCGGCGACCGCGTGGCGACGCTGGCCTGGAATACCTGGCGCCATCTCGAAGCGTGGTACGGCATCATGGGCGTCGGTGCCATCTACCACACCGTCAATCCGCGGCTGTTTCCCGAGCAGATCGTCTGGATCATCAATCACGCCGAGGATCGCGCGATGCTCGTCGATCTAACCTTCGTTCCGCTGCTCGAAAAGATTGCCGACAAGCTCAAGACCATCGAGCGCTACGTCGTGCTGACGGATGGCGCGCACATGCCGGAAACCACGCTGCGGAACGCGGTGCCCTATGAGGAATGGATCGGGACGGTCGACGGCGATTTCGCGTGGAAGAGCTTCGACGAAAATACTGCCGCGGGCATGTGCTACACCTCGGGCACCACCGGACACCCGAAGGGCGTGGTCTATTCGCACCGCTCCAACGTCCTGCACGGGCTGATGGCCAGCATCTCCGATATGAAGGGCTATTCTTCGCGCGACGTGGTGATGCCGGTGGTGCCGATGTTTCACGCCAACTGCTGGGCGATGGCGTTCGCCACGCCGATCGCGGGTGCTGCCCTGGTCATGCCGGGGGCCAAGCTCGATGGAGCGTCGGTGTTCGAATTGCTGGACCGCTACAAGATCACCTGCACCGCCGCGGTGCCGACGGTCTGGCTCATGCTGCTGCAACATCTGGAAGCAACCGGCGAGAAGCTGCCGCACCTCAAGAAGGTCGTCATCGGCGGCTCCGCTTGTCCGCGCGCCATCGCCAAGACGTTCCAGGACGTCTACGGCGTGGAGGTGCTGCACGCCTGGGGCATGACCGAGATGAGTCCGCTCGGCACCGTGTGCACGATGAAACCGGAATATGCCGGGCTCGTCGGCGATGCACGGCTCGACATTCAGCAGAAGCAGGGGCACTCGCCGTTCATGGTCGAGATGAAGATCACCGACGACGCCGGCCGGCGGCTGCCGTGGGACGGCAAGATCTTCGGGCGGCTGAAGGTGCGCGGGCCGTGCGTGGCCAAGACCTATTACAAGGAGAGCGACGGCATTCTCGACGAGGAGGGCTTCTTCGACACCGGTGACGTCTCGACCATCGACAGCCACGGCTACATGCAGGTCACCGACCGCGCCAAGGACGTCATCAAGTCGGGGGGCGAGTGGATTTCCTCAATCGATCTGGAGAATCTCGCTGTCGGCCATCCCAAGGTGGCGGAGGCGGCCGTGATCGGGGTGAAGCATCCGAAATGGGACGAACGGCCTTTGCTTGTCATCGTCCTGAAGAAGGATCAGTCGGCGAGCAAGGACGAGATCCTCCGCTTCATGCGGGGCAAGGTGGCGAATTGGTGGATGCCCGACGAGGTCGTTTTCGTCGACGATATCCCGCATACCGCGACCGGAAAGATCCAGAAGACGGTGCTGAGGGAGCGGTTCAAGGATTTCGCCTTGCCGAGCGCCGTCGTCGCCCGGTAAAGCATGCTCGCCTGTCCGGGGAGGAGCCCATTGTCGGACGGCCGCCTCAGCGGTATCGGTCGCGCCGCCTCGTACCCATGCCGCCAAGAGCGGGATAGCTCTTCTTCGAATCGTCATCCCGCTCTAGCTTATTGGTGGAGCATGATCTTTTCCAAAAACCGGTACCCACCCCGGATCAGGTCCGGGGCAAGCTTTTTCGGGATCATGCTCTAATACGCTAAGCTGGCGCACCATTTCCCGCGCTCCCCTCCAGGACGCCACGGCATGACCACCTTCGATGCGGCCGTATCGGCGGCGCAATTCCCCAGTGTTGCGCCCGCTGGCGGCATCGTCCGCTTCCGCGGCGAAGCCGGACGATTTTGGCGGCTGCTCGCCCGCGGCGCCGTACTGCTCATGTGCACGCTCGGCATCTACCGATTTTGGTTGACTACCGATATTCGCCGCTTCCTGTGGGCCAACACCGAGCTCGCGGGCGAAAGCTTCGAGTATACCGGGACCGCGCGCGAGCTCCTGCTCGGCTTCTTGATTGCCATCGCGATCCTCGTTCCGCTCTATGCCGCGTTCTTTCTGCTTGCGCTCGGCATCGGCGAACTGGCGAGCCTGATCGGCCTCCTGGCCCTGACCCTGCTCGGCCAATACGCGGTGTATCGCGCGCGGCGCTATCGCCTGACCCGCACGGTCTATCGCGGCGTGCGCTTCCACCAGAGCGGCTCCGCCTGGCGCTATGCGGTTTGCGCCCTCCTGTGGTGGACCTTAATCGCGCTGACGGTCGGGCTTGCCTACCCGTTCGCACAATCCCGTCTCGAGCGCTTCAAGATGCGCAACACCTTTTTCGGCAATTTGCCGGGCCGCTTCGAAGGTTCGGGCGTTCGCCTGCTTCTGCGCGGCTTCGTGCTGTGGGTGCTCGCCATCGTGCCACTCGTGGGTGGATTGTTCGCCATGCTCTTCGCCATCAACTGGGGGGCGTTGGCGAACGCTTCCGCCCGCGACGACCTGTCGAACTGGCTCGAGGTCAGTGGACTCGCGGCCGCCGTCGTCTATGCCGGATTGGCCACTCTCTGGCTGCTGCTGTCGTTTGCCCTGCTCTATCCCATTTTTCAGGCCATGGTGCTGCGCTGGTGGGCGTCCGGATTGCGCTTCGGCGAGGTCGTGATGACTTCGCGCTTGCGCACCGCGCAGGTCTACGGCGTCTATGCCCGCTTTCTCCTCTATGCCTTCCTGTTCACGCTGGCGGCGGGCATGATCGTGACCCCCGCCGCATTCGTGCTGCAACGGCTCACAGACGGGCTCGACTCGATGGCCAAGGAAATCATCACCACCGTCGCGGGGCTCGCCGCCTATGTCGCGATCGCGCTCGGCTACTCCACCATTTATCAAGCCACCGTCAGGCTCGGGCTCTGGCGGTGCGTGCTGGAGTCGCTCGACGTCTCGAATCTCGCGGTGCTCGAGCACGTGAGCGCCGCCGGGCAGCCGGCCTCGCCGGTCGGCGAGGGCCTGGCCGATGCCTTGAGCGTGGGTGGGATTTGACGCGCCATGGCGAGTTCGGGACCAGGCATCTACTTCGACGGCGCCACCAGCGCGCGACGGGGGGTCGATGTCGAGCTCGCGCCCGAGGTGCTGCGCGTTCGTGCCGCCGACGGCGCCGTTCTGGCCGAATGGCCCTATGGCCAACTCGAGACGCTGTCGGCGCCCGACGGGGTGCTCCGCCTAGGCAAGGCCGATAACCCCGTGCTGGCGCGGCTCGAGGTGCGCGACCCGCAACTGGCGGCGGCCATCGACGAGCGCTCGCTGCCGGTCGACCGCAGCGGCGCCCGCGACCGGCGCATGCAGGCGAAAGTGATCGGCTGGACCCTCGCAGCCGCCGCGTCGCTCGTCGTCGTCGCGGTCTGGGGGCTGCCGCGGATCGCCACCGAGCTCACCCCGGTCATTCCCCACGCGGTCGAGCGCAGGCTCGGCGCGGCGATCGAACGGCAGGTGCGCGCGAGCCTCGACACCCACCATACCGGCGCCGCTTTCGAGTGCGGAAATGGCGAGAAGGAGAAAGCGGGGCGCGCGGCGTTTGACAAGCTCATGCGGGAGATCGAAAGGGGAGCCGACTTACCCGTTCCGCTCACCGCCCGCGTGGTGCGGCAGCGGGACGCGAATGCCATTACGCTCCCGGGCGGATATATCTATGTGTTCGAAGGTCTGCTCGACAAAGCCAGCACACCCGATGAGCTTGCCGGCGTGATCGCGCATGAGGTCGGCCACGTCGCCCACCGCGATGGTACACGCACGGTGCTGCAGGCGGCGGGACTTTCGCTCTTGTTCGGCATGTTGCTGGGCGACTTCGTCGGCGGCGGCGCGGTCGTCTTCGCGGCCAAGATCATTCTGCAGACCAGCTACTCGCGCGCGGCCGAGAGCGCGGCGGATGAGTATGGGGTAGCGCTGATCGACAAGATCGGCGGCGACCCGCGCGGGCTCGCTCGGCTGTTGTCGCAAATCGCGGGCACCACGCATCCCGGACCGAAGATTCTGCTCGATCATCCCGAGACCAGCGAGCGGGTCGCGCTGATCGAGAAAATGGCGGGCTCCGCGCCGGTCCGGCCTCTCCTCGCCGCGGGCGAATGGACCGCGCTCAAAAACATCTGTGCAGGGACCTGAGACGGATCGATGGCGCGCCGCTACATGCAATCGGAGCCGACCTCCCGGCTCGCCATCTGGTCGCGGCGCGTGGCTGGCTTCGCTCTGGTCGCCTGCTTCCTCGCCATCATTGTCGTGCGTTCCGGCCTGCTCGAAATCTGGCCGGCGCTCGCGACCTTTGCGGGCGCGCTCGCCATCGCGGTGATTGCGCTGCTGCTCGCGCTTGCCGCCTTCGTCGTGATCTGGGTCGAGGGATCGGCGGGCATGGGGGCCGCGCTCGGGGCGATGGCGATCTCGCTCGCGATCCTCGCCTATCCGGCCTATCTCGGCCTCAAGGCCTATCGCCTGCCGTGGATCCACGACATCACCACGGATCCGATCGATCCGCCGCGTTACGAGGCGCTCTCGCGCCTGCGCCCGCGCGACGCCAACCCGGTCGACTATGCCGGGCTCTACACGGCCGAGCAGCAGCGCAAGGCCTATCCCGATGTCGGGCCGCTCGGCACCAACGCCACCCCGCAAGCGGCCTACGACGCCGTGCTGGCCGTGGTGAACAAGCGCAGGTGGCGCGTGGTCGACGCGCGCGCCCCGCAAGCCGGGCGGCGCGAGGGACGCATCGAAGCCGTGGCACGCACGCCGATCATGGGCTTTCGCGACGACGTGGTGATCCGCGTGCGGGCAGAGCCCGACGGCACCCGCATCGACGCGCGCTCTTCCTCGCGCTACGGCACGTCCGATTTCGGCACCAATGCCTCGCGCGTGCGCGGTTTGATGAACGACATCGAGGAAGCGATCAAAGCACAAAAGCCGGAACGGCCCCCCGCGCCGCCCCCTGCGGCGAAGAAAGGCGCGCCGGGCAAGAAAGAGCAGTCGAAAAAGTAACGACTTGGCTGGCGGCGCTCGCGTATTCCGAAGTGGCGCTTTACGGGCTCGGGATTTCGCAGGTCCCAACCCTTGCCTTCCGGCTTGTAACGCGCCACATCGCCGTCACGCGTTACGGACGGAGAAGGCCATGACGGCACCGGCAGAATGGATGAAGATGACGCGGCAGCGCCGGCGCGCACGGGGGCTGCGCGAATTGCGCCTCGTCGTTGCAGACCCCCGCTCGCGCGGTCCAGCGGCGGGTGGCGAAGCAGGTCGCCGCCCTCGACCCGGATCGCGAACGCGACGCGTTGAAATGGATCGAGTCGGTCTCCGAATTTGACGCCGATGCGACGCGGTGACCTGGTCACCATCGCTGCGACTGGTGAATGCTAAGCATCCCGCCCCCTCACCCGGTCAGTCTGTTATGGCAGCTACGCTGCGATTTGCAGGCCGTGCACTGCAGCGGTCCAGCCAGCGTGCGACATTCGGGAAAGGCCCAAGGTCAATCGCAGCGATTCCGGAAACGCCGACCTCTCCCGGCTCGCGAAAAGTCGAGGCAAGGTTGAGATCGCCGACTGTGAAGTCTTCGCCGAGAAGATATGGCCCGTGCAGCCTATCCTCCAGTATGCGAAGGGCAGCGGAGAGCTGCTCCAGCCCAACCGCGACGACCGACGGGTCCGGCGACTTCTTCGACAGGCCCTTGGCAATGCTCACAATACGAGGTTCGATCTCATTGGCAGCCCAGAGGTTCCATTGATAGATCAGCGCATGATCCTTCGTCCCCACGGGCCACAACGGCGCCCCTGCGTACTTCTCGGCGAGATACATATTGATCGCAAGGGACTCCCAAAGGACGAACCCGTCATCCTCCAAGCTTGGAATGTGTCCGTTGGGATTGATGCGCAGATACTCCGCCGACCTGCTCTCCGTGTAAGGCCGGATGGACACGTGCTCGTATGGAATGCCGATTTCCTCGAGCATCCACAGTGAGCGACTTGCACGCGATCTGGCGTGACCAAAAAGCTTCAAGCGTCACGCCAAGCGGTAGCGGCCTTCGATCGAGGGCTGGCCGTCGGTCGCGACCAGCTTGCGCGTCACCAGGTCCTCGAGATGGGCGAGGACGGAGAGCCCGGCCGCCCGTATGAGCCGCGGATCGAGCCCGATATA
>JBKPUA010000362.1:0-7773 GCA_046735815.1 Pseudomonadota bacterium
GATGGCTGGACCTGCACCGATTTTCCGCCGGCTGCCGGCGAAAGCCCGGTGGGCGGCGTCTTCATCAAGCAACGCTGCGAGAAGGCAACATCGGAGCGCCACTTGAGCGTGGAAACGCGTTTTCTGCGCAAGCCCGGCCAGAGCGACAATGACCCGGTGACCGGCGAATACCGGCCCGGCGCATTCGAAAGCTCCACGCGCTTCGAGATCTTCGATCCGAAATACAGGTGACAAACGACGGATGACGAAGGACGGAAGACTCGCTCTTCCGTTCTCTGTCCTCCGTCCTCCGTTTACCGCGGAAACGGAATGAAGCCGTCGCGGTTCGGCATCTTCACCTTCGGCAACGACTGGGCGTCGAGCGCGTCATCGGCGCCGATGACGCCGTTGAGATGAAGAATGTAGGCCGAAACCGCGTAGACCTCGTCGTTGGTCAGCGATTTGGTTTGCTGGTAGGGCATCGCGCGCCGGATGTAGTCGAACAGCGTCGTGGCGTAGGGCCAATAGCTGCCGACCGTCTTCACCGCCGGACGGTCGGAGGTGATGGTGCCGAAGCCGCCGACGAGTGTGTCGTTCGGGCGGCCGGCGCCCTTCTCGCCATGGCAGGCCTGACAATTGGCTGCGTAGACGGCCTCGCCCTCCTTCGGCGTTCCGCGCCCGGCCGGAAGGCCGGCACCATCGGGCCCGATGCTGATGTCCCAAGGGGCAAGCTCGTCCGCCGTCACCGGCTGACCGAAATGCGGGGTCTCGGCCGCGAGCGCCGATACGGCGACGATCGCCGCCGCGCCGGCCATGGCCGCAGCCCATGCGGCGCGATCAGGCAAACGCATTGCTCGCCTCCCCCTTGTCGTCGATCCGCCAGCTGGCGACGGCGTTGTAGTGATACTGCCCGCGCAGCCCGCGCTCAGCGACGAATTGCGCGCGGGTGGGCTGCACCATGCCGGTGTCGTCGGTGGCGCGGCTTTGCAGCACGGCAGGACTGCCGTCCCACTGCCAGGGGGCGCGGAAGCGCGTGAGCGCCTTCGGCAACACCGGCTCTTGCAGCGCCGCCGGCGCCCAGCTCTTGCCGCCGTCGGCGGAGACCTCGACCTGCCGGATGCGGCCTTTCCCGGACCAGGCAAGGCCCGAGATCTCGTAGAAGCCCGCCCCTTTGAGCGCGAGGCCCGGCGAGGGATGGGTGATGATCGACTTCACTTCCATCGGGAAGACGAATTGCCAGGCTTTTCCGTCCTGCAGCAGCACGGTGTATTTCGAGGTCTCGTCCTTGGTCATGACCGGCGCCGCCGTGAGCTTGAGGCGGCGCAGCCACTTCACATTGGTGTTGCCTTCGAAGCCGGGCAGCAGCAGGCGGATCGGATAGCCGTTCGAGGGACGTACCCGCTCGCCGTTCTGGTAGAGGCAGACGAGCGCATCATCCATGCATTTCGCCAGTGGGATGCTGCGGCTCATGCCGGCGGCATCGGCGCCCTCGGCCACCACCCATTGGGCGGTCGGCTCGACGCCGGCCTCGTCCAGCAGGGTCGAAAGCCGCACGCCGGTCCATTCCGCGCACGAGAGCAGGCCGTGGATTGCTTGCGCGTTGCCGGGCTGCGCCTGCGCCGTGTTGAGCGCGCCGGAATTGCCGGCGCACTCGATGAAGGCGATGCGCGACTCCATGGGATAGCGCGCGAGCGCGTCCAGCGTGAATACCAGCGGCCGCTTGACCAGGCCATGGATCAGCAACCGGTGCCGATCGGGGTCGATGTCGGGCGTGCCGGAATGGCTACGGTCGAAATGCAGTCCGTTCGGTGTGATCGTGCCGTTGAGCAGCTGCAGCGGCGTGCGTGCGGTGCCGATGCCGACAGTCGCGGGATTGGGCGGCGCCGGAACGTTGCGCACCACCTTGCTCTCGAACCGCGATGGCTGGCCGTAGCCCGACAGCGCCGCGCCCGGCTCCTTCATCCACTGCGGCACCGCCAGCGGCTCCGCCCGCGCAGCGCTCGTGGTGGCGCCCGCGGCTCCTGTGGCGGCGGCGACGAGCGCGCCTTCGAGAAAGAGGCGTCGGTTGAGAATGCCGTTCCCGGCGACGTGCTCGACTTGTGGCTCCTTGCCGTCTCCCGTCTCGTGCATCTGTTGCTCCGTTGTTGTTTTGTCACTCCGGCCGCTTGCCGTCGGGCATGATGGCAGCGTCGAACTTCGCGCCCTCGGTGCGCGCGTCGGTGAGAATGGCGTTGGCGAGGTTGGCGCCTTCGAGATTGGCGCCGCGCAGGTCAGCGGCGTTGAGCTTGGCGCCGAACAGATCGGCCCCCGTGAGATTGGCCTCGCGCAGGTCGGCGCCGGTCAGATCGGCCTCGACCATGTCGCTCATGGTGAAATCTACGCCGGCAAGGTCCATTCCCCGCAGGTTCTGATTGTCGAGCTTGACCGCCCGCATATTGGCGCCCTTGAGCTTGGCGCCGGCAAGCCGCGCGCCCCGCAGGTCGGCCCCGATGAGGTTCGCCCCCTCGAGACTCGCCTGATTGAGCCGGGCCCGCCCGATCCGGGCGTTCTGCAGGTTGGCGCCTACAAGATTGGCACTGCCGAGATCGGCCTCGTAGAGCAGCGCGCCGGCGAGGTCGGCGCCGCTGAGATCGGCCCACTTGGCATCGACAAGGTTGAGATTGGTATCTTTGAGCTTGGCGCCGGCGAGAACTGCCCGCACCAACGACGCGCGGAACAGGCTTGCGCCGGAGAGATCGGCGTTTGCGAGCTTGGCACCGTCGAGCTTGGCGCGTTTGAAATCGCGTGCCGTCAGATCGCGCGCCGAGAGGTCGCATTCGACGCAATTGCGGCTGGTGCCGGCGAGAAAGGCATCCACATCGCCCGCGATCGCCGCGCCGGTGAGCGTGGCAACAAGTACGATCGACACCGGCAGGACCGGACTGCGAATGGGCACCCTCCCACCTCCTCTGCGCACCGGCAGCATAGTCCGATTGCGCATCGACAATCCACGCTCCTCGCCGCTGTCAAGGCCCTCGACGGCCGGCGCGGATGCTTTATTGTCCTTCGCAACGAGGTCGGAGCCAACCGGCCGAGAGTCGGGCCGCGGAGAACGGCCCGCATCTGTAGTTTGTCAGGGAGCGACGCTCATGAAGATCCTCGCATCGGCTGCGTGTGTCCTGTTCCTGTTCGGCGCCAGCGCCTCCGCGCAGACGCTCGATGATCTCAAGAAGGACGGCAACGGCGGCCCCACCGACAATGTTCTGACCTATGGGATGGGCTATCACCAGCAACGCTATAGCCCGCTCAAGCAGGTCAACAAGCAAACCATCAAGCGACTGGTGCCGGTTTGGAATCTCAGCCTCGACAACAATTGGGGCGAGCAGGCGCAGCCGATCGTCTACAACGGGGTGATGTACGTCACCAACGCCAAGGCAACCGTCGCGATCGATGTCGCCACTGGCAAGCAGCTCTGGAAGCAGACGCTCGATTGGCCGCCGGAGACTCCGCGCGTCGTCTGCTGCGGCGTCTCCAACAAGGGCGCGGCGATCTACAACGGCAAGGTCTTCCGCACTACGCTCGACGCTCACGTCGTGGCCTACGACGCCAAGGACGGCAAGGAGCTGTGGAAGTCGAAGGCGGCGGAATGGAAGGACGGCTTCTCGCTCACCGTCGCCCCGCTGGTGGCGAACGGCGTGTTGGTCACCGGCATTTCCGGCGCCGAATTCGGCATCCGCGGCTTCATCGACGGCTGGGACACCGAGACTGGCAAGCATCTGTGGCGGCGTTTCACCATCCCGGCGCGCGGCGAGAAGGGCAACGAGACTTGGCCGCAAAACAACAACGCCTGGGAGGTTGGCGGCGGCTCGGCCTGGGTGCCGGGCTCCTACGATCCCGAGCTCGATCTGATGTATTGGGGCATCGGCAATCCGGCGCCATGGGCCTCGCAGACCCGGGACGGCGACAATCTCTACACCTCATCGGTGATTGCGTTGCGGCCGAAGACCGGCGAGCTCGTCTGGCACTACCAGTTCACGCCCAACGACGCCTACGACTACGACGCCTGCTGGGAGCTGATCATCGCCGACCTCAATATCGGCGGCGAGAAGCGCAAAGTGATCATGCAGCTCAACCGCAACGGCTTCCTCTATGTGATCGACCGTGCCAACGGCAAGCTGCTGGCGGCCAATCCATTCGAGAAAGTCACCTGGGCGAGCCAGATCGACAAGGAGACCGGCCGGCCGGTGGAGACCGACGTCGCCAAGAAGTTGCGCGCCGGCGAGCAGATCGAGCACTGGCCCTCGACCTTGGGCGCCAAGAATTGGCCGCACGCCGCCTTCAACCCGGAGACCGGCCTCCTCTACGCCAACACCATGCACATCGCGCGGATGTACAAGCATCTCGAGGTCAAGCCGCATGTGGTCGGCCAGCGCTACATGTACATCGAGAACATTCCGATCGCGAAGAAGCCGGGCGAGCCCTATGGCCACATCGACGCCATCGATCCGCTCACCGGTCAGCAGAAGTGGCGCGTGCCGCTGACCGACCATCCGATCTGGGCGGCGATGATGGCGACCGGCGGCGGTTTGCTGTTCACCGGCAAGGAAACCGGCGAGTTCATCGCCCTCGACGCCGAGAACGGCCAGCAGCTCTGGCAATTCCAAACCGGCTCCGGCATCAACGCCATGCCGATCACCTACAGCCACAATGGCCGGCAATACGTCACGGTGCTGTCGGGCATCGGCGGGCTGTGGTGGAACATCGCGCGCGAGCAACTCAAGGACAAGGTGCCACAGGGCGGCTCGGTCTGGACCTTCGCGCTGCTGCCGGAGTGAAACGACGAACGCATCTCGTCCACAGGCGTATCAATGGCCGGGTCCGTCCCGGCCATTGACGTCTTTTTTGGCTGTCATGCCCGCGCAAGCGGATATCCCCTAGAGCATGATCCCGAAAAGTGGATACCGGTTTCGGAAAAGATCATGCTCCACTAATACACAAAGGACCATGAAGCACGTCTTGTTCTTGATCGCTCTTGCGTTCGTTCTCGTGCACTCGCCGGCGATAGCCGAAGAAGCGCAAAGCTTCCCGAAAGAGCAGATCGCCGCCGGCGCCGAGCTCTATGCGGTGAACTGCTCGCCTTGTCACGGTGCCCGCATGCAGGATCCGGGGGCGGCATTCAATCTGCGCAAATTTCCGCCCGACCAGCACGAGCGCTTCGTCACGTCGGTGACGCGCGGCAAGAACCAGATGCCGCCATGGGGCGATTTCTTCAAGCCGGAGCAGCTCGAGGCCCTGTGGGCTTACATCATGGCCGGCGAGCGGTGATCGTTCAATCCATCGCTTGTGAGTCCGGTCTAGCTAGGCCGCGTTGCTGGCGCGGGTGAGACTCTCCAGGTGCGCGATCACCTCGTCGACGTGCATGACATCGGCATATTTGTGATGCAGGTCGAACAGGTTGACCTTGTGGCTCAAGAGTGAGCGGTCGTAGGTGCATTCCTCGACCACAACGTTATGGAAGCCGTAGGAATAGGCGTCGACCGTGCTGGCGCGCACGCAGCCAGAGGTGCTCTCGCCGAAGATGATCAGGCTTTCGGCACCGAGCTTGCGCAGATGCGCAATCAGGGGCGTGCCGAAGAAGGCCGACGCGCGCTCCTTGTAGACCACGAGCTCGCCGGGCGCCGGCGCGACCTCCTCCTTGATATGGTAGAGCGTCTCGGCTTCGACCCCCATCCTGCGATGGGTCGAGCGCACGCCGGCGGTGTCAGCGTGGCGCGTGGTGTAGATCACGGGAACGCCGGCGCGGCGGGCGGCCGCCAAGAGCTGGCGCGTCGGCTCGATCGCGGTCCAGGCATGCTCGCCGCAGGAGCCGGAATAGCGCCGGTTGACCTCGCGCACAGGCAGGTTTCCGCCCTGGTAGGCCTTGTTGTAGAGATCGATCGCGAGCAGCGCGGGATTGCGCCCCACACGCACCTCGCGCCGGTAAGGCTCGTAGATTTCGAGGGTCTCCTCGTCGACGATATCCTTCCAGCAATGATCCTCGAAATCGCGCGCCATTCTGTATCTCCGGTTCATTCCAGCCGCACGTTGCGGCTGAAGTCGTAATCGGCTGCGATGCCGGCCTCGTAGTGCTGCCGGCGGGCCAAGCGATCGTAGCCACCCGCGAACACGAGCTCCAGGAACTCGCGCTGCGCGGCCCAAGCCGCCTCGGCCTGCACACGCCGGTAGCGCCCCGGCATCGTATCATTGAGCCAGCCGTGCGGGGCATCGCGATAGAGGTGAATCCGGAACGACTTGCTGTGCCGCTCCAGGCAGTTGCGGAAGTGCCGCACGTCGTCGACCGAAATCAGATGGTCGGTCTCGCCGAACATGCCGAGCACCGGGCAATCCACGGCGGCGATGATCTCGTCGAGCGCTCGCGGATATTTGGCGGTCACTGCCCATTCGCGCGGCTGCGCCGCGCCATACCACACCAGCGCCGCCGCGACCGGGCGCGCCGCCGCGAACACGAGCGGATGTCGCCCGGTCTGGCAGGTGCCCATTACCGCAACCCGGTCGAGATCGGCCTGTGGCACCTGCGCCAACGCGGCGAGCGCGGCCTCGAGCCCTTGCACCGCCTCGGGATCGCTCATCTCGTAGCCGGCGCCGCCTTTATGCAGCGCCTCCTGGTCGGGATGCCGGAAGTAGAGGTCGGGCGCGATCGCGACCAGGCCGTCGCGCGCGAAACGCTCGGCCAGATCGCGGGTGTGACGCACGAAGCCGTAGCGCTCGTGCATCACGATCACGACCGGCACCTTGGCATCGGTGTCGGGCACCGCAGCGAAGGCCGGCATCCCTGCGCTGCAGGTGATGGTGCGGGTGCAAATCTCGCTCATGGCTTCGACGCCTCTGCGAGGAAACTCGCATCGACGAAATTCGTAATTGGCGGCGCGGCGGGAAAATCCCCCATTGCTACCAGCGCGTCGAGGTTGGCCCTGATGCCATCCTCGAACAGCGCGCCCTCGCGCGCCACCACCCTCTGTTTGACGTAGAGATCATAGGTGGCGGCCGCGATCGCGGGCGTCGACTTGGTTTCCTTGGCGAGAATGGAGATCACCTCGTCGCGATGGACGCCATCGTAGAAATAACGGGTGGCGCGCAGGTGCGCGCGAAGGAACGCAACGACCACGGCGCGGTTCGTTTGCGCCCAGCGGGTGTCCACCAGCACGTTGTTCTGCGCCCAGTTTGGCAGGTAGTCAGTGACGCTGCCGAGGTCGACGTAGCCCTGCTCGAGCGCCGCGAAATCGACCGGATTGGTGAGGATCGCCGCCGCCACCGCACCGGAGGCGAGCTGCGCGAAGCGATTGGGCGTGCCGCCGCCGTAGAGCAGGTCGTAATCGTGGTCGCCGAGTCCATTCTTGCGTGCCATCACGCGCGTAAAATAGAGCGTCACGTCGGTGAGACCGCCAACGCTGATGGTCTTGCCCTTGAGCCCGGCCCAGCTCGTGATCGTCTTGGCGGCGACCATGCGGAACGGTGCATTAGAGGCTGCACCGGCGATGATTCGGATCGGCGCACCGCGGCTGATCGCGCGCAAGGTCTGGTCGGTCGCGGCCTGTGCGATGTTGAGGGAGCCCGCGGCCAGTTGATGCAGCACGCCCACCGCTGCACCCGCCACGATCGTGTCCACCGCCAGGCCCTCGGCCTGGTAGAATTTCTTCTCGGTTGCGATGTAGTGCGGCAGGCTCAACGCAGTGGCGCTGGTGATGCCGAACGTGATGCGGGTCTCGGCGTCCGCCGGCGCGTGCGCGACGACCAGCGACAGCAGCGACAGCAGCG
>JBKPUA010000363.1:0-4008 GCA_046735815.1 Pseudomonadota bacterium
CGCGTCACCAGCACGATCGCGGCGAGCCCGAGCGCCGCCATCGCCAGGAAGCTTGCCTGCCAACCGAAGGCCGCCTGCAGGATGCCGCCGAGCGAGGGGGCGACCACCGGTGCAAGCGCCGTGATCGAGCCCATGCGGGCGAGCTCACGGCCGGCGCGTACGCCGTGATAGAGATCGCGTACCATGGCGCGCGCCAGCACCGGCGCGGCGGCGACGCCCAGCGCCTGCAGACCGCGCAGCGCAATCAACATCTCGATCGAGGCGGCAAACACGCAACCGAGGCACACCGCAACATAGAGCGAGAGCGCGGTGAGCAGCACCGGTTTGCGGCCGACGTGATCGGAGATCGGTCCATAGACGATCTGGCCGATGGCGAAGCAGAACAAGTAGCCGGACAAGGTCAACTGCACCTGCGGCACCGAGGCGTCGAACACCCGGCCGATCTGCGGCAGCGAGGGCAGATAGAGATCGACGGACATCGGGCCGACCGCCGTCAGCAGTGCGAGCAAGGCGGTCAGCGCCAAGGTGTCGGGACGCAGCATCGCGCTGTGTTAGGGTAGTGCGGCGAGAAATCCTATGCACGAAGCGGAATGATGCCTCTGCGCGCGCACCGAAGCCGTCGGCCCGATCGAGCGATCCGAACCTGCGGCGTGAGAGGTCGATCGACACTTCGCGGATGCCGCCCGAGCCGAGCGGCGCACCCGCTACGGTTGCGGCTCGGTGGCATGGAAATTGAATGGATTGAAGCCTATCGCCGCGTCGCTTGGCCTTGCCGGAGCGCAGAGCGGCTTTGACCCTGGGGAGAATCGAGCTTGCCCGACCATCGCGCCACCACCCGCCAATCCTGTTTTCGCATCGCCGCTGCCGCCGGCCTGGCGCTGCTCGTCTGTGCACCGAGCGCACACGCACAATCGGCCAAGCGCGACGTGAGCTTGCGGCTCGATTGGCTCTACCAGGGTCCCAATTCCGGCTTCATGGTCGCGAAGGAGAAGGGCTACTACGACGAGGCCGGTCTCAACGTCGACATCGGTCCTGGGCGCGGCTCCGGGAGCACCGCGCAGCTCGTTGCCAGCAAGGCCGCGATGTTCGGATTTGCGGACGGCTACGTCGTCGGCAACAGCGTCGCCAAGGATATGAACCTCACCATGGTGGCCTCGATCTTTCGGCGCAACCCGACCGCGGTCGTCGTCCTCAAGGATTCCGACGTCAAGACGCTGAAGGATCTCGAGGGCAAGAGCATTGGCATTTCGACCGGCGCCACTCAGTTCCAGCAATGGCCGGCGGTTGTCAAGGGCTGCAATCTGGACGGCAACAAGATCAGCGTGATCAATATCGATCCCGCCGGCAGCATCCCCGCCTTGGTGACCGGCAAGGTACAGGCGGTCGCCGGCTACGCCCAAGGCCACGTTCCCGGCATCGAGCTGCGCGCCAAGAAGGAGGCGCGCGTCTTCCTATATGCCGACTGCGGCGTTGACGCGGTGAGCAATGGCATCATCGTGCACAACGACCTCCTGAAGGAAAATCCCGACCTGGTCCGCGCCTTCGTCAAAGCGACCATCCGGGGCTTCCTCTATACTCGGCAACATGCCGATGAGGCGGCCGCCATTACCAAGAAATTTTCCGAGGCCGTGGTCTTTGAGATCGCGCGCCGCGAGCTGGAAATGTCCTGGGAGAACTGGGTGACACCTAACACCGCCGGCAAGCCGCTCGGATGGATGTCGGACAAGGACTGGCAATCGACGGTACAAGTGCTCAAGCAATACGGCGGCGTGACCGCGCCGCTCGAAGCTTCGGTGTTGTACACGAACGAGTTCGTTCCGACCGGCGCCGAGTTCGTTCCACCGCAGCCTAAATAGGCGCGCTCGCCGGTCAAAGGTTCCGCCGTACTACACGCAGGTGAACGAGGGAGTCCTCGCCGGTGCCTGACGACGGACTGCTGACGACTCGGACCCAAAAGCCCGCGCCGACCGCGGCTGTGCAGGCGGCAGTTTCGCAGCAGCCTTATCTCGAGTTTCGCAATCTCACCAAGGTCTATGCCACCGCCGACGGTCCGGTGCGGGCACTCGATCAGGTGTCGCTCGCGCAGCGGCAGGGTGAGTTTCTTTCGATTCTCGGGCCGAGCGGCTGCGGCAAGAGCACGCTGTTGATGCTCGCGGCGGGACTGCTTCCCGCCTCGAACGGCGTCGTGACGGTGCGCGGAAAACGCGTCGATGCACCCCGCACCGATATCGGCATCGTGTTTCAAAGCCCGGTTCTCTTGGAATGGCGCACGGCGCTGGGCAACATCCTGCTGCAGGCGGAGGCGCGGCACCTCGAGCGCAAGAGCGCGGAGCGGCGCGCGCGCGAGCTCCTCGCCGCCGTCGGGCTGACGGGATTCGAGGCCAAGTATCCGGACGAGCTCTCCGGCGGCATGCGGCAGCGGGTGTCGATTTGCCGCGCGTTGATCCACCATCCGCCGCAGCTGTTGATGGACGAGCCGTTCGGGGCGCTCGATGCCCTTACCCGCGACCAGCTGGTGCTCGACTTGCAGCGGCTATGGAACGACGCCCGAATGACCGTGCTGTTCATCACCCACAGCGTGGCCGAGGCGATATTCCTGTCGGACCGGATCGTCGTGATGACGCCGCGGCCCGGCCGGATCGATCGGGTCATCGACATCGACTTGCCGCGGCCGCGTACGCTGGCCATGCGTGAGTCCCCCGAGTTCAACAGCTACAACCGCCAGATCCTCGATCTGCTGCTCGCAAGCGGCGTGCTGCGAGAACGCTGAAGGCGCACGACCATGACCGATACCGGCCGACTGCACGTCCCGACCAATTACGATGCGCCGCTGAGCATCGAGGAAGTGGAAGCGCGGGTGCAGGATGGCCGCGCCCGCAGTCGATCCCATGCCCGCATCTCCGCCGTTATCTATCCCGCGATGACCGTGATCGCGACGCTCGTGGCCTGGGAATTCGGAACGAGGGTTTTCAACGTGCCGGCCTTTCTGCTGCCCTCACCCAGCCAGATCGTTGTGTCGTTGGCCGACAACGCCGCCCTCATTCTGAAGCACGGCTGGATGACCACGGTCGAGATCGTGCTGGGCTTCTTGCTGAGCATCGCGCTCGGCGTGCCGCTCGCGCTCGCCATTTTCGTGTGGCCGGCATTTTCCCGCTCGGTGCTGCCGCTCCTCGTTTCGTCGCAGGCCATGCCGAAGGTTGCGGTCGCGCCGCTGTTTCTGGTTTGGTTCGGGTTCGGCCTGCTGCCGAAAGTGCTGATCGCGTTTCTCATTGCGTTCTTCCCCATCGTCATCAGCACCGTCGTGGGGCTGGCATCGATCGAGCAGGAGAAGATCCACCTTGCGCGCTCGATGGGGCTCGGAGCGGCGGCGACCTTCTTCAAGATCCGCCTGCCGAGCGCGTTGCCTTCGGTGTTCGGCGGCCTCAAGATCTCGATCACGCTCGCGGTCGTGGGCGCGGTGGTGGGGGAATTCGTCGGCGGCGACGCCGGACTGGGTTATCTCCTCATGGTAGCCAACGGCAACATCGACACGCCGCTATTGTTCGCGGGGCTGATCGCGCTGACGGTGCAGGGCGTCGTGCTCTACTACCTGGTTGAATTGGCCGAACGCCTGGCCATTCCACGACCGGCGGCGTCCGCGGTCGCGGGTCTGGCGTGATCGTCCGCTCGCATCACACATAGCCGGCGCCGATGTCGTTCTACCGCAGTGTCGTCCGGCCCATCCTGTTCCAGCTGCCGCCCGATCAGGCGCATGCCTTCGCGCAGTTGGCGTTGCGCTCGAGCCTGCCGTGGCGTGCCCTCGCAGCCCTGGCGGAGCTCGCGGTCGACGATCCGCGGCTGCGCACGCGGTTTGCCGGCGTCGACCTCCCCAGTCCGGTCGGGCTGGCGGCCGGATTCGACAAGAACTGCGAGCTCATCGCCGCCTTGTCCCATCTCGGCTTCGGCTTCCTGACCGTCGGCTCGATCATGCCCGAGCCCCGCACCGGCAATCCGTTCCCGCGCCTGGTG
>JBKPUA010000364.1:0-14284 GCA_046735815.1 Pseudomonadota bacterium
GGGAGGAATGCATGAACGGATGTCGCTCCATCACGACGGTGGCCGTGGCAGCGGCCGCGCTGGTCTTCACCGCGCCGGCTGCTACCGCGCAGGAGCGCGGTCCGCTCGCGCTCGCCAGCATGAGCTACTTCTTCGTCGGCGGCCGCATCGACACCGCGGTCGAGGGCAGCCCCACGGTCGGGCAGATGTATGTCGAGGCCCTGATTCCGGCGCGACGCAGCCATCCCTATCCGATCGTGATGGTGCACGGCGGCAGCCAGACCGGCACCAACTTCACCGGCACGCCCGATGGCCGTGAGGGTTGGGCGCAGTATTTCGTCCGCCGCGGCTACGCAGTCTACGTGGTCGATCAGGTGGCGCGCGGGCGCGCCGCGCATTGGTCGCAGGTGTTCGGCGCGGTGCAGCCCTCGCGGCTGAATTTCGTCGAGCAGCGCTTCGTCGCGCCCGAGCGCTTCAAGCAATGGCCGCAGGCGCATCTGCACACGCAATGGCCGGGCGCCGGCAAGCCGGGCGATCCCATCTTCGATCAGTTCTACGCCTCGCAATTTCCCTCGCTCGTGAGCTTCCCCAAGCAGCAGGAGCTCAATCGCGACGCGCTGGTGGCGCTGCTCGACAAAATCGGGCCGGCGATCCTGCTTACCCATTCCCAATCCGGCTCCTTCAACTGGCCGGTGGCGGATGCGCGACCCAATCTGGTGAAGGCCATCGTGGCGGTCGAGCCGAGCGGCCCGCCGGTGCACGACATCGAGAACATCGGCGCGCCCGACTGGTTCAAGGACGCGGAGCGCACGAAGATCTCCGGCCTTGCCGACGTGCAACTCGCCTACGACCCACCGCTTCCCGCCGGCGGCGCGCTCGAATTCGTGCGCCAGGAGCAGCCTGACAAGCCCGATCTCGTACGCTGCTGGCTGCAGAAGGAGCCGGCCCGCCAATTGCCGAATCTCAAGCACATCCCGGTGGTCATCATCATGTCGGAGGCGTCCTATCACGCCGCCTACGACCACTGCACCGCCGCCTATCTCACCCAGGCCGGCGTGCGCAATACGTTCATCCGCCTTGCGGATGTGGGCGTGCACGGCAACGGCCACATGATGATGCTGGAGAAGAACAATCTCGCCATCGCCGGCGTGATGGCGCAATGGCTCGATCGCCAGCGCCTGCGCGAGCGCCAGGCCGGGCGGTGACCAGAGCGGTCGCCCACATTAAGCGAAAGTAACTGGTCGCGAGGAACCCCGCGGGCTATTGCGGCGACAAAGAGCCGTGGTTGTCGCCGATGCCGCAGGCGGCCGACGGCCTGATGGCGTGTGCTAGTATGTCGGTGCCCGTAGGCGGCGCGCTGTTTTAGCTCATGTTTTTTCAATTTTGGAGCGGATCCATGCAAATGCGGTGGCGCAGCGGATTGGCTGGTCTGGTTGTCCTCATCACGCTCGCGACCGGTGCGATCTTCGATCGCGCTGCAGCGCAGCAGGGCGACATGGCCGCCGCGCAGAAGCGCTTTCAGGACCTCTACGCCGCCGGCGACTACGCCGCCGCGCTTGCCGAGGCGCAGAAGACCGAGGCCGCCGCCAAGCGCGCCGGCACTAACAACTTCGCCTATGTGTCGGCGCTAAACGATCTCGGCCGCGCCAACCAGGCGCTCGGCCGCTATGGCGAAGCCGCTGCCATGTTCAAGCAGGTGGTCGCGGCCCTGCAAAAGAACCTTCCGCCGAACGATGCGCGCACCGGGCAGGCGATGGCCAACCTGGCCACGGTGTATCTGCTGCAGGCCAATCCCGGCGAGGCGGAGAAGCTCTACAAGCAGGCGCTCGACATCCAGACCAAGGCGCAGGGTGCGTCGAGCCCCGCCGTCATCCTGCTCATGAGCAATCTTGGCGACGTCTACAAGGCGCAGGCGCGCTACGACGAGGCGGAGGCGCAATACAAACGCGCGCTCGATCTGGCGGAGAAGGCCGGCGGCCCGAACAGTCTGCAGGTCGCCCTCATCCTCAACAACCTGACCAAGGTCTACGAGGATCAGAGCCGCTTCGCCGAGGTGGAGGACGCGAGCCGTCGTGCGCTCGCGATTCGCGAGAAGGCGCTCGGCCCGAATCATCCCGACGTGGCCGCCAGCTTGAACAACCTCGCGCATCTCTACGAGCGGCTCGGCCGCTACGCCGAGGCCGACCGGATGTTCCAGCGCGCCATCGAGATCTGGGAGAAGGCGCTCGGTCCGAAGCATCCGTACCTTGCCACCTCGCTGCTCAACCTCGCGAGCGTCTACGCCGACGAGGAGCGCTTCGACGAGGCGGAGGCGCTCTACAAGCGCGCGCTCGGCATCCGCGAAGGAGTGTTCGGTCCCAATTCATCCGATGTCGCCACCGTGCTCAACAATCTGGCGGCGATCTATGAAGCCCAGGGCCGCGCGCAGGATCTGGAGACCTACGCCAAGCGCGCGCTGGCCATCGTCGACAAGTCGCTCGGCCCGAACAATCCCGATACCGCCAAGGTGGTGCGCAAGCTCGGCGTCGCCTACGACGGCCAGGGCCGTTACGCCGAAGCCGACGCCCATTTCAAGCGCGCGCTCGACGTCTTCACCAAGTCATTCGGCCCCAACCACCGCTTCCTCGCCACCGTGCTGATGAACCAAGGCCAGCTGTTCGAGCACCAGCAGCGCTACAGCCAGGCGGAGCAGGCCTACAAGCGCGCGCTCGGCATCAACGAGAGCGCGCGCGGACCCGACCATCCGGAGACGGCGCGGGCGCTCAACCATTTGGCGCTGGTGAGCGTGGCGGACGGCAATCCGGCCAACGCCGTCACCTATTCGCGCAAGGCGACGGCGGCGGTGCTCGCCCATGCCAATCCAAGCGACGCGGCGGGCCGGCAGGCGCCGGAGGGCGGCGGACTGATCGAGCAGCGCTCCGGCTTCTTCGTGAACCACGTCGCGAGTCTCGCCGCAGCGGCGCGCGCGCGCAGCGAGCCCGCCTCGGCGCTCGGCCGCGAGGCGTTCGAGATCGCGCAATGGGCGAATCAGTCCGCGGCGGCGGCGGCAGTGCAACAATTGGGTCCGCGCTTCGGCGCCGGCAACGATGCGCTCGCCTCACTGGTGCGGCAGGACCAGGATCTCTCCGCCTATCGCCGCGACCGCGAGAAAGCGCTGGTCGCGGCGCTGTCGAAGCCCGAGGGGCAGGCCACTTCGGGGCAGATCAACCAGATCCGCAAACAGATCGACGAGACCGAGCGCAAGCTCGCCGCCGTCAAGGCGCAGCTCGCCAAGGACTTCCCGAATTACGCGGCGCTGGCCAGTCCCAAGCCGTTGTCGGTCGAGGATGTGCAGAAGCTGCTGCAGCCGTACGAGGCACTCGTCTTCCTCCTGCCGGGTGAATCCGAGAGTTACGTCTTCGCGGTCACGCGCGACGGCTTCGACTGGCGCACGATTCCCGCCGGCAGAGATGATCTCGCCACCAAGGTGGCGGCGTTCCGGCGCGGTCTCGACCTCGACAACATGCAGCAGTTCGATATCGGCCTCGCCAACGAGCTCTATACCCTGCTCATTGGTCCGGTCGATGCGCTGGTGAAGGACAAGGGCCACCTGTTGGTGGCGCCATCCGGCACGCTCACCGCGCTGCCGTTCCATCTGTTGGTGACGGAAAAGCCGACGACATCGGCACCGCGGGACAGGAACCGTCCGACCGCCGAGGACGCCGCGCGCTACCGCGACGCACAATGGCTGATCAAGCGGCAGGCGGTCAGCGTGCTGCCGTCGGTGGCAAGTCTCAGCGCGCTGCGCTCGCTCACGCGTGCGGACCAGGGCGGCAAGCCGATGATCGGCTTCGGCGATCCGGTGTTCAACCTGCGCGCGCCGCAGCCGAGCGACCCGAAGACCGGCCGCTCGCGCGGCAAGGCCAGGGCTTACAGCGATTACTGGCGCGGCGCCGGCCTCGACCGCAACATGCTGATGCAGGCGCTGCCGCAGCTGCCCGACACCGCCGACGAGCTCAAGGCGATCGCGCTGGCGCTCAAGGTGTTGCCATCCGATATCCTGCTCGGTCCCAATGCTACGGTGACGGCGGTGAAGCGCGCGCCGCTGGCGAATTACCGCATCGTCTATTTCGCCACCCACGGTCTCGTCGCCGGCGACATCAAGGGGGTGGCCGAGCCGTCGCTCGCGCTCTCCTTGCCGGCGAAGCCGAGCGAGGACGACGACGGGCTGCTCAAGGCGAGCGAGGTGGCGCAGCTCAAGCTCAATGCCGACTGGGTCGTGCTCTCGGCCTGCAACACGGTCGCCGGCGACAAGCCCGGCGCGGAAGCGCTGTCCGGCTTGGCGCGCGCGTTCTTCTATGCCGGCGCCCGCGCTTTGCTGGTGTCGCATTGGGCGGTGGCCTCCGATGCCGCGACGCGGCTCACCACCTCCGCCTTCAACCTGCTTGCGGCTGATCCGAAGCTCGGGCGCGCCGAAGCCATGCGCCGCGCCATGCTGGCCTATCTTGACGACAAGTCGTCGCCGGAGAATGCCTATCCGGCGATCTGGGGTCCGTTTGCGGTGATCGGAGAAGGCAGCGGGCGGTGACGGGTTTCCCCGTCACCGCCCGAACAACCGAAGCAGCACTGACTGCGATCAGAGGTCGAAGCCGAGGCCGACCGTGATGCGGTGGTTGAATGCCTTGGTCTCGATGTGCGCGACGTTGCCGCAGACCGTGGGAGAGCAGCCGCCGACGCTGGTGACGTTGTTCGACAGCGCCACGTCCTTGGTGATCGAGCCGAAGTCGGTGTAGCGGTATTCGAGCCTGCCCTTCCATCCCAGGAAGAGCTCGGTCTCGACGCCGGCGCCGACCGTTCCGCCAACGCGCGCCTCGTTCCAGCTCGCCGCTCCGAACACCGAGGTGCCGGAGGAGCACGGTGAGGTGGTGCAAGCAAGATAGCTGAACGAGCCGCTGATTTCGCCGATGGCGAGGCCGCCGGTGGCGTAGACCAGGGTCCACGGCGTGACTAGGGCGCCGGCACGGAGACGGAAGGAGCCGTTGGTGCCCTGCTTGATCGATCCGGTGAAGGTCTCCAGACCGGTCGAGGAGAACCAGGGTGGACGCCCACTCTGGACGAAAGAGGTTTCCGCGCTCTGATAGTAGATATCGCCTTCGACGCCGACCACGAGGCCTCCTGGGAAGATTCCCTTTCCGAATCCGACTTGCTGCCGATATCCGAAGAAGCCGCCGGCGGTGTATTTCCAGGAGTTGCTGCTGCTGAACGAAAACGGCGTTTCGGCGCAGCCAGGGCTTCCAAAGCTGGGGCCGCTCGGGCTGCACCCGGAGAACAGGTAGGCACCCGGCTCGACGAAGTTGTTGTTCACTCCGCTGGCGCCGTTGGAGCCGCCCATTTGCCCGCCGTTCCAGTTGGCGCCCTGCTGCGCGGTTTGCTGCGCCGGAGCAGGCCGCTCCGCCCGTTGCGGCGCCGGCCGTTCGCGCTTCGGCGTCGCCGGAAGCTCGGCCGCAACAGCCGGCCCGACGATCGCGAGCGCGGAAAGAACACTGATGCACGAAGCAATGTATCGCATGACTCGCCCCCCGGATTGATCCCGTATTCCCCATAGCCACTGTTACTGATCTGCGCCCGAAAATCAATTTCAGGTAAACGCCCGGGTAGTGGATCAACCCCCTTTTCAGCCAAGTGTGGCCCAACCGTCACAGGTGCGTGCGGGCGAACGACCTAAACCAACCTCGAACCTGTGGTTCCGATCACGGCGCCGGCTGGTATCGCGCCGAGACCACTTTCGCCGCCTGTTGCAGCATCCCGCCGTCGACGGCGGCAAGGTGGTCAAGTCCTTCACCCACGCGGCCCTGGTCGAGCGCTTGGCGCCCGGCCTCGAACCTGGCGAGCCCCGGATCATCGCGAGGCACCAAAGCATAGATCGCTCGCGCTTCGGCAAAACCCTTGAGGTCGAGATCGTCTACCCGCACCAGGACGTTGTCCCCGAGCACGCCGGCCGTCGCGACCTCCGATTTCGCCGCCAGGATCATCTCCGCCGTCGAGGCCGCCAGCAGCACCGACAGCCCGTAGACGTCGGGAACCTTCTCGAGCCGGAAGGTCTCGTTCACCGCCGGGCCGATGATGGTGAAGTTGCTTCTCTGCTTGGCCCCGAGGTCGCCCACATAGACCCGACCGGAGCAGACGACCGCACGTGCGGCGAGCCGGCTCTGGTCGGAGCCTTCGGCCGCCTTGACCGCGGTGATGATGTCTTGGGCGGCCGCCAGCGCCTTGACCGGATGCGCCGGCTCGTCGGCGAGCCCGTTCCAGAACGCCAACACCGCGTCGCCCAGAAACTTGTCGCTGCAGCCCTCGTGAACGTCGATGACCGCCTGCATCAGCGTGAAGTAGCGGTTGGCGACGCGCACGATCTCGGAGGCGCTCAGATCGGGTCGGTTGGAGAAGGCGGTAAAGCCCACCAAGTCCGCCAATACGATGGAGACCTCGCGCTCCTGGCCATCGAGGGGATCGCCGAAGCCGCCGCGCGCCAAGGTCACCAGCCGCGCCGGCGGCAAATAGCGGCCGGCGGTCCGGTAGAGCCGTCGGAACAAGGCGCGGTGGCGCAGCGAGCGCAGCCCCAGGATGGTGCCGAATGCCAACATGGTGACCAGAACCGGATAGCCCATCGGCAGCCAAAGATCGGCCCACACGAACGCGATCGCGCTCGCCACGCCGCCGACGACAGCAGGCCCGACCACTCCGAAGGCGGCGGCGCGCGCGAGCTGCACGAAGATGATGGAGGCCGGCGAGATGTCGCGTTCGCCCAGCGCCAGCGCGCTTTCGTCCCGGAACGCCGCCAGCGCGAACAGGAGGGCAAGCGCGGCGCCGGCGGCGAGACGCAGCCACGGTGACGCCAAGGTCACCCGCCGGTCGCTCGCGGCCGACTGGATCGCGGCGATTTGCAGAAGCGCACCCGGCACGTTCTCGAATCCCCGCCGCGCCAGCAAGCCCGGCTGAGGGGAACAGCTTTCACCCGCGAGGCCGAACAGTCCGAGGCCGAGAAATCGCGCTGGCCCGCGGTGCTCGTCCTCGCCCGCTATGGTGGTCCCCACGACGACGATGCGGCCTTCGACCGCCTTGCGAACCTCCTCGAGCCCGTCTTTCGACTTGAGGCAGGTGAGCAAGGTCGCGAGGCTGTAGGTCGGCGTATCCGCCAGCGGCGCAACCGGGGCCAGCAGGATGCGCTGCGCGGACGCCGCCTGGCGGACGCTCCATCCGGCGCCCAGCGCGGCAAATCCCAAGGCGACCCGCCCGTCCGGCAGCCGCACGACTGGGGCGGTGCTGCGCACCCGCCCATCCGACTCGACCTGCAGGTCGAGCACCCCGACCCGCGATGCTCCAACGGTTGCGAGGAATGGCGCCGCCGGCGGGACGGTGGGAAAGCGCGCGATCACGAGCCGGTCGCGGCCGCGCGCGAGGGTGTCGATCAGCCCGCGGTCGTAATCCGGCAGCGTGAACGATTCGACTTTGAAATCGGCGCCCGCATAGGCGAACACCACGTCGAAAGCGATCCGGCGCGCGCCGGCGTCAAGGAGCCCGTCGATCAGGCGCGTCCAGATCGGCTGGAACAGGGCGCGCGGCAGCGCCGCGAGCTCGGGCGTCGCCAGCGATTCGTTGTCGACGGCGACGAACACCATCGGCGCGGTCGGGATATGCCGGCGCCAGGGCTGGGCAATCTTCAGCGTAAGGTCATAGAGCAGCGCGTTCGGACCGCCGAGCGCCGACCAACGGCTGTCGTAATCGCTCGCATAGCCGGCGAGGGCGCCCGCCGCGACCAGCAGCGCCGTGGTCAGGCCCGCGAGTGGTCGCCAGTGTCGAAGGCTCCAATCGCCGAGATCCACTAAAGCGTTTCCCGCCCGTCTAGACCCACACCAGTCATTGCCGGGCTTGACCCGGCAATCCATCATCTTTGCAAGAGTCTCTTGCGAAAAGGATGGACCACTCGAAATCGGGTTTTACCCGATTTCGAGCATCTAAATGCGCAAGTCGGATAAATCCAACTTGCGTGGTCAAGCCCGCGGGCGACGCACAACGGTACGCGACGCCGAAGCAAATCGACCGGGAACTGCTTTTAGCGCAGGCCGTAGCTGGCGAATTCGTCCACAATGTCTGGCTGGATGAGCTTCGCGGCCGCGATATCGCCGTTGCCGCCTGAGGAATTTCCGCTACGCAACTTGGCCAGCCCACGTCCGTACAGCGCCGAGGCAAGCTTGGGATTGATCCGCAGCGCCGCGTCGTAATCGGCAATGGCGTTGCTGTGCTGGCCGAGCTTCAGGTTGACGAGGCCGCGGCTGTCGAAAGCGTCGACGTAGCGGGGGCGAATCTCCAACGCCTGGTCGCAATCGCGCAGCGCCGGCTGCAGCTCACCGAGCATGGCGCGCGCCCAGCAGCGATTGTTGAGCGCTTCCGCATCGCGCGGAGTGAGCCGGATGACCTCGTCGAAATCGCGCGTGGCCTGACGGAAATCTCCGTACTGCGCGTAGAGCTGGCCGCGCTTGTAGTAGGCGACGGCGTCGCTGGGGTTGGTCTGGATCTTCTTGTCGAGGTCCCTGATCGCGGGATCATCGGTGCGGGCGACCGACGGTGGGGGCGGCGGCGGCGGAGTCGCCGGCTTGGGCGCGGGCGCGGGACTAGGCCGAGGCGAGAGTCTTGCGATCTCGTCGCGCGCCAAGTCGGCATAACGTCCCGAGGGATATTTGGCGAGAAAGTCCTCGTAAGCCTTCTTCGTCCCGATCCGGTCCGCGGATTGAAAGTCGGCTCGCGCCGTAGCCTCCGGATCGGGCCGCGGGGGCGGAGGCCTCTTGTCGGTTTCGACAACGGGCGGCGCGGGCTCCGGCCGGTCGCGGCCGGTGTTGGTGAACGAGAACTCCTCGACCAGCGAGGAGGAGAACCACGGCACCTGCTCGCCGTTGGTCGCGCGCGACACGCCGATGAGGGTGCGGTTGAAGGCCTCCTCGATCCGCCCGGGACCTCGGATCTCCTTGATCAATTCGCTGGTGAAGACCGGCCGGTCGCCGTCCCTGGTCACGGCGCCCGGGGCGGCGGCGTACATCACCACCGTGCCCTTCGGGACGGCCACGGGGGCAAGCCCGCCGGCGACGGGGCGGAAGCGGCGCTCGAACGGATTGCGGCGCGCGGCATCGAGAATGGCGATTTTGACCCGGGCGCCCTTGCTGTTCATCTCGGAAAGCAGCGTTTCGAGGCTGTATCCGTCGCGTCGCACGTCCGGCTCGGTCCAGACCTGGGCATTGGTGGGGATCATGTAGGTTTGCCGGTCGGACTGAACCCCGAAGCCGCTGAAGAAGAACAGCGCGGTCGAACCGGACTTGATCTTGCCGTAGAAGCGATCAATCGCCGTGCGCATCGCATCTTTGGTCAGATTCTCGCCGATTTCGACCTCGAATCCGTTGCGCCGCAGCTCGTCGGCCAGGTTGCGGGCATTGTTGACGGGGTCCCGGAGCGGCGCCTCGGCGTCGGGATAGGCGGAATTGCCGATCAGCAGGGCCACCCGCGCGTCGCTTTGCTGGGCGAAAGCGGGGTGAAGGCCGGCGCCTGCGAGCAGGCACAGGACAATGAAAAAGACAACGATCAGGCGGGGATTGCAGTACGCCATGTGCGCAGGTCCTCACCGTGCGTGCGGGCTATTTTACGTTCGCTCGAGCCGCAAAGCTGTGCGACGTTTTGGCGGGCCTGCCGGCACAGCCCGGACGCGGCGCGCCTCTCGACAATCGCCGAATTGGCCGACAAAATGCGTGGACTTGATCCGCCGGTGATGGCATCTGTGGAGATAAAGACGCAAGCTCATCTTCATCCGCAGTGCACCATTTGACGTTGTGCGCCAAAGCCTTCGCCAGCGGGCCGGAAAGGGCCGCTGATTACAGCGGAAATTGAGCTAAAGCATAGCGGCTCGACCGCGACCAGGCAATTGTCAGTCGTTTTTGTAGGATCGAATAAACGCCCATTCTGTGACCACTGTCACATCAGCCCGAGCTGCCCTTGTGTAACCTCGCTCACATTCCGGTCCGGCTCGTCGGGCCATTATCCCCCCGGCGGAAAAGCTGGCCGGGGTGCTCACAATGGGAGTGAAACCATGTCCGCACGTACCAAGACGTTCATGATCAATGTAGCCGGGCTGGCGTTGGCCGCCGGTCTCGCCCTGTCTGCCGGCTCTGCCCCCGCGCTCGCGGCGGAGCAGCTTTCGCCGGAAGACATCGTCAAGGCGCTCAAGCCCGCGACGCACGTCACCCGCAGCTTGACGACCTCGCCCGCCGATGCGGCCCGCAAGGCCGAGGAGACGCGCTTCGTCGACGGCTTGCGCAACCGCACCAGTCGTTCGTTGACCACCGCCGAGCGCGAGCAGATTTCGACCATCGCTCAGAAGAAGCCGAGCATCGATCTCGAGATCAACTTCGAGTACAACTCGGCCAATATCGGCACGAAGGCGACGCCGCAGGTCACCACCCTGGGCAAGGCGCTTTCGAGCGAAGATTTGAAGGGTGCGACCTTCATCGTCGCCGGCTACACCGATGCCAAGGGCACCGACACCTACAACCAGAGTCTGTCCGAGCGCCGGGCCGATGCGGTCAAGCAGTTCCTGGCGGAGAAATACGGCATTAACGCCAGCAATCTGGTGACGGTCGGCTACGGCAAGGGCCACTTGAAGAACCAGTCTGACCCGTACTCCGCTGACAATCGCCGGGTTCAGGTCATCAACATGAGCGACAAGTGAGGGTGGCGCTGCGGCGCCCCGGCTGAACCGCAGGCGCCGCAACACCGACCCACATAGGACACGCCGGGCACTCGCGGGTTTCATTCTGAGGAGATGGAAGAATGCGACTCCAGTCCATTGCAGGTCTAGCCGCCGGCGCGAAAGTGCCAGCGCGCATGGAGTTCGTGGCAGCCACGCTGTTGCTGTCGGCCATCTGCATGGGCGCCGGTCCCGCTTCGGCGCAGGACGATTCGGATGTGGCCTATGTGGAGGACGTCAGCGGCCGCGTGGTGGCGCTGGCGGAGGGCAAGCCGACCTTGCTCGACGCGCTCGACGTCATCAGCGATCGCACGCGGTTGGACCTGCAGGCGAACAGCCAGCTGCGCATCTGCCATTATCCGACGCGCCAGCTTCTGACCTTGAAAGGGCCGCTGCGGGCATCGATCTCGCGCGACGGCGTCACTGCCGAGAACAGCAAGACCGCGGTCGCCTCGGCCGGAACGTGCGCGGCGCCCGTCGTCTCCAGCTTCCAGGGTGGCGTGGTGTCGCGCGGCACCGGTGCCGCCGGCGCCGCCGGCGTCAAGACGGCGAATGTGAACGTGGCGCTGCGGCCGAGCATCCGCATCGTCAATCGCGGTCCACAACCGATCCAGAAAGTTCTGCTGCTCGATGGCGACTCCCATGAGGTCCTGATGGTGTTCGAGCGCAACATCGCGCGCCCGAACCTCGGCGAGGGCCAGTCCTATGTGCTGGTCGTCGAGCGCAGCGACGGCAGTGAATTCAAGATGACGCTGCAGGCCAGCGCGGTGGCCCAGACCGATCCGCTGATCGTCGTGGTTCGGTAACCCATTTCGTCCAGTCGGCGGGCGGTCCGGGAACCGGATCTCCCCGTCGGAACACTAACCAGCAGGGCCACACGGCTCTGCGGTCGCAACTCCTTATTGTCTCGTGGAGACCCAGGTCATGTCATTGCGATTCCTCATCAAGCTCGCTGCGCTGGCGTCGACCTGCTGGCTCAGCGTGAGCCAGGCGCTGGCCGAAAACCGCATCGCGCTGGTGATCGGCAATTCGAATTACACCGCGGTCACGGCGCTGCCGAACCCAGCGAACGACGCCAAAGCGATGTCTCGCTTCTTGCGCGCCGCCGGCTTCGAGGTCGTGGAGGCGCCCGACCTCACCCAGAGCGACATGCGCCGCACGATCGGCAATTTCGCCAACGCGGCGTCGGACAAGGGCCCGGACACGGTCGCGCTCGTGTTCTACGCCGGCCACGGCCTGCAGGTCGACGGCGAGAACTACCTCGTTCCCGTCGACGCCCGCATCGAGCGTGAGGCGGACGTGCCGCTGCAGGCGGTGCGGCTCGCGGACGTGATGAACGCGCTCTCGACCATTCACAGCAAGTCCAACATCGTGATCCTCGACGCCTGCCGCAACAACCCGTTCTCCGCCATCAACAAGACCACCGGCCGCGGGCTCGCGATCGTCGACGCGCCCAACGGCTCGCTGGTGTCGTATTCGACCGCGCCCGGCACCGAGGCGCTCGACGGCGACAAGGACAACAGCCCCTACACGGCGGCGCTGACCAAGATCGGCCAGGAGCCGGGCTTGCCGATCGAGCAATTGCTCAAGCGCGTGCGCCTCGACGTGAGTAACGCTACCGAGCGCCAGCAATACCCGTGGGAGAGCTCGTCGCTCACCGCGGAGTTCTCCTTCTTTCCCACCGGCAGCGGACAGGAGCGCATCTCGACCGCGAGCAACACGGCGTCGGGCGCCGGCGCAAAGCCGCGCACGGATACGCGCTCGGTCGAGGCCTGGCAGAAGGAGCTTAAAGGGCGCAGCGCCCGCGAGGCCTATGACATCGTGGTGCGCGAAGACAAGATCGAAGCCTATCAGGCTTACCTCGCGCTCTATTCCTCGCAGTCGCTGGCGCCGTTGGTGCGCACCGTGCTCGACCGCCGGCTGGTGATGGTGGACTGGTACAAGGCCGTGACCGTCAACACGGTCGCCTCCTACCAGGTCTTCCTCACCACCTACGGCTCGAGTGACTTCGCCTGGACGGCCAACCGCCTGATCGAGCGCGCGCGCGGCCGCTCGATCTCCGACCCGGCAGCGGCCTTCGCCTCTGCCAACGCGACCTGCCCGTGCAGCCTGCCGGCGAGCCCGTCGCTGCGCCAGCGCCGCACCGACGTGGCGCCGACGCAGAACACGACGCCGAACCCGGGCTCCAGCGCGACCAAGCCGTCGGGCACCGGCGTCGCCACCATCAACCCGACGCCGACGATCATCTACACCGATCCGGTCCCGCCGGTCGTGACACCGCCGCCGGTGGTGGTGATCCCGCCGCGCATCGGCATTCATCCGAAGCCGCCACGCGGCGACGACTATCCGAAGCCGACCGGCGGCAACGACAATCCGAAGCCGACCGGCGGCAACGATAACCCGAAGCCGACGACGGGCGGCAATGACCATCCGAGGCCGACCGGCGGTGGCAACACTTATCCGAATCCCACGGGCGGCAAGGACTATCCGACCAAGACCACCGGCGGCGCGTCGGGCAGCACAACGATCCTGCGCGGCAAGATCGACAATCCGAAGCTGCGCGTGAGCAACACGGCTCCGACCAATACGCTTGGCGCGGCGAAGTCGCCGCTCAAGGCGTTCGCCTCGCCGATGTCGGGTACGACGGCGCCGCGCGCTGCTGCGATGACTCCCAAGCCGTCGTTCGGGCTCGGCCTGAGCCGCGGCTTTGGCGGCGGCGGCATGTCGCGCGTGGGCTTCGGGCGGCACTGACGCCCATCCCATCGCTCACACATTTCGAGCGGGCCGCCGGCAGGTTGGCCCGCTCGGTTTTTGCCGGCTGTCGGCGTGCCCGCCTGGCGGTGGCGCCGCCAACTAGGGCGCTCATATCCCCGTCGAGTTGGGGCTGTGACACCAACAGCGCATCGACCCGGCTGGTCCAGGTCGCGCTGCAGTGCTTGCACACTTAATGATGTTAGGCCGACTTGAACGGCGCAATCATCGGCTGCTTGCACTTCGGGCATCGACTATCGACGCGAGATCGCGGAGCGGAGCTCTTGGACACCCTGGGCGGCTGCAAACGATTCGCCCATTTCTGCGCAGCCCGTCGATGAAACTCCAACGGATAGACAATCATCTTGCGCTCGTCTTCTCGTCCGCCTTTGCAGACCGCACTTTCTCGGGGTCTTCGCCGAGCGCAAGCGCCTGATACATCTCGGCCAGTTTCCTGTATCGGCGACCTTCCCGCAGGGATTTGGTAACCGACGTCAAACGGGCGTACTCTTTCGCTTTGGCGCGATATTCGTCTATCTGCGACATGGACGTCTCCTCGCTTCAAGGGCGGGAGCACATAACGTCTCTCGGCCACCGGTAGGCCCGGAAATCATTTCAACTTTCATTTTTCTTGGTGGTGCCACCGATATGGGATTGGCCGAAACCAATTGCTAGTGCCCCGAACCCGAAGATCGCATCAGAGGGCGCCGCAAGGGCTTGCGAACTTCGGAATCGGGGGCACTGGAGCGGGATGGCGTTTCTTCGGTTCGTCATCCCGCTCCAGCCTAT
>JBKPUA010000365.1:0-21483 GCA_046735815.1 Pseudomonadota bacterium
CTCGGCCCGGCGGGACGCGACCTCAACTTCAACGCCTACGCCGATAACCGCTCGCTGTTCCGCTACGACATGCACACGTTGCCGAGCGAAATTTCGGAGTCGATCGGCACCTCGACGCTGTTTGCGGCGTGGAACGCGGCGATCTACGTGGCGCAGGTCGAGGATGATCGTCTCGCCGAAGTCGTCGCCGACGGACGCTATCTACGTGCCACGCAAGAGGTACTGCACGAGCAAGGCGGGCTCTGGTTCTACGACGAATCCTACGTGATCTCGCGCCGGCGCGAGTGATCCCCAGAGCTCCCTCCGTTGGAGCGCGGCGAACTGGCGGCGACGAAAGATGTCCATGACGACAGCCATCCCGGTAACCACGTCCGCCGATCGCCCTGATGCGGTCACGGCCATCGCCGAGTTCATGCGTGACATCTCGCTCGAAGCGATACGGCCGAGCGCCGATGAGGTCGCCGCACTCGCCGACACCCTTGCCGCGGGCACGCGCGTCTATGTCAGCGCGGTGCCGACGCGGCCGGTGCAGGAGGCGATCGACGCCGCCATCCGCCTGCGCAAATCCGGCTTCGAGCCGGTGCCGCATCTCGCCGTGCGCAACTTCGCGAGCGCGGGCGAGCTCGACCAATTCCTCGCCCGCGTCACCGGCGAGGCCGGGGTGCGCCGCGCGCTGGTGATCGCCGGCGATCGCGACCAACCCTCAGGCGACTTGCGCAGCTCGGTCGAGGTGATCGACGGCGGCGCCCTGCAGCGGTATGGCATTGTGGAGATCGGCATTGCCGGCTACCCCGACGGCCATCCGCGCATCCCGCAGCTCGACCTCGAGCGCGCGCTCGCCGACAAGCTGCGCGCGACGGAGACGACCGGGATGGCGGTCCACATCGTCACCCAGTTCTGCTTCGACGCGCGCTCGATCGTGCAGTGGATCACGCGCTTGCGCGACTTCGGGGTCGAACACCCGGTAAGGGTCGGGCTCGCCGGCCCAACGAACCTTTCTACGCTCTTGCGATATGCCCGCCGCTGCGGCGTGCGGGCCTCTGCCCAGGGACTGGCGCGGCAGGCCGGGCTGGTGCGGCAGCTATTTGCGATGTCGGCGCCCGACGGCTTGGTGCGCACTTTGGCGCAGGCGCGCAGCGAAGGCCATCTCGGCGAGATCGCGCCGCATCTCTTCTCCTTCGGCGGTCTGGCGCAGACCGCGCGCTGGGCTGCGGCGGTGGCGCAAGGACGAATCGCGCTCGAAGGCGGCGAGGGTTTCCGGGTCGAGCCGCCGCGGCCAGCCGGGTGATACGCCGAGCCTACGTTCGGCGGCTTGAACGTTCGGTGGGATACGTTTAAGCCCAAGCCCGCGCAGTCGCGCAGCGGCGGGTTGCCCCATGACGTTCCAGTGGTCCGGCGAGAGGACGATGGCGGCGGCCCTCAGTCGGCGCGGTTTCGTCATCGGTGCCGCAGCGGCCGCTTTAAGTCCCTCCCATGCCTCCTCCAACGTTCCGGTCGCCTACGACTGGGATGCCGCCCCGCCGGCCGACACCCGCGCCGAGTTCATCGCGTGGATGGTCAAGAATCGCGGCGAGGATTCGGGCTTTCTCGGGCAGCGCTGGGATCGCCTGAAGCAAATGCTCGCCAACCGCGATATCTGGGACAAGCGCGACACCCGCGCCTACCTGCTCACCCCGCGCGAGGAATTCGTTACCAAGCCAAACCTCGGCCGCGCCTATGAATGGCACTACCTCAATATCGGCTACGGTGTGACGATCACCGGGCCGCACACGGTCGCGCGCATGACCAACTCCATGGAGGTGAAGCTCGGCGACAAGGTGCTCGAGATCGGCACCGGCTCCGGCTATCAGTCGGCCTATCTCTCCAATCTCACCGACAAGGTGTGGTCGATCGAGATCATCAAGCCGCTGGCGGAGCGCACGCGCCGGCTCTACGACGGACTGATCGAGCGCGGCTACAGCGAGTACAAAACGATCATCACGAAAAACGCCGACGGCTATTACGGCTGGGAAAGCGCGGCGCCGTTCGACAAGATCATCGTCACCTGCGCCATCGATCACATTCCGCCGCCGCTATTACAGCAGCTCAGTCCCAACGGCATCATGGTCATTCCGGTCGGCCCGCCCGGCGCCCAGCACGTGCTCAAGGTGGTGAAGCAGAAGGCCGCCGACGGCGCCATCAGCGTCGCGCGCTCGGACATCTACCAGGGCGGCCGGCTCTCGTTCGTGCCTTTCACCAAGCTCGAGGGCGACACCATCCGCGGCACCCACAGCGGGCGGTGACTTGGCGCGGCGGCGAATTCGTGTTGCGCCGCGTCGGGCACGGGATCAGATCGTTGACAGACGACCTCGGGCGGACGACTATTGGCCCAGAATGATGGACATCGTTCGTGTAGAGACGCCTTTGACGACTCTCCCGCCATGCGGGGAGAGGCTCATCGCGCGCGCCTTGCGCTGTGCCAACTTTGCATCGTTTAGCTGCTGGAGGCCGCCGCGAGAATAGTGTGTTCAGCCAAATCGCGGCCAGAGCCTCCAGGATCTTCCGGGAGGCTTTTTCTTTGCCCGGATGATCCCTCTGCCCCTCTGCCCCACTGCCCATTCCGACAAGGGACACGAAAGGCCAGCCAAATGGGATTTCGCAACTAAGTCCAGAACGGCTCGATCGCTATCTGGCGCTGCGTGACTTGACCGATCTGGCAGCGGGTCGGCACGCGATCAATATTCTGATGACTAACCTGATTTCGGCCATCGAACGATGGTCGGGACTGCCGGCGGACATTATCCGAAGGCCGCCGATCGTTCCGATCGCGGATAACTATGACCGATTGTTCTACGAACCCAACGCCATAGCGCGCTCGGCGCGCTACTCGCACTACATCGACGACAAGCGCATGTTGCGGACCCACACGACGGCTGGCATCCCGCCACTGCTGGCGGAGACCAGGCGCGATCGGCTCATCGTGTGCCCGGGGCTTGTCTACCGACGCGACGTGGTGGACCGCCTGCACGTCGGCGAACCGCACCAGACCGACTTCTGGATCGTGCGCCAGAGCAGGCTCCGCCGCCCGGATCTTCTGACCATGATCGAAGTGGTCGTCGAGAGCATGCTGCCAGGCCGTACATACCGCTGCAACGAAACCGTCCATCCCTACACGATCAACGGCCTCGAGGTGGAAGTGCAGTTCAACGAAGGGTGGGTCGAAGTCCTCGAGTGCGGAGAGATCCATCCGCGGCTGCTGAACGAGAGTCATTTGCCAAGTCAGCAGTGGTCGGGGCTGGCCATGGGCATTGGCCTTGATCGCTTGGTCATGCTGATCAAGCAGATGGATGATATCCGCCTGCTGCGCAGCAGCGACGCGCGTATCGCTCGACAGATGCTGACCTTGGATCCTTATGAGCCTGTCAGCAACCAGCCGGCGACCAGCCGCGATATGTCGATTTGTGTCACCGATCCCGACATGGAGCTGCTGGGCGACCGCATCAGAGATGTGTTGGGTGAGCGCAGCGACTGGATCGAGAATGTCGAGCTGCTTCAGGTATCCGACTATGTCTCGGTTCCCGAAAAGGCACGTGAGCGACTCGGCATGTCGCCCGGTCAGAAGAATCTCCTGATCCGGGTGACACTGCGCTCGCTGGACCGCAGCATTTCGAAGGACGATGCCAACTGCGTCTATGACCTCGTCTATTCGCATCTGCACGAGGGAACGACGGGATATTTCCGCGCCCCGCAAGGGTCGAAACAACGGCAATCCCCGCCGTGACGTCTCGCGCACTAAGCTGGCGGCTATGGCCGCACCTAGTACGCTGCGTCGAGCAACGCGCGCACGTCGGTGGCCGACACCGGGCGCGGCGCGCTGATCGCCATCCCCGCCACCTCGGACGCGACGAAATCGCTCTTGTCGCGGTCGAAACCGACCTCGCGCAGCCGCTGCGGAATCGGAAAGCCGCTCAGCATGGCGGCGAGGCGATCGGCGCCATCGCCGCCGAGCGCCGCCGCGAGGCACGCCTGCGCTTCCGGCGCCGCCGCGAGGTTGAAGCGGGTGACATGGGGAAGAATGATGGCGTGGGTCTCGGCGTGCGGCAAACCGAGTCCGCCCAGCACATGCGCGAGCTTGTGCTGCAGCGCCGTGCCGGCGGTGAGCACGACGCCCGCGAGCCAGGCGGCGACGAGACATTCGCCGCGCGCGGCGCGGTCGGTCCCGTCGGCGATCACGAGCGGCAGATGCGTGCCGAAGCGGCGCACCGCGTCGACGGCGAGCGCGGTCAGGAACGGCGTGCGGTCGGCCACCCAGAGGCCCTCGACGCAGTGGGCGATGGCGTTCATGGCGCTGGCGGCGCTCGCCGCCGCCGGCAGCGCCAAGGTCAGGTCGGGATCGTAGACGATGGTGCGCGGCAGGACGCGCACATCCTTGCCGGTGAATTTCCGCTCGCCCTCGCTCATGCCCCAGATCGCGGTCGCTTCCGAGCCGGAATAGGTCGTGGGCACGGCGAGGATGGGCAGGCCGAGATCGCGCGCGATGATCTTGGCGAGGCCGATGGCGGCGCCGCCGCCGGCCGCGACCAGGCCATCGGCCGCACGCGCCGCCGCGAGACCTGCCTCCGCCACCGGCTTGGGCACATGGATCACCGCCTGCGCATGCAGCCCCACGGCGCGCTCGCCCAGGATCTCGACCAATCGAGTGCCGAGGCGCGCACCGCTGCCGGGCGTTGCGATCACCAGCGCACGATTCATCCCCAGCCGCGCCGCCTCCTCGGCGACACGCGCGACCGCGCCCGGCGCGAACACGACGCGCTGGGGTTGAAGCTCGTGAATGAACGGTGCCACCATGCCGTGACCCCCGCCCTGCGCCCGTTGGCCACGTGCGCAGCGGCGTCGTTCAAGCTCGCATGCTCGGCCGTGGCGTGCAAATATCTCCGCGCGTAGCGGCAGGCGAGCACCGCGCCTCGCCCTGCGCGCCCGGTCCGGGCCAAGAAAACACCGAACGGAGGGAAGCTCATGCCATTGGTTGTCGAACGCCGCGCGCTCGCGCCGGCGCGAATCCTGGCCGCCGCCTGGCTCGGCTGTGCGGCGCTCGCGGCCGCGCCGGCACAGGCGCAGACCTACGGCTTCGCCACCTTGCCGCCCGGCACGCTCAATCACACCACCGCCTCGGCGGTGTCCAAGGTGCTCAAGGAGAAGGCGGGGCTGAACGTCCTCGTGCAACCGACCGCCGGAGACCAGGTGATCGTCCCCATGGTCGCCCGCGGCGAGGCCGAGATCGGCATCTCGAACGCGATGGAGGTGCACGATGGCCTGTCGAAAGGCCTCAAGGATCTGCGCATCATCGCCGCGGCGCACGCGTTGCGCGTCGGATTCTTCGTGCGCAAGGACAGCGACATTCGTACTGTCGCCGATCTCAAGGGCAAGCGCGTACCGTATGGATTTTCCGCCATGCGCGCCCTCGAGCCGACCGTACGCGCCATCCTGGCGACGGCCGATCTCACCGAGAAGGATATCAAGCCCGTTCTCGTGCCCAACGTGATCCGCAGCGCCGACGACTTCGCCTCGGGCGCGGCCGATGCGTTCTACTTTGCCTTCGGGGCGCCCAAGGTGCGCGAGGTCGACGTCACGGCGGGCGGCATCCGCATGAGCGAGATCGACGAGAAGGGGATGCCCGCCGCCCGCAAGATCGAGCGTTGGGGCTACTTGACCGAGGTCGGTCCGGGACCGGTCTTTGTCGGCGTCGAGAAGCCGATGAAGGTCTATAGCTTCGACAACCTGTTCTTCACCAGCGCCAAGACGAGCGACGAGCTCGTCTTCAAGATCCTCGACACCCTGTTCAAGAATAAAGACGATCTCATCGCGGTGCAGCCCGTGCTGCGCGAATTCACGCCGACATTCGCCTACAAGCAGTACGAGGTCCCGTACCATCCGGGTGCCGTGAAGTATTTCAAGGAGCACAACGTCGAAGCCGTAGCGGTGCAGTGACGGTAGGGAGGAAGTTTTATGAGTGGTCGCAGCAGACATTATTCGATGCGTAGCGGATTTGGCGTGATTAGCGCCGTCATCGCCCTGGCTTTGAGCGGCGCAAGCGCGGCGGCGCAGACTTACGGCCTCGCCACCATGCAGCCGGGTACGCTCGCGCACACCGCCGCCTCGGCGCTGGCCAAAGTGTTCAAGGACAAGGGCGGCCTCAACACCCTGGTGCAGGCGACCGCCGGCGAATCCGTACTCATTCCCATGGTTGCCCGCGGCGAGATCGACCTCGGCATCGCCAACATGCTGGAGGTCGTCGACGGCATCGAGACCGGCCGGCTGCAGAACGACCTGCGCATGATCGGCTCGATCTATACGCTGCGCATCGGCTTCTTCAGCCGCAAGGACAGCGGCATCGCCAGCGTGGCCGACCTCAAGGGCAAGCGCGTGCCGGCGGGCTATTCCGCCATGCGCACGCTCGACCGCAACTCGCTCGCCATGCTCGCCACCGCCGGCCTCACGCTCAACGACATCAAGCCGGTGATGGTGCCGAATGTGCTGCGCGGGGCGGATGACTTTCTCGCCGGCGCCAACGACACCTTCATGTTCTCCTTCGGCGGACCGAAGGTGCGCGAGGCCGACGCCACCGTCGGCGGCGTGCGCGCGCTCGCCGTCGTCGACACGCCGGAAGGGCTCGCGGCGAGCCGCAAGGTCTTCCCCTACGGCTACTTCGTCGAGGTCAAGCCCGGGCCGGTCTTCGTCGGCGTGGAGAAGCCGATGAAAGCCTACGCGCTCGATTATCTCCTGTTCACCAACACCAAGACCAAGGACGACGTCGTCTACAAGATGCTCGACATCTTGGTGAAGAATAAGCCCGACCTCGTGGCGGTCGCGCCCGCGCTCAACGACCTCACGCCGGAGCTGCTCTATCGCAAGCACGACCTCGCCTATCATCCCGGCGCGCTGAAATATTTCCAGGACAACAAGCTCCAAGCCAAGGCGTACGACTAGGGCGTAGGCGTGAGCGAGCAAAACATCGCCCCCGACGCGGCGCGACCCATCTCGGCCGCGTCGGAGGAGCGGTTCATTGCCAGCACGGAGGAGTTCACCTCCACCGCGTCCAAGGCGACCATCTTCTGGACCAACGTGTTCCAGGCGCTGCTGATCGCCGCCGTCGTGTTCTGGGTGATGGATCTCCCGCGGCAGGTGCTCGACGTCTCGTTCTACACCGAGCAGCTTCTTACCGTCTGCCTGGGACTGACGCTCGCCCTCGCCTTCATCGCCGACACCTCGCGCCCGCGCCGCTGGAGCGACTGGGTTGCGGTCGTGCTCTCGCTGCTCCTCTGCGGCTACATCACGGTGCGCTACGAGGCGCTGACCTACGAGCTCGCCTCGCTGCCGCTCGAAGGCATCATTGGCAGCGCCGTGCTCACCCTGCTGGTGCTCGACGCAAGCCGCCGCACCTCCGGATGGGGCTTCGTCGGCATCATCCTGGCGATCGCGGTCTACGTCTACATCAGCCCGTTCCTGCCCGGCGACTTCCAGACGCGCTGGGTCTCGCCGCAGCGCATGGTGGCCTATGTGGGCCTCGACGTGAACGGGATGATCGGCTCGATCCTCGGCGTCGCCGTGCTGGTCGTGATCCCATTCACCATCCTGGGGCAGGTGCTGGCGCGCACCGGCGGCGCGGAATTCTTCTCCGACCTCGCCATGTCGGCGATGGGCAAGTTCCGCGGCGGCGCCGCGAAGATCGCGGTGGTGGGCTCCGCCCTGTTCGGCATGATCTCCGGCAGTGCGGTATCGAACGTGCTCGCGGTCGGCATCGTGACCATTCCGACCATGATCAAATCGGGCTTTACGCCTTACCGCGCGGCCGCGATCGAATCGGTCGGATCGACCGGCGGCCAGCTGATGCCGCCGGTGATGGGGGCCGCCGCCTTCATCATGGCCGAGTTCCTGCAGGTGTCCTACGGCGCGGTCTGTGTCGCCGCCGCGATCCCCGCGGTCCTCTATTACGCGTGCCTGTTCATCCACGTCGACCTCGAGGCCGCCAAGCACGGCATCGGTTCGGCCGAGATCAAGGATGCGCCCACGCTCGCCGAGGTGATCAAGTCGGGCTGGCACTTCCTGGTGCCGATCACTTTCCTGGTCGCCGCGCTGATCTATCCCGAAGTCTTCCGGCTCACCCCGGAGAAAGCCGCGATCGTCTCCACCGGTCTGCTGATCGGGCTGGCGCTGATCTTCGGCTATCGCGGCAAGCGCGCCACCGTCGTGGAGATCATTACGGCGGTGATCGAGACCGGGCGGGTGTCCCTCGACATCATCCTGATCGGCGCCGCCGCCGGCATCATGGTCGGGATCATGAGCATCTCCGGCCTCGCCTTCAGCATGACCTTGCAGCTGCTCGCGCTCTCCGGCGACAACGTGTTCCTGCTGCTTTTGCTGATCGCGGTGCTCGCATTCGTGCTCGGCATCGGCCTGCCGACGGTCAGCGTCTACATACTCACCGCCACGCTCTTGGCGCCAGCCTTGGTCAAACTTGGCGTCACGCCGATGGCCGCGCACATGTTCGTCATGTACAACGGCATGTTGTCGATGATCACGCCGCCGGTCGCGTTCGCCGCCTACGCCGCCGCCAACATCGCCCGCACCGACGGCTGGACCACGGGCTGGATCGCCTGCGTAGTCGGCTGGAGCACGTTCATCCTGCCGTTCCTGTTCGTGCTCACGCCGAGCCTGCTGATGGACGGGCCGACTTACCTCATCGTCTGGAATTTCGCCCGCATCCTGTTCGGCCTGTTCGTCGGCACCGCCGCCATCGTCGGCTTCGGACTTACGCGCCTCGCCCTGCCGTCGCGGCTGCTCTACGGCGCGCTATCGCTGCTGATCGTGGAGCCGCCGGAGTCGTTTGCCGGCGGATATTACGTCAACATCGCGGGCATCGCCGCCGGTATCGCGCTGTTGGTCATCGACCACCTGCGCCGCAGCGCTGCCGCCGCCAAGCGCGAGGTAGTGTAGGATGGGTTGAGCCTTAAGCGCGTTCACGCGCGTCTTCGACGCGCTATGGCGAAACCCATCATCGTCCCGCACGCGCGACTCGGTGGGTTTCGCTGCGCTCAACCCACCCTACGAACTGCGTCAATGCAGGCTCGTATCCTCGCGCCAGATGCCGAGCGCCTCCTGCGAGGGACGGTCGGAGATCGAGAACAGCACCGACTCCTTCGTCGCCTCGTGGAAGTAGGGCTTCCACGGCGGCACGACGAAGACGTCGTTCGGGCCCCATTCCAGCACCTTGCCGTCGACCGTGGTCCTGCCCTTGCCTTCGGCGCAGACGAAGATGGTGCCGTCGGTGGCGCGATATTTCTCGCCCTTGAAGCCCTTCGGCAGCAGCGCGAGATAGGCGCCCATGGTCGGCAGCACCGGGCCGCCGGTCACCGGGTTGGCATAGCGCACGCGCGCGCCGTGGCGCTTGTCGATGTCACCGGCCTTCTTCATGCGCTCGACGATCGGGCGCGTGCGGGCATAGGTGTAGTTGATCACCGGGCTGCGGTTCAGTTGCGCCGGCGTGCCGTCGGGCAGCACGCCCGAGCCGTAGAAGGCGAGCGAATCGCCGTCGCCGCGCGCGGTCGGCTGTGTCGCCTCCTTGAACTGCTCGGCGAACGAAGTCTCGAAGAAGTTGACCTGCGGAAAATCAAGCACGTCGAGCCACAGCATCGGCTTGTCGGAGGTGTTGCCGTGGTCGTGCGGCGCCCAATTCGCGGTGATCACGAAATCGCCCGGCGACATGAAGGACTTCTCGCCCTCGACCGCGGTGTAGGCGCCCTCGCCATCGAGCACGAAGCGAATGGCCGAGGAGACATGCCGGTGCGCCGGAGCGACCTCGCCCGGCAGGATCATCTGCACGCCGGCGAACAGCGTATTGGTGGCACGCGAGTCGCCGGGCATGCCGGGATTCTCCAGTATCAGCACCCGCCGCTCGGCCTCCTCCGCCGTGATCAGGCCGCCCGACTCCATCACCAGGCGCTTGATGTCGTCGAAGTGCCAGATCACCGGCGCGCAACGCGTGACCGGCTCCTTGGTGACGACGCTGCTCATCACCTTCCACAGCGGCGTCATGCTGTGCTTGGCGATGCGGTCGTAATATTCCTCGCGCATCGCCTCGATGTTGTGCTTGGGGCCCGGGGCTTTGGCTTCGGCCGGTCGGGTCGCGGTCGCCATTGCGCTCTCCTTCGTCCGATTCTGGGCGGTCTAGATTGGAATGATCCAAAACAGGCAATTAGTATATAATGAAACTATCTCCCTTCGGAAGGGCGCGAAAATCGATATTTCCGCGGCCCTCAACCCATTCAACCGGCTCAGGTATTCACATTGCCGCCGTCGACCGCGAGGGTCTGGCCGGTGATGAAATCGCTGTCGGCTGAGGCGAGAAAGACGAGGGCGCCCAGCAGGTCCTGGGGATGCTCGTCGCGGCGCAACGCGCGCGACTGAATGGCGCGGTCGCGGGCGGTCTGCACGTGGCCCGGGTTCTCGCTCACCACCGTCTCGCTCATGGTGAAGCCCGGCGCCAGCGTGTTGACGCGGATGCCGTGCTCGCCGAGCTCGCGCGAGAGCGCTCGCGTGAACGCCGTGATGCCGCCTTTGCTGGTGACGTAGTGCAGCATCCAGGGGATGCCGCGGTAGGCCGTACCCGAGCCGATATTGATGATCTTGCCGTAGCCCTGCGCGATCATGTGCGGGGCGACGTGCTTGACCATCAGGAACGGCCCGCGCAGGTTGACCGCCATCACCTTGTCCCACAGCCCGGCGTCGATCTCGGTGCACTTGGTCTCCTGCAGCGGCGCAAACAGCGCGGCGTTGTTCACCAGCACGTCGATCTTGCCGAAGCGCTCCAGCGTGGCCGCGACCAGCGCCTTCACCGAGTCTTCGTCACTGACGTCGGCGATCGCGCTCGCCACCGAATTGGCGCCATGCTTGCCGGCGATCTCCTCCGTCACCGCGCCGCCGTCGGCGATGTCGGCAATCATCACACGCGCGCCTTCGGCCGCCAGCGCCAGCGAATAGTGCCGGCCGATGCCCTTGGCGCCGCCGGTGACGACGACGGTGCGGTCGGACAGCCGTCCCATGGCTCACCCCTTCGGCTGCAGGCGGCGGACGAATTTCTCGAAGCCCGCGAGCTGCTGCTTGATCAAATCGATGGCGGTCTGGTCCTTGAGCTCCAGCGTCTTGGGGTCGAACTTCTGCGCGGCGAAGGTGACGATGACCTCGGGCCGGCCGAACAGGATGGTATCGATCGAGGTCAGCGACTGGCGTAGGTGATACTGCATGCGCGAGCCGCCGAGGATGCCGCCGGCGGCCGATTGCAACGCCACCGGCTTGTCCTTGAACGGTTGATCCTTCATGCGCGACACCCAGTCGATGGCGTTCTTGAGCCCACCGGGGATCGACCAGTTGTATTCGGGCGACACGATGATGACCGCGTCGGCCTTGCGGATGGCGTCCGCCCAGGCATTGACCTCGGCGGGAAAGCCGCTCGTATCCTGGATATCGTGGTTGTAGATCGGAAATTTCTCGAACGACGGCGCCGGGCGCACCGTCATTCCGGCGGGCGCCAGCGCCGGCAAGGTGCGGGCGAGCGCCGAATTGTAGGAGCCTTTGCGCAACGAGCCGCAGATCACGAGCACGTCGAGTTTTTCGTCAGCCACGAGTCACCCCCTCAAGCAGCGGCGCCCATATGGGCGCCGACGAGTATTGATTATGACGCGGATGAATTGATAACGGATCGGCGGGCCCGGACAAGCACCCTCCGCTGTCATGCCCGCGAAGGCGGGGATCCATCGTGCCTCAAACTGCGGCCTCTGGAATATGGGTCCCCGCTTGCGCGGGGACGACAGCCTGCCGAAGGGAAAACGACGGCCTCAGCTCTTCGGCGCCACCCGCGCGATGAAGGTCGCGAACGCGGCGAGCTGCTGCTTGATGAAGCCGCGTGTGGCCTCGTCCTTGATCTCGCCGGTCTTTTCGTCGATCCGGGACGCGCAATTGCCGATGAAGATTTCCGGCTTGTTGAGCGTGAAGGCGTCGAGAAACATCATCGACCTGCGCAGGTCGTATTGCACGCGCGCGCCGCCCACCGGACCGGGCGAGACCGATTGCAGCGCCACCGGCTTGCCGGCGAACGGCTGGTTCGGCAACCGCGACACCCAGTCGATGGCGTTCTTCAGACCGCCGGGAATGCCGAAATTGTATTCCGGCGTGCAGAAGATGACGCCATCGGCCGCGCGAATGGCGTCGGCAAGTGCGTTGACCGGCGCCGGAAACCCGCTCGAGTTCTGGATGTCGGCGTTGTAGAGCGGGAATTCGGCGAACGACGGCGCCGGCTTGATGGTCATGCCGTCGGGCGCCAGCGACGGCAGCGCCCGCTGTAGCATGGCGTTGAAAGAGCCCTTGCGGAGCGAGCCGCAGATCGACACGACGTTCAAGCCGGCCATCACTTTCTCCATCTTTTCGGTTAGGTGTTGCGCGCGGCAGCGCCCCCGTCCGTGCCGGCCTCGCGCGAGGGCGGCACGCTACTTCTCAGCCTCGATCGGGTTGACGAGCACGCCGACGCGCTCGATGTCGATCTCGCAGACGTCGCCCGGCTTCATCCAAACCGGGTTGGGCTTGCGCGCGTGGCCCACCCCCGACGGCGTCCCGGTGAAGACGATGTCGCCGGGCTCTAGCGTTATGCCCTGGGTGACGTAGGCGATCGTCTCGGCCACGGGGAACATCATGTTGTCGGTGTTGTCCGATTGCATGACCTGGCCGTTGAGTCGGGTCTGAATCTTCAAGCCCTTGCCGCCGGGCGGCAGCTCGTCGGCGGTCACCAACCACGGGCCGAAGCCGCCGGTGCGGTCGAAATTCTTGCCCATGTCCCATTGCGTGGTCTTGCGCTGATATTCGCGCACCGAGCCTTCGTTGCCGCAGGAATATCCGGCAATGCAGGAATAGGCGTTCTCCACGGTGAGGTGCTTCGCGCGCTTGCCGACCACGAAGATGAGCTCGGCCTCGTAGTCGAGCGTCTCGGACGCCTTCGGCCGCACGATCGGCGCCCCGTGCGGCACCAACGAGGTACCGCCGCGCATGAAGATAGTCGGGAATTTCGGGATGTTGTCGCGCTGCGAGCCTTCCTTCACGTGCTCGAGGTAGTTGAGCCCGAGGCAGATGATCTTGCCCGGGGAAGCGACCGGCAGCCCGTATTTCAAGCCCTTGAGCGGAAGGCGCGCGGACGCTCCCGCGCGTTTGGCAACATCCTTGAGCGCCGACACATCGCCATTGTGGCGACGCAAGTATGCGCCGAGGTCGCCCGGTATGGTGTTGTCGACCGCCTGCAAATCGATCACCTGCTCGCCCTCGACGACGCCGAGATGCGTTGCGCCATTGGCCTCGAAACCGACGATTTTCATGACACTCCCTCGCTTGGTTTGGGCGCTGTTCTAGCAATACTGATCGGGCAGGCAAAGACGCTGGCGATCACGTAACTTCAGCGACCATTGCGGATCATTGGCCGATCATCATGCCGCGCGTGCGAGGAAATGCGCGCGCAGCAGCTCGCGTCCGGCCAGCCCCGCCTGCAGGTTCCAGGCATTGATGACGGCGAGGCGGAAGCCGCCCGGCGGCATGGCGTGGCGCTCGGGCTCCTTGTCCTCGTCGAAGGTGACCTGCACGCTCGAGACGCCGGCCAGATGCTGCACCTGCGCGACGAGCGCCGGCGGCGGATGGCGGTAGCGCGGACCATGCGGCCCGAACAGCACCACGCTGTAACCGTCGCGGCGATCCGCGTCGGCGAAATCCCAGCGGTGCTCATGATAGAGGCGGATCACCCCATCGACCCAGCCGGCGCCGTAGAGGTCCGGCCATTGATCGCTCATGCGCAGGTGCACCTCGATCATGCGGCCGCCAATGGTCTCGGTGTTGAGGATGCCGGTATAGCCCGTGAGACGCTTGCGAATCCATCGACCGCAATAATCCTCGAGGGCGGGATCATGGTCGGCATGCACGGTCCAATAATCGAACGTCCCCTCGCCGCTCGGCTCCCCGGTGACGTGCCGCCACCAACGCGGCTCGCCGTTGACGATGGCGACATCGGAGCTGACGTGACGGCCGCTGAGCAGCGTCATCCACATATGGCCGGCGGTCAGATTCTGCTCGTATTCGGATTGCGATGCGAGCATGCGGCTCGCGATTCCCATGCCCTTGAGATTGGTGATCGGCTTGGAGAACACCGGATATGCCGGCGGCGGCACGCCGTGCGGACCGGCAGCAAGCTCCTGGCTGTGCGCGATCGCGATCTTGTCGTAGACCCAGCGATGATCGGGATACCAGAGCCAGGCGTCGCTGTCCTCGGTGGGAATGTTCACGTCCGGCGGACACGCCACGTGTTCGAAATATTGCAGGCGCCAAGCGTCGGCTTCGCAGATCGGCATGGCGCGAAACCTACCAAGGACTGTGGGGTGGGCAAAGGCGCAACTCACGCCTCTCGATATAGGCACAACGTTGCGCGCCTTTACCCACGCGGAATTCGCTCAAGTTAGCGAAAGAACGCGTGGGCAAGCTTCGCTTGCCCACCCTACGAAATCGCTCACCGCTCCTCGAACGTCAGCGCGTGGATGGAGAAATTGGCACCGGCGTCGGTCCAGGCCGCGACCGGCGTCCAGCCCGAGCCGCGCGCCACCGCGGCGAAGGAGTCGAGCGTATACTTGTAGCTGTTCTCGGTATGGATGGTCTCGCCGGCGCGAAATTCGATGGTCCGGCCCGCCACTCTCACCTTCTGGCGCGTCTTGCTGGCGAGGTGCATTTCGACGCGGTGGCGCTCGGCATTGTAGAAGGCGTGGTGGCTGAAGCTCGCGATATCGAAATTGGCGCCGAGCTCGCGATTGATTCGTGTAAGAAGGTTGAGGTTGAATCTGGCGGTGACACCGGCCTCGTCGTCATAGGCGGCATTGAGGATGCGCGTGTCCTTCACGAGGTCGACGCCGATGATCAGGCTGGCGCCGCGCCCGAGCATGCGGCCGGCATGGCGTAGGAACGCGCAGGCTTCGTGCGGCTCGAAATTGCCGATAGTCGAGCCGGGAAAGAATCCGGTATGCGACATGCCGGTTACCGCGTCGGGCAAAGAGAACGGCTGCGTGAAATCGGCCTCGACCGGCAGCACGGCGAGACGCGGATAGTCGCGGCGCAACTCCTCCGCCTCCTGAACAAGCATCTCGGAGGAAATGTCGACCGGAACATAGGCCGCGATGGTCGGCGCCGCCGCCAGCAGCAACCGCACCTTCTTGCTCGATCCGCTGCCGAATTCGACCAGCGCGGAGCCCGGCGGGAAGAAGCGCGCCATCTCGGGCGCACGCTCGCGCAACAGCGCGAGCTCGCAACGCGTCAGGTAGTATTCCGGCAGCGCGGTAATTTCCTCGAACAGCTGCGCGCCCGCCTGGTCGTAGAAATATTTCGGCGGCAGCCGCTTGGGCCGCGCCGTCAGGCCGGCGATGACGTCGCGCGCGAATGCCGAATCCGTCTCGACCGGTTGCAGCCGCAATGCGGCACGGCCCTGGGCAGCCATTCACTCAACTCCATCACGCGGCCACGCTTGGGCCGTCTTGGTCATAGTCCACGAGCCGCAGGCCGCTGAACTGCCAGCGCGCCGACGGATAGAAGAAGTTGCGATAGCTCGCGCGCGCGTGGCCCGCGGGCGTCGCGTGCGAGCTGCCGCGCAGCACCATCTGGTTGATCATGAATTTGCCGTTGTACTCGCCGAGCGCGCCGCCCACCGCGCGGTAGCCCGGATAGGGCAGATAGGCGCTGCGCGTCCACTGCCACGCGATGCCGAAGGCATCGTCGAGCAGGTTTGCGCGCGCGGCGACCTCCCATTCCGCCTCGCTCGGCAGATGCTTGCCGGCCCAGCGCGCAAACGCATCGGCCTCGTAGTAGCTCACATGAACGACAGGCGCCTGCGGATCGAGCGGGCGCAGCCCGCCCAAGGTGAGCGCCAGCCAAGCGCCATCGTGCTCGCGCCAATAGCCGGGCGCATTCCAGCCTTCCGCCTCGACGACCGACCAGCCGTCGGAGAGCCACAGCGACGGCGTCGTGTAGCCGCCGTCGGCCATGAATTCGAGCCATTGCGCGTTGGTGACGAGCCGGCGTGCGATGCGCCCCGGCTGCAGCAGCACCGGATGCGCCGGCGTCTCATTGTCGAAGCAATAGCCGTCGTCGACAAAACCGATGGTGTGGATGCCGGCGGGCAGCTCGGAAAAATCGGCTCGCGGCGATGGCGCGCGCGGCGCCTGCCACTCGGTATCATAGGCGGGCGCCAGCGGATTTTGCGCGAAGGCGTGCAGGATATCGGTGAGCATCAGTTCCTGATGCTGCTGCTCGTGGTGCAGCCCGATCTCCAGAACGCGCACCACCTCCGGCCAGCGCGAACCCTCTACGCTAGCGATGAGCCACTCGACCGCGTCGTCCACATGCGCGCGGAACGCGGCGATGTGCCCGCAATCGGGCCGCGTGAGCAAGCCGCGCTTGGGGCGCGCGTGACGCGGGCCGGCGGCGACGTAATACGAATTGAACAAATAGGCGAACCGCTCGTCGAAGACGCGGTATCCGGCAAGATGCGGGAGCAGGAGAAACTGCTCGAAGAACCACGTCGTATGCGCGCGATGCCACTTGGTCGGGCTGGCATCGGGCATCGACTGCACCACCTGGTCTTCTGCGCTCAGATGTGCGGCGCGGCATTCGCTTTCCGCGCGCACGGCGCGGAAGCGATCGCGCCACATCGTGCGAGGATCGTCCGACACTGCATTGCGAAGTGGTGGACTGTCGCCCTCGTCGCCGACACGACGAAGCACAGGTGACAAGGTTGCGGGCGGCATGCCCCATCCCGGGTTGGAGAGACGCTTGATGGTGAGAGGAAACGACTTCCGGCTATCGTTGTTCCTTCATTATACGTGAACCGCGCAGGGGAGGTTGCGGCTCGCGGAGATTTTATATGGCGGCGGGCGGGCCCCGCCGCAAATGGCAAAAGACGATATTTTCTATGCGCTTAATCCGCGAGCGCCGGCGGCGCGGGCGGCGCTATTTGGCCGCGCTGGCGCCCGCGGCCGCGGCGATACCGTCCTGCTGGCCGGTGCCGCCGCTGGCGCCGATCGCACCGATGATCTTGCCGTTGACGGTGATGGGGACGCCCCCCTCCGAGGCCACCGGTGGCTGTGGAAACGTCAGGAAGGTGGTGTTACCGGCGGCGTATTGGTCCGCGAAGACCTTGGTGGGACGCCGATAGACGGCGGCGGTGCGCGCCTTGCCCTGCGAAATGTCAGACGACGCGGTCTGGGTGCCGTCCATCTTCTCGAAATAGACGAGCTCGCCGGCCGGGCCGACGATGGTGAACGCCATGCGCCAGTTGTTCTTCTTGGCCTCGGCAAAGGCGGCGGCCGCGACCGCCTTGGCCTGCTCGTTGTTGATCGGCGCGCCATATTCCGGCGGCGGGGCGGCGGGCGCCGGCGAGGGCGAGGGCGCCGGCTGCTGTGCGCAGACCGTGCCGGCAAACGCCAGCGCCGAACCGATGGCGAGCGCGATCAAGAAACCTGTTCGCATGGCCCTGTCTCCCAGGTCATACCCCTCGGGGCGTCATGATGCCGCTGGTCGTGACGTCATGATGTTGTCGAAAATTGGTCGTCTCTGGACCACGCGCCCGTGGCCCGATTTGCAGGGTCGCAATCCGCTGTCAGTCGACCCGCTCGGTCAGGATAGGCGAGTTGCGGTTGCACGAGCAAGAAGAGGCGAAGCAGGGGGATCCTGAGCATGCTGACGAAGCAGACGGGCTGGGCGCTGCTGGCGGTGGCGCTGGCGGCGGTCCCGACGGCGGCACTCGGCCAAGCCAACTGCCGCAACGCTGGCGCGTTCGAGCCCTGGCTCGCCGCATTCAAGAAGGAAGCCGCGGCCAAGGGCATTTCGCAGGACGCCATGGCGGCCGCCTCGCCCTATCTCGTGCTCGACCAGCGCATCATCAATATCGACCGCGGACAGCGCTTCTTCGCGCAGAACTTCCTCGAAATCTCCGACAAGATGCTGGCCGGCGGGCGGCTGCCGGGCGGCGCCGCGCAGATAAAGAAACACCAGGCGCTGTTCGCGCGCGAGGAAAAGGAATTCGGCGTACCCGCGTCGGTGATCACCGCCTTTTGGGGATTGGAGAGCGACTTCGGCGCGGGCCAAGGCAAGGACCAGGCGATCAAGTCGCTGGCGACGCTCGCCTACGATTGCCGCCGCTCCGACATGTTCCGCGGACATCTGTTCGATGCCCTGCGATTGATCGAGCGCGGCGACCTGCGCGCGGACGAGATGATCGGCTCCTGGGCGGGCGAGCTCGGGCAGACGCAGATGATGCCGTCCGAATACATGGCGCACGCCATCGACTACGACGGCGATGGCCGGCGCAACCTGATCAAGAGCGCGGCCGACGTGATCGGCTCGACCGGAAAGTATCTCGTGCATCTCGGCTGGAAGCGCGGCGAGCCCTGGCTCCAGGAGGTGCGCGTCCCCGAGAACCTGCCCTGGAAAGAAGCCGATCTTTCCGTGCAGCATCCGCGCTCGCAGTGGGCGGCCTGGGGCGTCACGCGCGCCGACGGCAAGGCGCTGCCCAATGACAACCTGCCGGCCTCCATGGTGCTGCCGGTGGGGCGCTTCGGACCGGCGTTCCTGGCCTACGACAATTTCCAGGCCTATCTAAAGTGGAATCAGTCGCTCAACTATTCCCTGACCGCGGCCTACTACGCCACACGCCTCGACGGGGCCCCGGCGATGAACCGCGGCAGCGTCAACATTCCCAAGATCAGCTTCGAGGAGACGCGCGAGCTGCAGCAGCTCCTCGAGAAGCGCGGCTACGACGTCGGCCGCGTCGACGGCGTGCTCGGCCTCAAGAGCCGCGTCGCCATCCGCGACATGCAGATCAAGTTCGGCCTCCCCGCCGATGGCTGGCCGACCGCGGACCTGCTCGCGCGCGTGCGGGTGGGGCGATAGGCGCGCCGCTGATCGCCAACAGCGCTATTGTTGTGGCATCGCGCGATCGCACGTCAGGGCACTAGTGTCCCGATTCCGAAGTTCGCACACCCATGCGGCAACCGCTGATGCGAACTTCGGAATCAAAGGGACACTAGCAACTCTATGATTCTAGTGCCGCCCGACACGCGACGGCATTCGGCCCGCGTGCGGTGACTTCCACTTGCGTTCTCCTAATTTGCCAAGTGATCGAAAACGGCAATAGGCCGACAGAACTCCGACACTATCGCGTGTATCTTGACTACAACTATCAGTTGTAAAATAATAAGTCAGCCGTCCTGAGGTCTGGGCGTGGATGCCCAAGCTCTTTATGCGCGAGCGAAACATCGCGAAGCTGGGGTGCGACACGGGCCTGCACGCAAGCGCAATGCTCCGGAGGACCAGTAAAGCACTGCCACGATCGACCAAGCTCTAAGTGCGTGTGACCTAGTTCATACCCGTTTTTCGCGAGCGCTACTAACAACTGCAGCCGCTGCTTCAGGTCCGAGCGACAGCTCATCAGGAGCTGCTTCATCTCGCGCGGCGCGATCAGGCGCTGGACGGACGAAAGGGGGTAGACATGCCGCGGGCAATCGACATCGTGCGAAAGGTCGCGCCGAGGGCGCGCGCGAACTATTCTCAGGCGTTCGAGCAAGGGGACGCGCTGCTCAAAGCGAACGGCATCACCACGCCGCCGCGCCTGGCCCATTTTCTCGCGCAAGTGCTGCATGAGACCGACGGGCTGACCATCCAGTGGGAAAGCGGAGGCTACAGCGCGCCGCGGCTCCTTCAAGTGTTCGGTGTCGGGCACCACTCGGCTGCAATCAGGCCAGACGAGGCATCGGCGATCTGCAGTCAGCCAATGCCGAAGCGCGAGGAGCTCATCTTTGAGCGGGTCTACGGCCTTGGTAATCCGAAAAAGGCGAAAGAGCTAGGCAACGTCAATCCTGGCGATGGCTACCGATATCGCGGCGGCGGCATTCTCCAGACCACGGGACGAGAGGCGTACCGGGTCTGGGGGGAGAAGTGCCAGGTCGACTTCGAGGGACATCCCGAGCTGATCGTATCGGCGGAGCACGCGCTCAAGCCCGCGCTGCTCGAGTGGAGCGCAGGTAACCTCAACGCCGCGGCCGATCGGGACGATATCGTGGCGATCACTCGCAAGATCAACGGCGGGCTGAACGGCCTCGAAAGTCGTCGCGATTGGCTCGCGCAAGTGAGACCGCTGATCAAGTCGGTCGAGCTCGCCGAGGGCTTGGTCGCGCCCGGCCCGACGCCGGACCTTCCGGACTTGGCTGCCCGCCGTGCAGCTCCTGGTCCGGCGCAGCCCGTGGGCGCGTGGGATCTCGCCAGTCGCGTCATCGCCGCCATGGAGCGCAAAGGGTACAGCGTCGACCGCGGGCCCGGCGAGCTCAACATCGTCTACGTCGAGGGGATGAACGCGAACGGCACTCCAAACCCGAACGAGGCCAACAAGTGGAATGACCTGCGCATGGTGATCCGTTTCGACGACGGAGCGCCCAAGATCATCGGCCTGTGGCCGGCGACCACCGAGCCGGGCCGCTACTACACCGATCATCCGCTGAGCCCGCTCGGCGCGGCGCGCATCGCGTTCGGCCAGTACAAGGCCTGGCAGGTCGGGATGCACCACCCCAATAAGCCCTCGGGCCACGAGGCGCTCGTACAGACCGGCGGAGAGCTGACGGTCTGCCGCGACCTGAACAGGGACGGAAAGCGTGAAGGCGATAAGCGTGAGACCGGAGAGTTCGGGATCAACCAACACTGGGGTTACGACCTCGCCGAGGTAGAGAATGCGAGTGCCGGTTGCCTCGTCGGGCAGAGCAAGGATGGCCATCGCGCGTTCATGGCGATCGTCAAGTCCGACCCACGCTATCAGGCCGGCCACGATCACGTGTTCGCCACCGCGGTGCTGCCTGCGGCGGAGGTACTGGCCGAAGGCAAGCCCTCGGTAGGGCCACCTGCGGATCAGAAGGAGGACGACGTACCTCTTGTGCCATCGGACGTGAGCGACGATGTGCGCCGCTTGCAGAAGCTGCTCGGCTTCTCTGAAGAGCAGCAGGACGGCATCTTCGGCGCGATCACCGAGGAAGCCGTCGAGAGGTTCCAGCGTCGCCACGGCCTCCCCGCCACTGGCGAGGTGGACGGAAAGACACGCGACGCACTGGAGCGCGAGGCCACAGGCGGGCCCGAGATTTCCTTGCCGGGCGCGAAGCCGGTCGAGCCCGGCGCCAAGCCGGTCGAGCCGGGCGTCAAACCGGTCGAGCCGAGCGTCAAGCCGGTCGAGCCGAGCGTCAAGCCAGTCGAACCACACATCGTCATACCGAATTTCGGGCTGGGAGTTGAAGCCATGAACCCGTTGGTTCTCATTGCGGCGCGCGTTCTGCCGGACATCATCAAGACCATCGCAGGCGACAAGCTCGGCACCGTCGCAGGGGCCGTCACGCAAGCCGT
>JBKPUA010000366.1:0-4238 GCA_046735815.1 Pseudomonadota bacterium
CTCCTCCGGCGCGCCTTGATCGATGCGCTCTACGCCGCACCGTTCGCGACGGTCGGCACCGCGCTGTGGATCCTGATTGCCTACAAATTCCATCAATCGATGATCGACGCCGTGACCGGCGGGCGCGAGGTTACAAGGCAAGAGGAGCCGCGGCTCTACAATCTGCTCGAGAACCTCTGCATCTCGCGCGGCATCACCATGCCCAAGCTCAAAGTGATCGAGGACGACAGCCTCAACGCCTTCGCCACCGGCATGAACGAGAAGCAGTATTCGATCACGGTCACCTCCGGCCTGATCAACGCGCTCAACGATGCCGAGCTCGAATCCGTGCTCGGCCACGAGCTTACTCACATCCGCAACGGCGACGTGCGCATGCTGGTGATCGCGGTGATCATCGCCGGCGTGATCGCGTTTTTCGCAGAGCTCGTCTTCCGCCTGATGTTCCAGGGCGGGTTCAGCTGGCGCAGTAGCCGCGGTGGCGACCGCAAAGGCGCGGGTGTTGCCATCCTCATCGCCGTGCTGCTGATTGTGATCGCCTGGATACTGTCGGTCGTCATCCGTTTCGCGCTGTCGCGCCGGCGCGAATATCTCGCCGACGCCGGCTCGGTCGAACTCACCAAGAATCCCGACGCGATGATCTCGGCGCTGCGCAAGATCGAGGGCCGCGGCGAGCTGCCAGGCGCGACCTCCGCGGTCATGGAGATGTGCATCGACAATCCGCGCGAGGGTTTCTCCAACGTCTTCGACACCCATCCGCCGATCGATGCGCGGGTGGCGGCGCTGGTGAAATTCGCGGGCGGCCACGACCCGGGACCGATCGCGCTGCCGCCGCCGGGTGAAGAAGCGCCGGCGGGCGAGGATCAGGAAACAACGAGTGAGGCCGCGCCCAGCGGACCGTGGGGTGCTCAGGAAGGCGCGCAAGATGGCGCCAAGCCGTTCCTGCCGTCGCGGCCGCCGGTCGAGCTCGGCGGATCTGCCGCGCCCGACAGCGACCCCGGTCCGTGGGGACCGCATCGCAAATAGCCGGCGCATGCCGGAGAGGGAGAATCGTATGAAACGCAGCTCCGAGAAAATTCTTGTCACCCACGTCGGCAGCCTCGTGCGCCCGATGTCGATCCGCAACGTCCTCTCGGCGCGCGACCATGGCCAGCCCTATGACGAAGCCGCCTATGAGAAGCTTCTGCGGGAGGAAGTTGCCGCCGTCGTCCGCCAGCAGGCGAATGTCGGCGTGGACATCGTCAGCGACGGCGAATACGGCAAGGCGGGCTGGATTCGCTACGTCGCCGAGCGCCTCGGCGGCTTCGTCCATCGCGAAATCCGGCCGGAAGACCACGAGCACAACCCGGTCTACATCATTCGCGAGGCGCAGAAGTTTCCCGAGTTCTACGCGGCCTATACGCCGATCCAGTATTACGACTGGCTGCCGCCTGGGCAATCGCAGACCGCGCTGAAGGCGGATGCCGCCACCCAGCGGGCGAACCTCCTGGTGTGGGAATGCGTCGCGCCGATTACCTACAAGGGCCAGGCCGCAGTCGGTCGCGACATCGACAACTTCAAAGCGGCGCTCGCAGGCGCGAAGGTCGAGGGCGCGTTCATGCCGGTGGCCGCGCCGATGAGCGCTCGCGGCCTGTGGCTCAACGCCTTTTACAAGAGCGACGAGGAGATCGTCGTCGCGCTCGCCGATGCGTTGAAGGAGGAATACAAGGCGATCGTCGATGCCGGATTCATCCTGCAGCTCGACGATGCGTTTCTGGCGCACGAATACGACCGGCTGCTCGGCGAGATGAGCGAGCGCGAGGTGCACAAATACGCTGAGCGCTGCGTCGACCTGACGAACTATGCTCTGACCGGCATTCCCGAAGATAAGGTGCGCTATCACGTCTGCTGGGGCAGCTGGAACGCGCCCCACACCACCGACGTGCCGCTCAAAACCCTGGTCGATCTCGTCCTCAAGGTGCGGGCGCAGGCCTATTCGCTCGAGAGCGCCAACCCGCGGCATGAGCACGAATGGATGGTGTGGAAGGACGTGAAGCTGCCGGACGGCAAGATTCTCATTCCCGGCGTCGTCACCCATTCGACCAACGTGGTCGAGCATCCCGAGTTGGTGGCGTGGCGTATCAAGAATTTCTCCGGCGTGGTCGGACGCGAGAATGTCATCGCCGGCACCGACTGCGGCTTCTCCCAGAGCTACAACATCGTGCGCTGCCACCCTTCGGTGCAGTGGGCGAAGCTCGAAGCGCTGGCCGAGGGCGCGCGCATGGCATCGAAGGAGCTGTGGGGATGATAGCGGCAGCGGACGACCAGCAGGTGAGGTGCTGTAGCGACGGATTTCTGGGAGGGCAGCATGAAACTTCCCCGGCGTCGATTTCTGCATCTGGCAGCGGGCGCCGTGCTCCCAGCCATGTCGCGCACCGCGGCGGCGCAAACCTATCCGGCGCGGCCGGTGAGCTTGATCGTCTTCGTTCCCGCCGGTGGCACGCCCGACATCATTGGGCGCATCATCGGCCAATCGTTGTCGCAGCGGCTCGGTCAATCGGTGGTCATCGACAACCGCCCGGGCGGCGGCGGCAATCTGGCGCTGCAGGCGGTGGCGCGTGCGCCGGCCGACGGCTACACGCTCCTCCTTGTTGCCACCCCGCACGCCGTCAACGTGACGCTCTATGAGAAGAGTGCTGTCAGCGTCACGCGCGACATCGTCCCGGTCGCGAGCATCAACAACGATTCCTTTGTCTTGCTGGTCAATCCGTCGTTCCCGGCCAAGACCATCCCCGACTTCATCGCCCATGCCAAAGCCAACCCCGGCAAGATCAACCTGGCCTCGAGCGGGACCGGAAACCTGACCCATCTCTGCGGCGAGCTGTTCCGGATGATGACCGGCATCGACGCGGTGCACGTGCCCTATCGGGGCACGCCGGCGGCGCATTCGGCGCTGATGGCAGGCGACGTGCACGCGATGTTCGACGCCGTGGGCTCGGCGCTGCCGCATATCCAGTCGGGTGCGTTGCGCGCACTTGGGGTGACGGGCAAGGCGCGCCTGCGGGTGCTGCCGGACATCCCACTGATAGGCGATGCCATCCCGGGCTACACGGTCACGGGCTATCTCGGCATCGGCGTTCCCAAGGGCACCCCGACCGAGATCGTCGACCGGCTCAACCGCGAGGTCAATGCGGCGTTGGCGGATCCGACGGTGAAGGCACGGATGGCCGAGCTCGGTAGTGAGATATCCGCCGGCTCGCCCGCCGACTTCGCCAAGCTCATCGCCGAGGAGACCGAGAAGTGGGCCAAGGTGGTCAAGTTCGCCGGCCTCAAGGCGGAGTAGGCCGCGGCCGCGGTCAATGCCCCTCGAACGAGATGAGCGTGCGCACCGGCACGTCGAGCTTGCGCAGCTTGTCGGCGCCGCCGAGATCGGGCAGGTCGATGATGAAGCAGGCGGCGAGCACCTGCGCGCCCAGTTGGCGCAGCAGCTTGACCGCGCCCTCCGCCGTCCCGCCGGTGGCGATCAGGTCGTCCACCAAGATCACCCGGTCGCCGTTCTCGACCGCGTCCTCGTGCATCTCCATCTCGTCGAGGCCGTATTCCAGCGAATAGGCAATCGACACCCGCTTGTGCGGCAGCTTGCCCTTCTTGCGGATCGGCACGAACCCGGCCGACACCTGGTGCGCCACCGCGCCGCCGATAATAAAGCCGCGCGCCTCGATGCCGGCGACCTTGTCGATCTTCGAGCCGGCCCACGGCTGGACCAGCTCGTCGACCGCGCGGCGGAACGCACGCGCGTTGCCGAGCAGCGTGGTGATGTCGCGGAATACGATCCCGGGCTTGGGATAGTCGGGAATGCTGCGGATCGAATCCTTGAGATCGTGCTCGAATTGCGTGCTGATCATAGGGTTCTCGCGTAGAAAAGAGGTCGCGCTGCCGCCGGCCCACTGTGGCGAACGATCGCGCCGCGCGCAACCGCAGACGGAATAGACCGTGGTGGATCGACTGACAATGCCGCCGGCGCCGATCATCCCGATCATCGGGGGTGGCCCCGCGGGAATGTCCTGCGCGCTCTGGCTGCACAATTACGGCTTTCACCCCGTCATCGTCGAACGGGATGCGGAGCTCGGCGGCATGGCGCGCCGCAGCCCCTACCCCGACGAGTGGCTGCTCGGGCAGTTGGACGGGAGCGCCCGTGAGCACGCCGCGAAGTTCGCCGGTCACATGCGCAAGCTCGCAATCGAGACTTGGCTCGAAGCCCG
>JBKPUA010000367.1:0-26755 GCA_046735815.1 Pseudomonadota bacterium
GAAGGCCATGAACTGCAGGCCGGCCGGCGACTCGGAATCGAAGTCGATGATCTCGCGCTCGAGGTCCTCGGGCGTCGCCGCCTTGGCGGCGCGGGCAGAGGCGAAGGTGGCGTCGGGCGGCGGCGTCGCAATCGGATCGAAGCCGAGGTTTCTCTCAACCCACTTACGATCAGCTCTCATGGGTGCGCTCCGCCGGCCAAGGTGCTGGCTGCTGACACCGTACCGCAGGTGCAAGCGAAATACAACTTAAGATTGCTTAATTATGAGTCATAAACCACCGAGTCGCGTCGCCGCTGTGCGGTGGTTCGATATCAGGTGTCTATCAGCAGCCCACACGCGTTCGCCCGCCGGCTTGCGACGGGCGCCAACTCGTATTGGTGGTGCAGGCCGGAAATCGCCGAGATTTCGGCTGGCGATAGTCCTAATGCATGACCCAGCCGTGCAGCTACCTCGCCGCCGGCAGCCCCAGGAGCGCGCGGGCGTCGGCGGGGGTGGCGACGATGTCGCCGAGGACCTCGATGATCTTGGCCGCCTTCTCCACCAGCGCGGCGTTGCTCGGCGCGAGCTTGCCCTTGTCGAGATAGATGTTGTCCTCGAGCCCCACGCGCGGATGGCCGCCGAGCAGCACAGCCTGTGCCACCATCGGAAACTGGTGCAGCGAAATGCCGAAGGCGAACCACGGTGAGTTGGCTGGCAGGAGACTTCGCATGTAGCCCATCGCCTCCGGAGTGGCGGGCTGCGCCCAGGCGATGCCCAGGCAGATCTGGAACATGCCGGGCGGCTTGACGTGGCCGGTCTCGAGCAGGCGCTTGGCAAGGAGCAGATGGCCGGTCTCGAACACCTCGAGCTCCGGCAGCACGCCGGCGTCGCGGATCGCCACCGCCATGGCCTCGAGGTGGGGGGGTGTGTTCACGAACACGTGGGGACCCATATTCATGCTGCCCATGTCGAGGCTGCAGATCTCCGGTTTGAGCGCCACCACGTGCCGGACTCGCTCGGCCGGCGTCTTGATCGTGGTCCCCGGACCCGGCTTCTGCGGGTCGTCCTCACCCGGCACGAAGCGCGCGCCCGGCCCGGTGGTCAGGTTAATGAGCACGTCGGCGCCGCTGCCGCGGATGCGCTCCACTACCTCCTGATAGAGCGAAAGTTCCATGCTCGGCCGCGTGGTCTTCGGATCGCGTACATGGATATGAACGATGGCCGCTCCGGCCTTGGCCGCGTCGATGGCCGATTGCGCGATCTGCGCCGGCGTCACCGGCACGGCAGGGTTGCGACCCGGCGTATCCGCCGACCCGGTGACCGCGCACGAGATCATGACCTTGCGTTGCATATCGCCTCCCAGCGCTTCCTGGCCTCTTGCTTGGGACAAACTTTATGCGAGCTCGGCAAGCAAGCCGAGTCCGATCAAGAGCTGCGGACAAAAGCTCCAAAGGCCCGCAGTCGCGCGATAGCGGGGCCGTCTTGCCTCCCATTGTGCACTGCGCTAAGGCTGCGCGGCCCGTCCTTGGAACGAATCCGATCTGTGACGAGGGCGTTTTCGCGAGCGTCTACGGTGGGTTGGCCGCAAGGCGCGGGACGGGGATTTCCGTGCGGGCGGGGCGCGTCGGAGGTGAGATCGCCGATGGACGAGCTATTGCTGGATTACCTCCCGCTGGTGGTCTTCATCGCCGTGGCGCTCGTCATCGGTCTCGTGCTTCTCGTCGTTCCCTTTATCATCGCCTACAAGGCGCCCGATCCCGAAAAACTCTCCGCCTATGAGTGCGGGTTCAATGCCTTCGACGACGCGCGTATGAAGTTCGACGTGCGCTTCTATCTGGTCGCCATCCTGTTCATCATCTTCGATCTCGAGATGAGCTTCCTGTTTCCCTGGGCCATCACCTCGGGAGATCTCGGGCTCTACGGCTATTGGTCGATGATGGTGTTCCTTGGCGTGCTGACCATCGGCTTCATATATGAGTGGCGAAAAGGAGCGCTTGAATGGGATTAGAGCGCACGGCCATCGTCGCACCACCGGGAAGGGGCATTGTCGATCCGCGCACGGGCACGCCGGCGGGCGCGCAGGACAGCTTTTTCACCGGCCTCAATGAGCAACTGGCCGACAAGGGCTTTCTCGTCACCGCCAGCGACGATCTGATCATCTGGGCGCGGACCGGCTCGCTGATGTGGATGACGTTCGGGCTCGCCTGCTGTGCGGTCGAGATGATGCAGATGTCGATGCCGCGCTACGACGCGGAGCGCTTCGGCTTCGCCCCGCGCGCCTCGCCGCGGCAATCGGACGTGATGATCGTGGCGGGCACACTGACCAACAAGATGGCGCCAGCGCTACGCAAGGTCTATGACCAGATGCCGGAGCCCCGCTACGTCATTTCCATGGGCTCGTGCGCCAACGGCGGCGGCTACTATCACTATTCCTATTCGGTGGTGCGCGGCTGCGACCGCATCGTGCCGGTCGACATCTACGTGCCGGGCTGCCCGCCGACCGCCGAGGCGCTGCTGTACGGCGTGCTGCTGCTGCAGAAGAAGATCCGCCGCACCGGAACGATCGAGCGGTGATGGATTACGCGCCATGGATGAAACTCTCCACAAACTCGGCGAGATCATCGCCGGCGCGTTGCCGGGCTCGGTCCTGGGCCATCGCTTGGCGCACAGCGAGCTCACGATCACGGCGCGCGCGCTCGATATCGTGAAGGTCGTCACCTTCCTGCGCGACGACGAGCGCTGCCAATTCTGGTGCCTGATCGACGTCACCGCAGTCGATTGGCCTGGGCGCGAAAAACGCTTCGACGTCGTCTATCACCTCCTTTCGCCCAAGCAGAACCTGCGCATCCGCGTGAAGATCGAGGTCGACGAGACCACGCCGGTGCCTTCGAGCATCGGCGTATTTCCCGGCGCCGACTGGTTCGAGCGCGAGACCTACGATCTCTATGGCGTGATCTTCACCGGCCATCCCGACATGCGCCGGCTGCTGACTGATTACGGCTTCGAAGGCCATCCGCTGCGCAAGGACTTTCCGCTCACCGGTTTCGTCGAGGTGCGTTACGACGACGAGCAGAAGCGGGTCGTCTACGAGCCGGTACGGCTCACGCAGGAATTTCGCACTTTCGATTTTCTCTCGCCGTGGGAAGGTCCCACCTACACGCTGCCGGGCGACGAGAAGGCGAGCGACGGCAAGGCGGCCGATGCCAAGCCGGCCGAGGTTAAGGCCGCCGAAGCCAAAGGGTCTTGAGATGAAGTCGACGCTCAAACCCGGCCTCGCGCATCGCTTCGCCTATCGGGTGCCGCACAACAAGACGGTGCCCCACCTCTATCCCGAGGTCGCCGACTTCCAGGCGATGCCGGAGGTCTTTGCCACCGGGTTCATGGTCGGCCTAATGGAATGGACCTGCATGCAGTTGTTGGCGCCCCATCTCGATCCCGGCGAGGGCAGCCTCGGCGTGCACATCGACGTCAGTCACACAGCCGCCACGCCGCCCGGACTGACCGTGACGGTGGACGCCGAGTGCGTGGCCGTCGACGGCGCCCGCGTCACTTTCAAAGTCAAGGCACATGACGGCATCGACGCGATCGGCGAGGGGCGTCATCAGCGTTACGTCGTGGCCTGGGACAAGTTCAATGCCAGACTGACGCAGAAGATGAAGCAATCTGTAATGGCGAATAGCGAGTAGCGGGTCTCATCGGATTGACTCCATGGCAGAAACGGAGCTCCGGAACTTCACCATCAATTTCGGGCCGCAGCACCCGGCGGCGCACGGCGTGTTGCGCCTGGTGCTGGAGCTCGACGGCGAGGTGGTCGAGCGCGTCGATCCGCATATCGGTCTCTTGCATCGCGGCACCGAGAAGCTGATCGAAGCCAAGACCTATCTGCAGGCGATCCCGTATTTCGACCGGCTCGACTATGTCGCGCCCATGAACCAGGAGCACGCCTTCTGTCTGGCGGCGGAAAAGCTGTTAGGACTCACGATGCCGCGGCGGGCGCAGCTCATCCGCGTGCTCTATTGCGAGATCGGACGGTTGTTGTCGCATCTTCTCAACGTGACCACGCAGGCCATGGATGTCGGCGCGCTCACGCCGCCGCTCTGGGGCTTCGAGGAGCGCGAAAAGCTGATGGGATTCTACGAGCGCGCCTCCGGCAGCCGCATGCACGCCGCGTATTTCCGCATCGGGGGCGTGCACCAGGATTTGCCGCCGAAGCTCCTCGACGACATCTGGAAGTTTTGCGATCCGTTCCTCAAGGTCTGCGACGATCTCGAAGAGCTGCTCACCGACAATCGCATCTTCAAGCAGCGCAACGTCGACATCGGCGTGGTCACCCTCGCCGACGCCTGGGCCTGGGGCTTTTCCGGGGTGATGGTGCGCGGATCGGGGGCGGCCTGGGACCTGCGCAAGGCGCAGCCCTACGAGTGCTATTCGGAGTTCGATTTCGACATCCCCATCGGCAAGAACGGCGACAATTACGACCGCTACTGCATCCGCATGGAGGAGATGCGCCAGTCGATCAAGATCATGAAGCAGTGCCTCGAAAAGCTGCGTTCGGCCGAAGGCGAGGGGCCGGTCCACGTCGCTGACCACAAGATCGTGCCGCCCAAGCGTGCCGAGATGAAGCGCTCCATGGAGGCGCTCATCCACCACTTCAAGCTCTATACCGAGGGCTTTCACGTGCCGGCGGGCGAAGTTTATGCCGCGGTCGAGGCGCCCAAGGGTGAGTTCGGCGTCTATCTCACTGCCGACGGCAGTAACAAGCCCTATCGCTGCAAGATCCGCGCGCCCGGCTTCGCGCACCTGCAAGCCATGGATTTCCTCTGCAAGGGCTACATGCTGGCCGACATCTCGGCGATCCTCGGCTCGCTCGACATCGTGTTTGGAGAGGTTGATCGCTGATGGCCGTCCGTCGCCTCGCCGAGCCTGCGCTGCAGCCGAAAAGCTTTGCCTTCACGGCCGAGAATCTCGCTTGGGCCAAGCGTCAGATCGCAAAATATCCGGAAGGTCGGCAGGTCTCCGCCGTCCTACCGCTGCTGTGGCGGGCGCAGGAGCAGGCCGGCGGCTGGCTGCCGCAGAAGGCGATCGAGCACGTCGCCCATCTCCTCGGCATGCCGAACATCCGCGCGCTCGAGGTCGCGACCTTCTACACCATGTTCAACCTCGAGCCGGTCGGCCAATTCCACGTCCAGCTGTGCGGCACCACGCCGTGCGTGCTGCGCGGCGCGGACAAGCTGATCAAGCTTTGCCATGACAGGATCGGCGAGCAGTACCACGTCACTGCCGACGGCAAGCTGTCGTGGGTCGAGGTCGAGTGTCTCGGCGCCTGTGTGAACGCGCCGGTGGCGCAGATCAATTTCGATTATTACGAGGATCTCACGCTCGAAAGCCTCACCCGGATTCTCAACGACCTTGCGGCCGGTAAAGAGGTCAAGCCGGGTCCGCAGGTCGAGCGCCAGTTGTCGGCGCCTGTGGGCGGGCCGACCACGCTCACCGATCCGAGCCTCTATGCCCGCGGCAACGGCCGGGCCAAGCAAGGACCGGCACTGACCGACACCGACGCCAAGAAGCCGGGCGAGGCCGCGAACGTGCATGAGGCGGCGGTGCCGAAACCTCCAATCGCTGATTCCTCGGCCAACAGGCGATCGTGATGCTCGAAGACAAGGATCGCATCTTCACCAATCTCTACGGCCTCCATGACTGGGGTCTCCAAGGGGCGCGCTCGCGCGGCGCCTGGGACGGCACCAAGGCTATCGTGGAGAAGGGCCGCGATTGGATCATCGCCGAAGCGAAGGCCTCGGGCCTGCGCGGGCGCGGCGGCGCCGGCTTCCCGACCGGACTCAAATGGTCGTTCATGCCGAAGCAGACCGACGGCCGGCCGCACTATCTCGTGGTCAACGCCGATGAATCCGAGCCCGGCACCTGCAAGGATCGCGAGATCCTGCGGCACGATCCGCATCTCCTGATCGAGGGCTGCCTCTACGCCGGCTTCGCGATGGGCGCCAATACCTGCTACATCTACGTACGCGGCGAATTCATCCGCGAGCGCGAGCGCCTCGAGGCGGCGGTGGAGCAGGCCTACGAGGCCAACCTCATCGGCAAGAACAACATCCACGGCTTCCCCTTCGACGTCGTCGTCCATCACGGCGCCGGCGCCTATATCTGCGGCGAGGAGACGGCGCTGCTCGAAAGTCTCGAGGGCAAAAAGGGCCAGCCGCGTCTGAAGCCGCCGTTTCCTGCCAATGTCGGCCTCTACGGTTGTCCGACCACGGTCAACAACGTGGAGTCGATTGCAGTCGTGCCCGACATCCTGCGGCGCGGGGCCGCCTGGTTCGCCAGCATCGGGCGGCCGAACAATACCGGCACCAAGCTGTTCTGCCTGTCCGGCCACGTGCAGAGGCCGTGCACGGTCGAGGACGCGATGGGCGTTCCACTGCGCGAACTCCTCGATAAGCATGCCGGCGGCGTGCGCGGCGGCTGGGACAACCTGCTTGCCGTCATTCCCGGCGGTTCCTCCATGCCGCTTATTCCCGGGCAGGAATGCGACCACCTGCTGATGGATTTCGACGGCTGCCGCGAGCACAAGTCCGCGCTCGGCACCGCGGCGGTGATCGTGATGGACAAATCCACCGACATCATTCGCGCCATGGCCCGCATCTCGTATTTCTACAAGCACGAGAGCTGCGGCCAGTGCACACCCTGCCGCGAGGGCATGGGCTGGATGTGGCGGGTGCTTACCCGCATGGCGGAAGGCCGCGCGCACAAGCGCGAGATCGACATGCTGATGGAGGTCACGACCCAGATCGAGGGCCACACCATCTGCGCCTTCGGCGACGGCGCCGCCTGGCCGGTGCAGGGCCTACTGCGTCACTTCCGCCACGAGATCGAGCGGCGCATCGACGAATACACCGCCAACCCGCACCCGGAGCCGGTGCGGGAGGCGGCGGAGTAGAGGTCATGTTTCCGGCGCGGGTGAGACCATGAAGATCCATCAGGAAAAGCACCGGTTGCACGTCACCGACAGCGATCTATCCGGCTCGGTCTACAATGATGTGAACCTGTCCGGCAGCAGCTACGAGAACGTCAACATGTCGGGCGGGACCTATCACAACGTCAATTTGTCCGGCTGCTCGTTCGACGACCTGAACATGTCCGGTTGGCGCGTGCACAACGTCAATCTCTCGGGATTGCGGATCGACAAGGCCAACCTGGCGGGAGTGTCGATCGTCAACAGCCGGCTCCACGGCATGACCATCGACGGCATCGAGGTGACGGAGCTCCTCGCCGCGTGGAAGGCTAAGAACGCAGCATGATGAAGCTCATCGAAACGATCGATTGTAGGGGCAAGTAATGACCCTCTCGAATCGCTTTTGGCATCGCGTGACGTGGTTGGTGCGGCTGGACATGGCGGCCGGCATCGCGCTCGCCATAGCGCTACTGCTTTGGCTGCAGTGGAATTGACATGACCAAGCTCATCGTCGACGGCAAAGAGATCGACGTTCCGCCGGAGTACACGCTGCTCCAGGCATGCGAAGCCGCGGGCGCGGAAATCCCGCGCTTCTGCTTCCACGAGCGGCTGTCGATCGCCGGCAATTGCCGCATGTGCCTGGTCGAGCTCAAGGGCTCGCCCAAGCCGGTGGCGTCGTGCGCGTGGGGCGTCCGCGATTGCCGGCCCGGGCCGAAGGGCGAGCCGCCCGAGGTCCTCACCAAGACGCCGATGGTGCGCAAGGCGCGCGAAGGGGTGATGGAATTCCTGCTGATCAATCATCCGCTCGACTGTCCGATCTGCGACCAGGGCGGGGAGTGCGACCTGCAGGACCAAGCCATGGCCTACGGCGTCGATTCGAGTCGCTTCAAGGAGAACAAGCGCGCGGTCGAGGACAAATATGTAGGGGTGCTGGTCAAGACCATCATGAACCGCTGCATCCATTGCACGCGCTGCGTCCGGTTCATGACGGAAGTCGCCGGCGTGCCGGAGCTCGGCGCCATCGGCCGCGGCGAGGACACGGAGATCACCACCTATCTCGAGCACGCCATGACCTCGGAGCTGCAAGGCAACGTGGTCGATCTCTGCCCGGTCGGCGCGCTCACCTCCAAGCCCTACGCTTTTGCGGCGCGGCCGTGGGAGCTCAACAAGACCGAGTCGATCGACGTCATGGACGGGGTCGGTTCCGCCATCCGCATCGACACCCGCGGGCGCGAGGTCATGCGCATCCTTCCGCGCGTCAACGACGACGTTAACGAGGAATGGATTTCCGACAAGACCCGCCACGTGGTCGACGGTCTGCGCACCCAGCGCCTCGACCAGCCCTATATCCGCGAGCGCGGCATGCTTTATCCCGCGTCCTGGCGGGATGCCTTCGACGCCATCGCCGCGAAGGTCAAGGCGACCAAAGCCGAGCGCATCGGCGCGATCGCCGGCGACCTGGCCGCGGTCGAGGAGGTATTCGCGCTCAAGGACCTGATGACGCGGCTCGGCGTCGTGAACCTCGATTGCCGCCAGGACGGCGCCGCGCTCGACCCGAAATGGGGGAGGGCGAGCTACCTCTTCAACGCTACCATCGCCGGCATCGAAAGGGCCGACGCGGTGCTGATCGTCGGCTCCAACCCGCGGCGCGAAGCGGCCGTGCTCAACGCCCGCATTCGCAAACGCTGGCGCAGGGGCGGCGTGCCGATCGGGCTCATCGGCGAGCGCGCCGATCTCACTTACGCGTACGACTATCTCGGTGCCGGGCCGCAGACATTGGCCGAGGTCGCCGCGGGCACGCATGAGTTCGGCAGCATCTTGAAGAAAGCCGAGCGCCCGCTGGTGATCGTCGGCATGGGCGCCTTGGCGCGGCCCGACGGCGCGGCGGTCGCTGCGCTCGCCGCGCAGGTTGCGCGAGGCGGCGCCGGTTGGAACGGCTATTCGGTGCTTCATACTGCGGCTGCACGCGTCGGCGCGCTCGACGTCGGCTTTGTGCCCGGCGCCGGCGGCATGAGCGCGCCGCAGATGACGGCACCCGGCGCGCTCGACCTGATGTTTCTGCTCGGCGCTGACGAGGTAGACATCCCCCCCGATGCCTTCGTGGTCTATATCGGCACCCACGGCGACCGTGGCGCGCATCGCGCCGATGTCATCCTTCCGGGCGCGGCCTATCCGGAAAAATCCGGCATCTATGTCAGCACCGAGGGCCGGGTGCAGATGGCCGGCCGCGCTTCATTCCCGCCAGGCGAGGCGCGCGAGGATTGGGCGATCCTGCGCGCACTGTCGGACGTGCTTGGGCACAAGCTCCCCTACGACTCGCTCGCGCAATTGCGGCAGGCGCTGTTTCGCGCCCATGCCCACCTCCAGCGCGTCGGCCAGATCGCGCCGGGCGAGGCTGCCGATGTCGCCGCCCTTGCCGGTCGCGGTGGCAGCGTGGAGAAGACAGCGTTCGGTTCCGCGGTCGAGGATTTCTACCTCACCAATCCGATCGCGCGCTCGTCGATCATCATGGCGGAATGCTCGGCCCTCGCCGAAGGCCACGACGCGCTGACCGCGGCGGAGTAGCTGGCATGTACGAGTTGTGGATCAACTATCTTTGGCCGCTGATCATCATTGTCGCGCAGAGTGTGCTGCTGCTCGTCCTTCTCCTCATTATCACCGCCTATATCCTTTATGCCGACCGCAAGATCTGGGCAGCGGTGCAGATCAGGCGGGGGCCGAACGTGGTCGGGCCCTGGGGCCTGCTGCAATCCTTCGCCGACCTCATCAAGTTCGTGGTCAAGGAGCCGATCATTCCGGCCGGCGCCAACAAGGGCGTGTTCCTGTTGGCGCCGCTCGTCACGGCGGTGCTGGCGCTGTCCGCCTGGGCGGTGATCCCGGTCAACGCGCAATGGGCGATCGCGGATATCAATGTCGGCGTCCTTTTCATTTTCGCGATCTCCTCGCTCATGGTCTACGGCGTGATCATGGCGGGATGGTCGTCGAATTCGAAATATCCATTCCTCGCCTCGCTGCGTTCGGCGGCGCAGATGGTGTCCTACGAGGTCTCGATCGGCTTCGTGATCATCACGGTGCTGCTGTGCGCGGGGTCGCTCAACCTGTCGGCCATCGTCGATGCGCAGGACGGCAAATGGGGAATGTTCAACTGGTATTGGCTGCCGCTATTTCCAATGTTCGTGGTGTTCTTCATCTCCGCGCTGGCGGAGACCAATCGCCCGCCGTTCGATCTGGTGGAGGCGGAATCCGAGCTCGTCGCCGGCTACGCCGTGGAATATTCAGCCACGCCGTTTCTCCTCTTCTTCCTCGGCGAGTACATCGCCATTCTCACGATGTGCGCCATGGCGACCATTCTGTTCCTCGGCGGCTGGTTGCCGCCGTTCCCGGTGGCGCCGTTCACCTGGGTTCCAGGCGTGATCTGGTTCGTGCTCAAGTGCCTGTTCATGTTCTTCCTGTTCGCCATGGTGAAGGCGATCGTGCCGCGCTATCGCTACGATCAGCTCATGCGGCTGGGCTGGAAAGTGTTCCTGCCGCTGTCGCTCGCGATGGTGGCGATCGTCGCGGGCGTCTTGCAATACTGGCCGCTGGTCACGAAATGACGAGGACGCGGCATGATCGATCTGTCGCTGGCCGGGCTCCTTGGCGCGGTCGTCGGCCTCGTCCTGTCGGCGCTGGTCTATGCCCCGCTCGTGGCCTTCGTCGAGCGCGGTTTTCGCTCGCGCGATCCGTCCCCGAGCGAGGAGCAGCGAAACACCTTCGAGCAGGAGATGTCGCTGCTGCGGCGGGCTGTGCTCGCGGTCGACATGCTCGTGCTCGGCGGTATCGGCTATTGGCTCGGCCATGCGATCGCGAGCTGAACGCGCCGGTGTGGCAGAACGCATTGTCCGAGAGGTTGGTGTCATGAACTTGGATCGGGCCGCCCGCGCGGTATTTCTCAAGGAGTTCGCAGCCGCATTCGTGCTCGGCTTGCGCTATTTCTTCAAACCGAAACCCACGCTCAACTATCCGTTCGAGAAGGGGCAGCTCTCCCCGCGCTTCCGCGGCGAGCATGCGCTACGTCGCTACCCCAACGGCGAGGAACGCTGCATCGCCTGCAAGCTGTGCGAGGCGATCTGCCCGGCGCAGGCCATCACCATCGAGGCCGGTCCGCGTCGCAACGACGGCACGCGCCGCACCACGCGCTACGACATCGACATGGTCAAATGCATCTATTGCGGGCTGTGCCAGGAGGCCTGTCCGGTCGATGCCATCGTCGAAGGGCCGAATTTCGAGTTCGCCACCGAGACGCGCGAGGAGCTCTACTTCGACAAGGAGCGCCTGCTCGCCAACGGCGACCGCTGGGAACGCGAGATCGCCAAGAACATCGAACTCGACGCGCCGTATCGGTGACCCCGAAAAATGCCCTTCCCAGCGCTCTTCTTCTACCTCTTCGCCGGCATATGCGTGGCCGCGGCCGTCATGGTTATCGCCTCGCGCAATCCGGTGCACTCGGTTTTGTTTCTCATCCTCGCCTTCGCCAACGCTGCCGGCTTATTCATCCTGCTGGGGGCCGAGTTCCTGGCGATGATCCTGATCATTGTCTATGTCGGCGCGGTCCTGGTCCTCTTCCTGTTCGTGGTGATGATGCTCGACGTCGATTTCGCGGAGCTGCGCCAGGGCTTCCTGCAGTATCTGCCGATCGGCGCCTTTCTTGGCATCGTGCTGCTCATCGAGCTGGTGCTGGTGGTGGGCGCCTGGGTGATCGGCCCGGACGTTCAACAGGCGATCGCCACGCCGACCCCGCCGATGGCCCGCATGGTCAACACCGAAGCGCTCGGGCAGGTGCTGTACACGCACTATGTCTATTTCTTCCAGGCGGCCGGCGTCGTGCTGCTGGTCGCCATGATCGGGGCGATCGTCCTGACGCTGCAACATAAGCCGAACGTGAAGCGGCAGAACATCGCCGATCAGGTCGCGCGCACCAAGGCGACCGCCATCGAGATCGTCAAGGTGCGCCCAGGCCAAGGACTTTAGGGGGTTGCAGGGGACGTCATGACCATCGGAGTGGGTCACTACCTCACCGTCGGCGCGATCCTGTTCACGATCGGCATCTTCGGCATTTTCCTCAACCGCAAGAACGTGATCGTCATCCTGATGTCGATCGAGCTGATCCTGCTCGCGGTCAACATCAACTTGGTGGCGTTCTCGAGCTTTCTCGGCGATCTGGTCGGCCAGGTATTCGCGCTGCTGGTGCTCACCGTGGCGGCGGCGGAGGCGGCCATCGGGCTCGCTATCCTGGTCGCCTATTACCGCAATCGCGGCTCGATCGCGGTCGAGGACATCAACCTGATGAAGGGCTGAGAGGCTGATGTATTACGCGATCGTTTTCCTGCCGCTGCTCGGCGCCATCATCGCCGCGCTGATCGCGCTCGCCGGTGCGCGCGCGCGCTTCCCGGGCGGTCCGCCCAGCGCCGGCGCCGAGAACCACGCGCATGGGCCGGTCGACGAGAGCCATGCACGCGCGGCTCCCTCGCCGCATGAAGCTCATGCCGCGCTCGAATCCTCGCATAGCGAGCCGGAAGCGCAGCAGGCGCCAGCCGCAGGCTCGCGCCCGGCCGAGCTCGTCACCACGGTGTTCCTGTTCGCCTCCATGCTGTTGTCGTGGTTCGCCTTCGCCGACGTCGGCTTCGGCCATCACGACACCCGCGTGGTGCTGTTTCCCTGGATGATCTCGGGCGATCTCAAGATCGACTGGGCGCTGCGCATCGACACTCTGACCGCGGTCATGTTGGTGGTCGTCACCACCATCTCGGCCTTCGTCCATCTCTATTCCATGGGCTACATGGAGGACGATCCGTACCGGCCGCGGTTCTTCTCCTATCTGTCGTTGTTCACCTTCGCCATGCTGATGCTGGTGACGGCCGACAATCTCGTGCAGCTGTTCTTCGGTTGGGAGGGCGTTGGCTTGATGAGCTATCTGCTCATCGGCTTTTGGTACTACAAGCCGGAAGCGAACGCCGCGGCCATCAAGGCCTTCATCGTCAATCGTATAGGCGATTTCGGCTTCTCGCTCGGGATCTTCGCCGTGTTCTTCATGACCGCGGCGGTCGACCTCGACACCGTGTTCGCCCAGGCGCCGTCGCTCACCGGCAAGAGCATCCACTTCCTGTCCTGGAACGTGGACGCCCTCACCGTGATCTGCCTGCTGCTGTTCATGGGCGCCATGGGCAAGTCGGCGCAGTTCCTGCTGCACACCTGGCTGCCGGACGCCATGGAGGGGCCCACCCCGGTGTCGGCGCTGATCCACGCCGCTACCATGGTGACGGCGGGCGTGTTCATGGTGGCGCGGCTCTCGCCGCTATTCGACCTCGCGCCGGTGGCGCAGGCCTTCGTCACCTTCATCGGCGCGACGACCTGTTTCTTCGCCGCCACCATCGGCCTGGTGCAGAACGACATCAAGAAGATCGTTGCCTATTCGACCTGTTCGCAGCTCGGCTACATGTTTGTCGCGATGGGCACCGGCGCCTATTCGATCGGCATGTACCACCTGTTCACCCACGCCTTTTTCAAGGCCTTGCTGTTCCTCGGCTGCGGCTCGGTGATCATCGCCATGCACCACGAGCAGGACATCCGCAACATGGGCGGGCTCAAGGACAAGATCCCGTTCACTTACTGGACCATGGTGATCGGGACGCTGGCGTTGACCGGCTTCCCGCTCACTGCCGGATATTTCTCCAAGGACGCCATCATCGAGGCGGCCTATGTGAGCCACAACCCGATGGCGCTCTATGCCTATGGCTTGACGGTCATCGCGGCGGCGCTCACCGCGTTCTATTCCTGGCGACTGATCTTCAAGACGTTTCACGGCACTCCGCATGATCGCCACCACTACGAGGCCGCGCACGAGAGTCCCTGGGTGATGCTCGTCCCGCTCGGCTTTCTCGCCGCGGGCTCGATCTTTGCGGGCTATCCGTTCAAGGAGCTGTTCGAGGGTCACGCCGTTAGCGAGTTCTTCGGCGACTCGATCAAATTCGCGACCGGCAGTCACATCCTTGAGGACATGCACCACATCCCCTATCTGATCACGCTCGCACCCACTGTGATGATGGCGATCGGCTTCGCCATCGCCTGGGAGTTCTATATCCGGCGGCCGGAGCTCCCCGTCGAGCTCGCCCGCCAGCAGGCGCCGCTCTACCGCTTCCTGCTCAACAAGTGGTACTTCGACGAGATCTACGACTTCCTCATCGTCCGGCCGACGCTCTGGCTCGGCCGCGTACTGTGGAAGTACGGCGACGGCTGGCTGATCGACGGTTTCGGGCCCGACGGCGTCTCCGCCCGCGTGCTGGACGTGACCCGCGGCGTGGTGCGGCTGCAGACCGGCTATCTCTACCACTATGCCTTCGCGATGCTGATCGGCGTCGCCGCGCTCATCACCTGGTTCATGTTCGGCGGACGGGTGGGTTGAGATGAGCTGGCCGATCCTCTCCGTCACCACCTTCCTGCCGCTCGTCGGCGCGCTGTTCATCATGGGGATGCGCAGCGACGGCGAGGCGGAGAAGCGCAACGCCCGCTGGATCGCGCTCTGGACCACGCTGATCACCTTCGCGATCTCGCTGATCCTGCTCTACCGCTTCGATCCATCCTCGCCCGAGTTCCAGTTCGTCGAGAAAAAGCCCTGGCTCGCCGGCACGATCACCTACCACATGGGCGTCGACGGCATTTCGCTTCCGTTCGTCGTGCTCACCACCGCGCTCATGCCGGTCTGCATCATCGCGAGCTGGCTGCCGATCCAGCATCGTGTCAAAGAGTACATGGTCGCGTTCCTGGTGCTCGAGACCCTGATGGTGGGCACCTTCTCCGCGCTCGACCTCGTGGTGTTCTACCTGTTCTTCGAGGGCGGCCTCATTCCGATGTTCCTGATTATCGGCGTCTGGGGCGGGCCGCGCCGGGTCTATGCCAGCTTCAAGTTCTTTCTTTATACGCTGCTCGGATCCGTGCTGATGCTCCTCGCCATCATGGCGATGTACTGGAATGCCGGCACGACCGAGATCCCGGCGCTGTTGCGCCATGGTTTCCCCCAGAGCCTGCAGACCTGGGCGTGGCTCGCGTTCTTCGCCTCGTTCGCGGTTAAGCTGCCGATGTGGCCGGTGCATACCTGGCTGCCGGACGCTCACGTGGAGGCACCGACCGCGGGCTCGGTGATCCTCGCTGCCATCCTGTTGAAGATGGGCGGCTACGGCTTCCTGCGCTTCTCGCTGCCGATGTTTCCGGCCGCCTCCCACGATCTCGCCCCGTTCGTGTTCGCACTTTCAATCGTGGCGGTGGTCTACACCTCGCTGGTCGCGCTGGTGCAGGAGGACATGAAGAAGCTCATCGCCTATTCGTCGGTCGCGCATATGGGCTTCGTGACCATGGGCATCTTCGCGGTCACCGCGCAGGGCATTGCCGGCGGCATCTTCCAGATGATCTCGCACGGCATCGTCTCGGCGGCGCTGTTCCTGTGCGTCGGCGTGGTCTACGACCGTATGCACACGCGCGAGATCGCGGCCTATGGCGGGCTCGTGAACCGGATGCCGCTCTATGCCGCGGCCTTCATGGTGTTCACGCTCGCCAATGTGGGGCTGCCCGGCACCACCGGCTTCATCGGCGAGTTCCTCTCGCTGATCGGCACGTTCCGGGTGAACACCTGGGTGGCGACGCTCGCCACCCTCGGCACCATCCTATCGGCGGCCTACGCGCTGTGGCTCTATCGTAAGGTGATCTTCGGCGCGCTGGTGAAGCCGAGCCTCGCCGCCATCACCGATCTCGATTATCGCGAGATCATCACGCTGGGTCCGCTGGCGGTGCTGACCATCCTGTTCGGCATCTACCCCAAACCGGTGCTCGACATGTCGGCGGCTTCGGTGACGCAATTGCTCGAGAACTACGAGCGCGCGCTCGGGGTGGCGAAAGCCGCCGCCTTGCTGGCACGTTGAGCGAAGACAGCGAACACTCCGATGACCGAAACCGTCGAAGTCCCCGCGCTGCTGCCGGCCCTGCCGGAGATCATGCTCGCGGTCGGCGCCATGGTGCTGCTGATGGTCGGCGCCTTCCGCGGCGAGCAGGCGACGAAGGGCATCGAGGGGACCGCGATCCTGCTGCTGGTCCTCACCGGGTTGATCATCTTCTGGCTGCCTGCCGGCACCCTCGTCACCTTCGGCGGCAGCTTCGTGGTCGACGGCTTCGCGCGCTTCCTCAAGCTTCTGGCGCTAGCCGGATCGGCGGTGGCGATCCTGATGTCGTCCAATTACCTCGCGGTCGAGAAGCAGGAAAAGTTCGAATATTCGATCCTCATCCTGCTCTCGACCACCGGCATGATGATGCTCATTTCGGCGGCCGACCTGATCGCGCTCTACCTCGGGCTGGAGCTGATGAGTCTTGCGCTCTACGTGGTCGCGGCCATCAACCGCGATTCCGAGCGGTCGACCGAGGCCGGGCTCAAATATTTCGTCCTGGGCGCGCTGTCCTCCGGGATGCTGCTTTATGGCGCCTCCCTGATCTACGGGTTCACCGGCACAGTGAGCTTCGCCGGCATCGCCAAGGCGGCGAGCCAGGCTGCGCCGAGCTACGCCAATCTCGGACTGCTGTTCGGGCTCGTCTTCCTGTTCGCCGGCTTCTGTTTCAAGGTCTCGGTGGTGCCGTTCCACATGTGGACGCCCGACGTCTACGAAGGCGCGCCGACCCCGATCACCGCCTTCTTCGCCGCCGCGCCGAAGGTGGCGGGGATGGCGATGTTTGTGCGCACGACCATCATGGCGTTCCCGGGCATCGTGACGCAGTGGCAGCAGATCGTGGTGTTCGTCGCCATCGCCTCGATGGCGCTCGGCGCCTTCGCGGCCATCGGTCAGCGCAACATCAAGCGCCTGATGGCCTATTCATCCATCGGTCATATGGGCTTCGCGCTCATCGGGCTTGCCGCTGGTACCCAGGAGGGCGTCCAGGGTGTGTTGGTCTATATGGCGATCTACGTCGCCATGACGCTCGGGACGTTCGCCTGCATCCTGTCGATGCGGCGTGATGGGCAGATGGTCGAACAGATCAGCGACCTCGCGGGGCTCGCTCGCACCAAGCCGACCATGGCGTTCTTTCTCGCCATGCTCTTGTTTTCGCTCGCCGGCATTCCGCCGCTCGCAGGCTTCTTCGCGAAGTTCTACGTGTTCCTGGCGGCCATCAAGGCTGGGCTGTTCGCGCTCGCCGTCATCGGCGTGGTCACCAGCGTGGTAGGCGCCTATTACTATCTGACGATCGTCAAGATCATGTATTTCGATGAGCCGGCCAAGCCGTTCGAGCCGATGCCGCACGAGCTCAAGGCCGTGCTTGCGGTCACCGGGCTGTTCAACCTCCTGTTCTTCGTCTATCCGAGTCCGCTGGTCGATGCCGCCAGTGCGGCAGCAAAGTCGTTGTTCTGACCGTGACGGGCGCGCGGCGCATCGCGCACGAGGTGCTCGGTTCCACCAATGCCGAGGCGCTCGAGCTGGCGCGGCGAGGCGAGCGCGGCCCGCTCTGGGTCACCGCCGAGCGGCAGAGCGCGGGGCGCGGGCGGCGCGGCCGCCAATGGATATCGCCGCCTGGCAATCTCTACGCCAGCCTGCTGCTCACTACGCCGGGCGCGCCTGAGCATTGGCCGCAGCTCTCGTTCGTCGCCGCGCTCGCCGTCTACGACGCGGTCGTCGAGGTCGCCGCTCATCTTGAGCCGCTGCTTGCGATCAAGTGGCCGAACGACCTTGTGCTTGCGGGCGCGAAATTCGCTGGCACCCTGATCGAAGGCGAGAGCGGCGATACGGGGGCGCTAGTGATCGGAATCGGAGTCAACTGCAGCAATCATCCGGAAGCTGTCGAGTACCCGGCGACGGACCTGGTTACCGCCGGCGCGGCGGTTTCGCCTGCCACGCTGTTCGCCGCGCTCGCGGACAAGATGCAGGCGCGTCTTGTACAATGGAGCGGGGCAAAGGGGTTCTCGAGCATCCGCCGCGACTGGCTCGCCCGCGCCGCGGGCGTTGGCGAGACGGTGCGCGTGCGCCTCGCGCAGCGCGAGGTCACCGGCCGCTTCGAAGCGCTCGATGAAACCGGCGGCCTCCTGCTGCGCCTGCCCGATGGCAGCACCAGCACCATCGCCGCCGGTGACGTATTCATGCTGACGCCGCCCGCATGCGGCACCGGGTTGTGATCGGAAACCGGTGATGGCTCGCCCCTCCGATGAGCTCGTTTTCGCCCCGCTCGGCGGGATTGGCGAGATCGGCATGAATCTCGCGATCTATGGCTTCGGCGACGAGCAGCGCCGGCAATGGATCGCGGTCGATTTCGGCGTCGCCTTCGCCGACGATGCGCTTCCCGGCATCGACCTCATCATGCCGGATATCCGTTACCTGGTGGAGGAGCGCCGCAACCTTCTCGGCATCGTGCTCACGCACGCGCACGAGGATCATTTCGGCGCCTTGCTCGACCTGTGGCCGCGGCTCAAGCTGCCGGTCTACGCGACGCCGTTCACCGCCGCGCTGCTCAAGGCCAAACAGGAAGGCGAGCCGGGTGCGCCCGACATCCCGGTGAACATCGTGCCGCTCGGCGGCCGGTTCACGCTCGGACCGTTCGACATCGAGCTCGTGTCCATGGCCCACTCGATCCCGGAATCGAACGGCCTCATCATCCGTACGCCGCTCGGCGCCGTGCTCCACACCGGCGACTGGAAGATCGACCCGACTCCGCCGCTCGGGCTGCCGACCGACGAAGTCAAGCTGCGCGCACTTGGCGATGCGGGCTGTCTCGCCGTGATCGGCGATTCCACCAACGCCTATCGGGAAGGGCGCTCGCCATCGGAAGCCGACGTGGCCAAATGTCTCGCCGAGCTCATCCGCGGCGCTCCCGCGCGCGTCGCGGTCACGACCTTCGCCTCCAACGTGGCGCGCTTGCGCGCGGTTGCGCAGGCCGCGGCCACCTGCGAGCGCGAGGTGGTCGTGGTCGGCCGCGCCATGGAGCGCATCGTGCAGGTCGCGCGCGAGACCGGCTATCTCGATGGCATCCAGGAATTCCGCTCCGTCGAGGTCTACGGGCATCTGCCGCCCGACAAAGTGCTGGCGCTCTGCACCGGCAGCCAGGGCGAGCCGCGTGCCGCGCTCTCGCGCATCGCGCAGGATGACCACCCCGAGGTCGCGTTCTCGCGCGGTGATCGCGTGATCTTTTCCTCGCGCGCCATTCCCGGCAACGAGAAGGCGGTGACGCGGGTGATCAACGGCCTCGTCTCGCAAGGCGTCGAGGTCATCACCGACCGCACCCACCTCGTGCATGTCTCCGGCCATCCGCGGGTGGACGAGCTCAAGGAGCTGATCGGCTGGGTGCGGCCGCAGATCCTCGTGCCGGCGCACGGCGAGCCTCTGCACCTGGCCGAGCACGCCAAGCTCGCGCGCGGCGCCGGCGTGCCGCAGGTGGTCGTGTGCCGCGACGGGGATTTGGTGCGGCTTGCGCCCGGCACCGCGGGCACGATCGACGAGGTGCCTGCGGGGCGGCTCTACAAGGACGGCACGCTCCTTGTCAGCGCCGAGGAGCGCACCGTTGCCGACCGCCGCCGGCTCGGCTTTGCCGGCATCGTGTCGGTTGCACTCGCCGTGAGCCAGCGCGGTGAATTGATGGTGCATCCGAGCGTGACTTTGACCGGCATGCCCGAAGCGGACACGCTCGGCCATCGCCTGGAGGACACCGTCTACAAGGCTGCCCTCGAGGCCTTCGACTCGATGCCGCGCGCGCGCCGGCGCGATCCCGAAGCCGTCACCGAGGCGGTGCGGCGTGCCGTGCGCGCCGCGCTCAGTGCCGCCTGGAACAAGAAGCCCACCTGCCACGTGCATGTACTCGAGGTCTGATCCGCGCGGAGAATGCGGGCGCAAGGGAGGAAGCAATGATCAAAACAATGCTTTGGCTTGCAGCGGTGCTGTGCGCCGGCACTGCCGGCGCGCAGGCGCAGGATTATCCAACGCGGTTCGTCACCATCGTGGCACCGTTTCAGGCCGGCGGCCCCTCCGACACGGTGGCGCGGCTGATCGCGGCGCCGATGTCCAAGGCTTTGGGCCAGCAAGTCGTGGTCGAAAACGTCACCGGCGCTGGTGGCACCATCGGCTCGGGGCGCGTGGCCAAGGCGCCACCGGACGGGTACATGCTGGTCATTTCGGGGTCGGGAACGCATGCCGCGGTCGAGCAGCTTTACCCCAATCCGCCTTATCGCGCGCTCGACTTCGAGTCGGTCGGCCTCATCAATACGACTCCGGTCGTGATCGTGGGCAAGCGCGATCTGCCGCCCAATACGCTCGCTGAGCTCGTTGCCTATCTGCGCGCGAACGAGAGGACCGTCACCGAGGCGGATGCCGGCGTGGGCTCGGTGTCGAATCTCGCCTGCTCGGTGTTCCACTCCCTGATCGGCGTCAAGCCGACCCTGGTGTCCTATCGCGGCACGCCGCAAGCCACCCAGGACATTCTCGCCGGCAACGTCGATCTCTTGTGCAACCAGATAGTCAACATCGTCGAGCATGCGAAAGCCGGCACGCTTAGGGCCTATGCCGTCACCGGCGGGACCCGTTCGCCGATGCTGCCGAACGTTCCAACCACGGCCGAGGCGGGCTTGCCGGATTTCAAGCTCACGGTGTGGTACGGCCTGTCCGCCCCCAAGGGCACTCCGGCCCCGATCGTGACCAAGCTCAACCAGGCGTTGTCGGTGGCCATGGATGATCCAGTCGTCGTCAAACGGTTCGCGGACCTCGGATACGACGTGGTACCGCTGGCACAGCGCTCGCCGGCGCAGTTCGAGGATTTCATGCGCAAGGAGGTCGACCTCTGGGCGCGCGTGCTGGGATCGATGAAACCGGCGAACAGTCGATGAGCTGGAAGCCCCAGCGCGCGATCGAGATCGTGGCGGGCACGCCGCCGGGCGGCGGGCTCGACCGCTCGGCGCGGGCGCTGCAGGACGCGATCGTCGCCAATCGACTGGTCGAAGTGCCGGTCAACGTGGTCAATGTCGGCGGCGAGGGCGGGCGCAAGGCGTGGCGCCATATCGAGGGCTTCGCCGGCGACGGCCACGTGATCGGAGTGAGCTCGCCCAACATGTTGGCGGATTATCTCACCGGCGTGACCACCGTCGATCCAATCCGGTTCGTGCCGCTCGCCATCCTCTACTCGGAATACATTGCCTTCGTGGTGCGCGCCGACGCGCCGATCAAGAGCGGCGCCGATCTCGTCCGGCGGTTTGCACCGGGCGCACCCGCCGTGCGCATCGCGCTCTCGACCTCGCTCGGCAATTCCAATCATGTTGCCGTCGCCAAGGTGATCCGGCATGCCGGCGGGGATACCGGCGCGCCGGATATTCGCGTGTTCGACACCGCACTCGACGCCGTGGCCGACGTGGTCGCAGGCCATGCCGAGGTCGGCGCCATCACGGCGGCCAGCGCCGTGCCGGAGCTCGAAGCGGGGGCGCTACGCGCCATCGGCTTATCCTCCCCGGCGCGCCTTCCCGGGCCCTATGCCGAGGTGCTGACCTGGAGCGAGCAGGGGGTCGATTGCATCGTTGGTTCCTGGCGAGGCGCAAGTGGTCCGCCGCGGCTCAGCGCGGCGGAAACCGCGTTCTGGCAGACGACGCTCGCGGCCGCGACCCGAACCGCGCAATGGCGTCGCGATCTCGAGCGTCACCTCTGGACCGCGATGTATCTCGATGGCGCCGACTTGCGCGCATACCTCGAACGCGAGCGCACCGACATGCGCGCGGTGCTCGACGAGCTCGGCCTCCTTGCGAAGGCGCGGCCCGACAGTGAGTAGTCGTGATGCGCTGGCGGTGCTGGCGCAAGCGGGCTATGGATGGATTGCGCCGGGGCCGCAGGAGAGACGCATGATCGGACGGCTCAACCACGTGGCGATTGCGGTCCGCGATATCGCCAAGGCTTCCAACATCTATCGTCAGACGCTCGGCGCCGAGGTTTCCGAGCCGGTGCCGCAGCCCGAGCATGGTGTGACCACGGTGTTCATCACGCTGCCCAATACCAAGATCGAGCTGCTCGAGCCGCTCGGAGCGGCGTCGCCGATCGCAAAGTTTCTCGAACGCAACCCGGACGGCGGCATTCATCACGTCTGCTACGAGGTCGAGGACATCCGCGCCGCGCGCGATCAGCTCAAGGCGCAAGGCGCGCGCGTGCTGGGCGACGGCGAGGCCAAAATGGGCGCCCATGGTAAGCCGGTGCTGTTCCTGCATCCCAAGGATTTTTGCGGGACGCTGGTCGAGATCGAGGAGGCGTGAGGTTGCACCGCCTACTCGGATGAGCCATGTCGCTCGCGACGTCCATCGCGATCTATTTCATCATCTGGTGGGTGGTGCTGTTCGCGGTTCTGCCGTGGGGCGTACGCAGCCAGCATGAAGGCGGCGAGATTGCGCCCGGCAGCGATCCCGGCGCCCCGCAGATCCCGCGGCTCAAGCGCAAGCTCGTCTGGACGACAATCATTGCGGCGCTCGTATATGCGCTCTGGCACGTCGTCTACACGTATCGACTGATCACGCTCGACGACCTCGCCGCGCTGCTCGGGATCAATCCGCCGTGAGACGCGCAACCATTGACGTAGGGCCTTCTACCATTGCCAAACGGTAGAAGGCCCCAAGCGTGACGCCAATTGATCGAGATGGCTTGAGGCCTACCACTCGCGTCCGCGGCGGCGCCCATAGGCGGGATAGGCGGCATAACCGGCACCGGGAGCCACAAAGGCCGGGTTGGGGCTGCACGATCCGCCGATGCCGCTGATGTCGGCCTGGCACTGCGCGAAAGAGTGAAAGCCGCAATTGGTGCCGCCGCGAGTGTCGCGGGCGCACCATGTGCCGTCGGCGCGCGCCGGAATGCTGGTGACGGAGAGAGCGGCCAGCCCGGCGAGCCCAGCCGCGACGACAATGATAGTCCGCATGAAAACCTCCTCGCGGATGAACATCCACCTGGGCGGTTAGTGACGCCTCGGCCGCACTGGTTCGAACAAGTTTCCGCGAGGACCCTATGATCGGGGCGGCTGCCCAACAGGACTTTGCGCTTGGCCAAAAATAAGAGCAGGGCCCGAGGCCCTGCTCCGATACGCAAATTTACTAAGCGCTAAGCGTTCGCCTCGAAGTGTTGGCGTCGATCGAGACGTTTTCCCGGCTTTGCGCCGGCTTGTCCTCCCAAGACTTGGACCGCGCGGCCGGTGGCGGCAACTTGCTTTGCACCCCGACCTCGCATTTGCAACTTTATCTGATCTTTGCTGACTTGTCACCGAAAAGTAAAACGCCGGCGAGACGTAGAATACCTTATGATTTGAGTTGCGGCGCACCATAAAAGACAATGTAGCTCCCCAAAACAGTGCTAATGCCCAACCGAAGGCCTTGATAGCCCTTGTGTTTCCGCCGCCGATCCGGTTTCACTCGGCGCGCCTCCACAAAAAGCGATTCTCGATCCCATGCGTTTGTCCCGTTACTTCCTGCCGATCCTGCGTGAAACGCCGAAAGAGGCGGAGATCGTGTCCCACCGCCTTATGTTACGCGCGGGGCTCATCCGCCAGGAGGCCGCCGGCATCTACGCCTGGCTGCCGCTCGGCTTCCGCGTGCTCAAGAAGATCGAGCAGATCGTGCGCGAGGAACAGGATCGTGCCGGCGCCATTGAGCTTCTGATGCCGACGCTGCAGCTGGCCGACCTTTGGCGCGAGAGCGGACGTTACGACGCGTATGGCCCGGAGATGCTGCGCATCAAGGATCGCCACGAACGCGACATGCTGTACGGTCCGACCAACGAGGACATGATCACCGAGATCTTCCGCGCCTACATTCGTTCCTATCGCGAATTGCCCAAGATCCTCTATCACATCCAATGGAAATTCCGCGACGAGCAGCGCCCGCGTTTCGGCGTGATGCGCGGCCGCGAATTCCTGATGAAGGACGCCTATTCGTTCGATCTCGATGAGGCGGCGGCGCGGCTGTCCTACAACAAGATGTTCGTCGCCTATTTGCGCACCTTTGCGCGTATGGGGCTCAAAGCCATCCCGATGGCGGCGGAGACAGGACCGATCGGCGGAGATCTCTCGCACGAGTTCATCATTCTGGCGGAGACCGGCGAGTCCGGGGTGTTCTGCAACAAGGACGTGCTCGATCTTCCCATTCCCGGGGAGGGCATCGATTACGACGCCGATCTCACGCCGCACATCCGCCCGTGGACGAGCCTCTACGCCGCGACCGAAGACGTGCACGATGCCGCTCGCTTCGAGCGCGAGGTGGCGGCCGACAAGCGCCTGCATACGCGCGGCATCGAGGTGGGGCAGATCTTCTATTTCGGCACCAAGTATTCCGAGCCGATGAAGGCCGTGGTGGCAGGACCCGACGGGGTGGAACGGCCGATCCACGGAGGATCGTACGGGGTAGGCGTGTCTCGTCTGGTCGGCGCGATCATCGAGGCGTTTCACGACGACGCCGGCATCAAATGGCCGGAAGCGGTGGCGCCGTTTCGGGTCGCCATCCTCAATCTCAAGCAGGGCGGCGCCGACACCGATGCGGCCTGCGAGCGGCTCTACCGCGAGCTCACCGCGCGCGGCATCGACGTGCTGTACGACGATCTCGACCAGCGGCCCGGCGCGAAATTCGCCACCGCCGACCTCATCGGCATTCCCTGGCAGATCATGGTCGGGCCGAGGGGGCTCGCCGAGGGCAAGGTCGAGGTCAAGCAACGCGCCGACGGCAGCCGGGAGCTGATGAGCCCGGACGATGCGATCCACCGGCTGGGGACGTGAAAACCTGTGATCTTGCGGCCGCGGAACGGCCCGAAACGGCCAGAATCGTGTGACAACCGGGGGGCGGGGAGCACACCGATGACCGAGCCAATCAGCACCCACCCGTTCGCCCCGTTCGAATGGATGCTCTCGCTACGCTACCTGCGGGCGCGGCGGCAGGAGGGCTTTATCTCGGTCAATGCTGGATTTTCCTTCCTCGGCATCATGCTCGGGGTGGCCACCCTCATCATCGTCATGGCGGTGATGAACGGCTTTCGCAAGGAGCTGCTGGACAAGATCCTGGGGCTCAACGGCCACCTCCTGATCCAGCCGCTGGAGCAGCCGCTCACCGACTGGGAGCCGGTGTCCGAGCGCGTCGCCAACGTGCCCGGCGTGATCCTGGCCGCACCGATCGTTGAGGGACAGGCGCTGGCGTCGTCTCCCTTCAATGCCTCCGGCGTGCTGGTGCGCGGCGTGCGCGCCGCCGAGCTCGCCAAGCTTCCCTCCGTCGCCAACAACATCCGGCAGGGCACGCTCGAAGGCTTCGACACCGGTCAGGGCGTGGCGATCGGGAAAAGGCTCGCCGATCAGCTCTCGTTGCGGGTGGGCGACAGCGTGACCCTGGTGGCGCCGCGCGGGGCGGTGACCCCGATGGGCACGACACCGCGCATCAAGCCCTACAAGGTCGCGGCGGTGTTCGAGGTGGGCATGTCGGAATACGACTCCGCGTTCGTGTTCATGCCGCTGCCTGAGGCGCAGGCCTATTTCAACCGCGCCGGCGACGTGACCGCCATCGAAGTCTATGTCGACAAGCCGGACCAGATCGACCGCTACCGCAAACTCATCAGCGAGGCCGCCGGCCGCCCAATCTTCATGGTGGACTGGCGCCAGCGCAACTCGACCTTCTTCAATGCCCTGCAGGTCGAGCGCAACGTGATGTTCCTGATCCTGACCATCATCGTCATCGTCGCGGCCTTCAACATCACCTCCGGCCTGATCATGCTGGTCAAGGACAAGGGCCGCGACATCGGCATCCTGCGCACCATGGGCGTGACCCAGGGCGCGATCATGCGCGTGTTCATGATGACCGGCGCGTCGGTCGGCGTGGTCGGCACGCTCGTCGGCTTCCTCCTTGCGCTGGTCATCTGCCTCAATATCGAGTCGATCCGCCGGTTCCTGTCGTGGCTGACCAATACCGAGCTGTTCTCGCCCGAGCTCTATTTCCTCTCCAAGCTGCCGGCCGATCTCGATGCCGGCGAGACCACGGCAGTGGTGGTGATGGCGCTCGCGCTGTCGCTGTTGGCGACGCTCTATCCCGCTTGGCGCGCGGCGCGCCTCGATCCGGTCGAGGCGCTCCGCTATGAATGACGCGACGCTCAACCGCGAGACCCGGATGGAGCGGGACGTGCGGCCGCGCGCGCAGGAGCCACCGATCCTGTTCCTGCACGGCATCGACCGGCATTACCGCCAAGGCGACGTGGTGCTGGAAATCCTCCGCGGCGCCGAGCTCGCGATCTGGCCGGGACAGTCGGTGGCGCTGGTGGCGCCTTCGGGCGCCGGGAAGTCGACGCTCCTTCACATCGCCGGGCTGCTCGAGCACCCCGACGGCGGTGAGGTCTATATCGACCAGGTCGCGACCTCGCAGCTCTCCGATGCCGAGCGCACGCGCATTCGTCGCAGCGAGGTCGGCTTCGTTTACCAGTTCCATCATCTGCTGATGGAGTTCTCCGCGCTCGAGAACGTCGTCATACCGCAAATGATACGCGGCCTCTCGCAGGCCGAGGCGGCTCGCCGCGCGACCGATCTGCTTGCCTATCTCGGGCTCAAGGAGCGCCTCACGCACCGGCCGGCGGAGCTTTCGGGCGGCGAGCAGCAGCGGGTGGCGATCGCACGCGCGGTCGCCAATGCGCCGCGCATCCTGCTCGCCGACGAGCCGACCGGCAATCTCGACCCGCGCACCTCCGAGCACGTGTTCTCCGCGCTCACCCAGCTGGTGCACGCCTCCGGTCTCGCTGTCGTCGTCGCCACCCACAACATGGACATCGCCGCGCGCATGGA
>JBKPUA010000368.1:0-4187 GCA_046735815.1 Pseudomonadota bacterium
GCCGGCGGAATCATCAACCAGTCGAGCGGCGCGCCCTTGCTCTTGGCTTGCGCGGCCAGGAAGTCGTAGACCGTGAGCGCAAGCGGCACCTCGCCGGCGGCGACGAGGTTGGTGAGCAGGCTGTGACCCTTGCGCACCGAAATGCCGTTGGTGACGACGATCTCGCGAAACAGCCGCAGCGCTTGCGCCTCGCCGAGGTCGGTGACCACCTGGGCGAACCAGTCGAAATCCTCCGCCTCGATTCCGAGCTTGTCTTTCCACTCCGGCTTGACCAGGTCGCGATAGCTCCGCGGCAAACTATCCTTGCTGATGAGATTGGTGTTGTAGGCCTGGACGAACGTATTGAGATAGATCGCCGTCCATTGGCGATGCGGCGGGATTGCCTCGGGGATGATGTCGGCGAAATTGGGTGATTTCATCTCCTGCAGCAGGTTCTCGCGATAGAGCGGCTCGAGCGCCGAGCTCGCGCCGGCCATGACGTCGACTTCGAAGCGGCGGGCCCTGGTCTCGCCAATGATGCGCTGCAGGAATCCTTCCGAATCGGCGCGCCAGACTTTGACCTTGACGCCATACTTCTTGTCGAAGGCCGCGACTAGTGCGGCGATGTCGTCAGTCGGCACGGAGGCGTAGAAGGTGAGCTCCTTCTCGCGCTTGGCGCCTTCGATGAGCCGCTGCTCGCGGTCGGGACCATCATAGTTCGCGATCTCAGCGACGCGGCTCGGCTGGGCGAATGCCGGCGGCGCAGAGGCGGCAAGCAGAGCTGCCGCGAGCACCAAGATGGTTCGGCACAGGATGCGATGGGGTCGCATGCGAACAGGTTCCGCGCTGCGGTTCATGACGCAGGCGAACCATGGCACGATTTGGCACACGGTGTCAGTCGCCTGACGCACAAAAAGTAAATGACGGACCGTGGATCACCGAGGCCGGCGGTTCCCAGAACCGGCCAGGGCGCGCAAGGTCACGACCGGAGATGTGCCCGGCTGCGCAACCAAATTGAAGTGAAACAGTCGGCTTTGCGGATCATAGGCGAGACTCTCAATTGTTCCTTCTGTCGCTCGCACATCAGGGCGGGCGAGCGAAAATCCGTACAGCCGCAGCCGGCTTTCGTCGGCGGAGAACGCTATCCGTGCGGTCAGCGCGCCGCTGTCCCGAATGCGCACGACCCGACTCCTGCCGTTCGATACGAACTTGTCCGCGTCGCCGAGAAATCCCACGCCCGATCGTCCGACCGGCACCACGATCCAATAGGTGCCGCTGTCGGGAACGGTCAATTCGATGGCCTCCGATGGCTGCAGGTATCTACCTGTCCGATCGAAGTAATTGTAGGCATAGACTGGGCCGGTGTAACCGAGGGCCGCGGGCGAGAACCGCGCCGGGCGCGTCGGTGCGTTCTGTCCAAATGCGAAAACGTACGACGTTGTTGCCCCGTCGTGGCGCGTGCGCGCCGCCGCGATGATCGGCGTTTGCGCATCCTTGGCCTGCTCGACATAAGTCAGATCGATCGGAGTTATCGGATCGTCCGGCTTTACGATCACGCCGTCGGCACGCACGACGCGCAGAAGATTTTCGCGATCGAACTCTCCGAGCGCGTCGCCGACGCCGACCATCGAAGCCGAAAGCGTCGACAGCAGGAGGTTCGAGGTCTCCGAGCTCATGAACACGTCGGTCCACGGCCATTCACCGAGCGCGCTCGCGAGCCGCCCGTTGAAGAGAAAGGACGGCCATTGCTGCTTTTCGAAGCGGTCGCCGCTCACCCGAATGGTCAGGAGATTGGAATAGCGCGTGCCCTGCAGGAAATGCCGCGGCAGCGGCATGCAGTACTGCAGGGCGAGGCCTTCTTTCTCCGCGGCCTGCGCCATCATGTCCATGAACTGCTCACCCGCGGTCAGATCGCGCGCAGGCACGGCCGGGCCGGAAAGCCAATCCTGCTCGTAGGTGCGCACGCCCGCGGCGCGCAGGTAGCGCATCCACTCGGCCCAAAGCGTCGGATCGATGGAGACGTTGCCGGAGATGGCGTGCGTCTTGCGATACGGGCTGGCCGCATCGATCCAGCGATTGTGGGTGATGAGCGGGAGATCGAGTTGCCGCCAGAAGGCCGCAAGGCCGTCGGGGAAGAGCTCGCGCGACGCCTCATAGCGATAGGTACCGCCTCCAAGCGGATCGCCGCTCCTCCACGTACCCTCACGTCCTTTCGGATAGAACCAGCTGTCGAGCTGAACGTAGCCCAGGGGGATGTTCATCTTCCGGAACTGGTCGCGCACGGCGAGCAGCGTCTTCGCATATCCGAGCGCTTCCTCGAATCGGTAGTAGTACGCCGCGCCGTGATCGGTCCAATAGCCGAGATACTTCAGGCTGACATCGGCATCATTGGCGGGGCGCTTTTTGCCGGCGAGATCGGTGAGGAAGCTGCCCCAGATCTCGAAGGCGCGATTGACGCCGGGGGCGACCACCAGCGCGCTCGTCGTCACAAAACCTTGCGGAATGTCCTCGCCATCGGTGGCTATCCCGCTGACCAGCGCGCGCTGCGGACCGAACGACAATGCGGCGTTCATATAGTGGGAGGCGGGTGAGAAAATGAAGGTGTTGGCCTGATCGTCGAAAAAGAGCCAGGGGCCATCGGTTCCGAACCGCTCGAAGCTGAAGCCGCCGAATGTCGACGTGTAGGTCAGATGATGGAGATCGCGCGGATAGGACGAAAGCGATGGAAACGTTTCGCTGGTCTTGCCCGCGGTCAGGAACACGCGCTTGAAGACCACGACGGGGCGATGCCGGTAGACGCGGATTGCGCCGAGCCGCGCCGCTCCCTCGGCCGCTCGATATTTGAACTCGACCTCGCGGTACTCACCGGCTCGATCCTTACCTCCTCGCGCGACCGGATCGGCGAGCGGCGAACCGATGCTCCCGGCGAACCTCCAGGCGGGACTGCGGGCCGCGACTTCGAAGGTTCCATTCCCATCGACGGACACCGCGATGCCGGTTTCCCTCGCCAGCACGCGCACGACCGCCGCTGCGGCCGGCATGCCGCATGCGGCGGCGGCCAGCAACGACAACGCAAACGCTGCCATCGATCTCACGGTCAGCATTGTCGACCGCGAAGGTAACCCCAAACCGATAGCGTGCAAGCGGTCGCCGAGGGTGGTGCGGCCCGATGGCCGCATGTCTCGGGCGTCGCAAATTGCTATACGCTGGCTGAGATCACCGCAAAGCCCGTCCATAACCGGAGAGTGCAGTCCATCCGAACGAGAGGAGGACCTCGGTGCGACAGCAGGACGAATCCCGCAGACGCGCGCTCGACCGTCGTTCGCTTCTGGCCGCCGCCATCGGCGTCGTGGTCGCCGTGCCGGATGGCGCGCGGGCGCAAACGACGGAGCAGGCCGGCTCGGTCGAGGAGATCAACGGCGAGGCATTTGCGGAAGCCCGCGCCCAGCGTCGCAGTCTCAGTCGCGCCGCGCCGCTCTTCATCAACGACCTTGTGGGCACGGGGGCGGACTCGCGCCTCACGCTCAATCTCGGTAAGGACACGACGTTGCGGCTGGGACAGAAGGCGCGCCTGACGATCGACCGCCTGCTCGTCGATGCCGGCGGCGAGATTACGCTGCAGGCGGGACCGGTCCTGTTCAACCGACCGGCGGGAAGCCCACCGGTACCGACGCGGATCAAGAGCGCTTATGGCCTGATCGCCGTGCGCGGCACGCGCTTCTTCGCCGGTCCCAGCAACGACGTGTTCGGCGTGTTCGTCGAGCGTGGCAGCGTGGCGGTTTCGGCGGCAGGTAAGCAGGTCTTGCTGCGGGCCGGCGAGGGCACCAACATCCCTCGCCCCGGCGACGCGCCGACGCCCGCCGCACCATGGCGGCCCGAGCGCGTGCGCGCCGCGCTCGCAAGCGTCGAATGACGTGGTAAACGGTTCGGGCATGCCTGCGCAACGCCGGCCCCCTTGACGCAAGCGAGATGTTGGAGCGATTGCGAGCGCAATTGATACCGCTGGCCGCCGGCCTTGCGGCGATCGGTGCGGTATTGGCAGTCGACCTGCTGTCGCCCGCCCGTTGGCGCGACGGCGTGCGCGAATTCGCGTTCGATCTGGTGCTCGCCACGGAGCGCTGGCGCCCGGCGGTTGATCGTCCGCGCGGCATTCGCGTGGTCGTCGTGGATATCGATCGCCGCTCGCTCGAGGCGGTCGGCCCCTGGCC
>JBKPUA010000369.1:0-3688 GCA_046735815.1 Pseudomonadota bacterium
GCGTCTTGCGCAGCGCTGAGCCGCGCGCTCGACCGCTATCTCGCAACCGGCATGCCGCCGACGCGCGAGGAGCGTGCCGCCTTTCGTTACCCGCTATTGCGGGTCACCTGCCGCCACATCGGAGCCGCCGCGCGCACCCGCCGCGCCTTCGCCAAGTTCCAGCAGCCCGGCGTCTACGAGACGACGGTCACCCATCCGCGGCACTTCCGCAGCTACCTGCTCGAGCAGCTCGTGCCGCTGGTCACGGAGTACGACGCAGAGATCGAGGTCGGCATCAGCAGCCGGGAGATTGCGTACCCTTACGTGCTGGAGCGGGTCGAGGACATCGCCAAGCGCGGCGTAACCGCGATCGAGCTCGCGCAGCATTTTCCGACGCCGGCGCTTCGTCTCATCGGCGACGAGGTCGCCGACGGACAGTGGACGGCGGAGCAAGGCGGACCGTACCCGCTCGCATTGTTCGACGCGGCGCGCGTCGATTTCTCGCTGCATCGTCTCGTGCACTACACCGGCAGCGACTGGCGCAACGTGCAGAGCTGGATCCTGCTCACCAACTATCATCGCTACGTCGATCAGTTCGTGGGCTGGGGACTGCGCCGGCTCGGCGCCGACGATCTTTACGAAAAAATCGTGCTGCCCGGCGGCGGCGAGATCCGCCGCGGCAGCACGCGCGACGAGGCGGACGTGGCGATCACGGCAAGCGCCTGGCATCGCTTTCAGATGCCGGCCTACCACCTCGTCGCACCCGACCGGGCGGGTATCACGCTGGTCAACATCGGGGTCGGTCCGTCCAACGCCAAGAACATCACCGATCATCTGGCGGTGGTGCGGCCGAACTGCTGGCTGATGGTCGGCCATTGCGGCGGCCTGCGCCAGTCGCAGCAGATCGGCGACTACGTGCTGGCGCACGCCTATCTGCGCCAGGACCGCATCCTCGACGCGCTGGTCCCGCCCGACATGCCGATCCCGGCGCTCGCCGAGGTGCAGGTCGCACTGCAAGATGCGGCGGCGCTCGTCACCGGCGAGCCGGAGGAGGCGCTCAAGCAACGGCTTCGCACCGGCACGGTGGTCACCATCGACGACCGGAACTGGGAGCTGCGCTACACCCAGGAGAGCCGGCGCTTCAATCTCTCGCGCGCCATCGCGCTCGACATGGAGAGCGGCACCATCGCCGCCAACGGCTATCGCCTGCGCGTGCCCTACGGCACCTTGCTCTGCGTCTCCGACAAGCCGCTGCACGGCGAGATCAAGCTGCCGGGCGCGGCCAATGCCTTCTATGAACGCGCGGTCGCGCAGCATCTCGAGATCGGGCTCAAGGCGCTCGACCTCTTGCGCGAGCGGCAGGACACCCTGCATTCGCGCAAGCTGCGCTCCTTCGACGAGCCGCCGTTCCGGTAAGTCTGTGAAGGTCATCCATCAGGCGTCTCGATAGCGACGGCCAGTGTGACTGGAGTACGAAAAGTGACCAATGATGCCACCAGTGCTGATCAACGGGTTCGAATGAGTTTTGCCAAGCAAGGCCTAATGCGGACGCTTGGAGCCACGCTCGGCAAAGTAACGTCAGGCCAGGTCGAAATCGTACTCGTGCCCAAGCCAGAGCTCTCACAGCAGCATGGCTTTGTGCATGCGGGAGCGGTCAGTGCTATCGCAGATACTGCGGCAGGCTATGCTGCTCTCAGCGTGATCCCGATGAACCGGGGCGTCCTAACCGCAGAGTTCAAGATCAACCTTTTAGCTCCGGCGAGGGGCGAGCGCCTTATCGCTCGCGGTAAGGTGGTCAAAGCGGGCCGCACGCTCACTCTCGCTCAGACAGAAGTTTTTGCCGAAAACGAAGGAAAAGAACAGCTCATCGCTCTTTTAACTGCGACGTTGATGGCGATAGAAGGCCGGGAAGGCATTGCCGATTGATTGTCAGCTTCTGGGACTTCTCGGACCTGGGGAGATGTCCAACTTGAGGCCGCAAACTGAGCATGCAGCCGCGCGATTTCGTCGAATATCACCTGCCGGCGCTGGAGGCGGATGAGGCGCGGCACAATCTCATTCTGTTCATTCTCGCCCGGCTTCTGTCCGATGCGAGCATCGATATCCGGCAATGGTCGCTCGGCGCGCCCGCCCAATGCGCCGTGCAGTGGCCGAACCGTCCAATCGTCCTCGGGGACCTCAACGAGGCGCAGGCGCGCGCGCTGGCCGAGGCCACCATAGACCTCGACTACCCCGGCGTGGTCGGTCCGGATCTGACGGCGCAATACTTCGTCGATCGCGCATCTGCGCTCGGGATCGAATTTCTGCCGCCGATCCCGCAACGGATTCATGCGCTGAGCGGACCGCCACGCTATCCAGGCACTACCGGTCACGCCCGGCTGGTCGGCGCTGCCGACGCGTCGCTGTTCGCCGATTGGATCCTTGCATTCATGCGCGAAGCCGTGCCGCACGACTCGGCGCCGGACCGCGAGTACCTGACCAAGGCCGTAGGCGAAGGCCGCCACATGTTCTGGATCGTCGATGGCGAGCCGGTATCCATGGCCGGCATCGTGCGCCGCACGCGACACGGCGCGGCGATCGCCGCGGTGTACACGCCGCCGGCCTTGCGCGGCCACGGCTATGCCGGCTCGGTCACCGCCGCGGTCGTCGAGCTCGCCTTCGCGCAGGGCAAGCGCGTCGCGTGTCTCTACACCGATCTGCGCAATCCGTTTTCCAATCGGTGCTACGCCAAGATCGGATTCGAGCCGGTCTGCTCCTCGCTGCACTACGTGCGCGCCGAGATTCCCCACCTTTGACCAGCCCACTTCGAGTGGGCAGGACGCTTTTGGTATTCGCGTCCCACTCGCCGTTGCGCGTCTATTGACAACGTCGGACTGCGAGCGTCACGCTCGGCTTTCTTAAAATTTGAAATGTGCCGCACTCATGCGGCCACGGGGAGGAAAGCCATGACCAGCGCCATTGCTCGCGCGATGACCTCGCGCATCGCCTGTGCCGTCTCTTGCGCCACGCTCGCGCTCATCCTCTCGGCGCCGGTCAAGGCAGAGCCGCCCAAGCTGCCGGTGCCCACCGTCGATCAGTCGGCGGTCGCCCAGCGCGGCTATTTCTACGTCGGCGGCAAATATACCGGCGAGCCCGGCAAGGAGATCATGCAGGGCCAAATCTATGTCGAGGTGCTCGCGCCCAAGGACGTGCGCCGGCCTTATCCGCTGGTGCTCATCCATGGCGCGGCGCAGACCGCGACCAACTGGATGGGAACGCCGGACGGCCGCAAAGGCTGGGCGGAATTCTTCGTCGAGCAGGGCTACGTGGTCTACATGATCGACCAGCCCATGCGCGGTCGCTCCGCCTGGCATCCCGGCGACGGCGCCACCCGCATGTTCACGGCCGAGCAGGAGGCGTTCCAGTTCACCGCCAACGCGGTCAAGGGCACCTGGCCGCAGGCGAAGCTGCAGACGCAATGGCCGGGCGAGGGACCGAACAAGGGTCAGAAGGGCGATCCGATCTTCGACGCCTTCTACGCCACGCAGATGGAGACCGTCGTCTCCAACGAGCTGACCCAGGAGCGCAACCGCGATGCCGGCGCGGCGCTGCTCGATAAGATCGGGCCGGCGATCGTGCTCACCCATTCCCAATCCGGCGCCTTCGGCTGGCTGATCGCCGATGCCCGGCCGCAGCTGGTCAAGGCCATCGTCGCCATCGAGCCCTCAGG
>JBKPUA010000370.1:0-8276 GCA_046735815.1 Pseudomonadota bacterium
CGCGCAGGTCGTAGGTCACCATGCGGAATTCTTTGGCGAGCTCGCTCTCGACCTGGCGCTGCCACGACAGCGAGGCCTGCGAGAAGCCATGAATGAACAGGATTTCGGGCCCGGCAGGGTTGCCCCACTCCTGGGCCGCGATGGTGACCGCATCAGGCGCGCGTACCACCAGCGGCTTGTATTTCGGCTGCTGCGCCAGGGCCGGCGCCGCGGTCACCACCAGCAACATCGTCGCGCCGACGCCCGCCGCCAGGCGATGCAAATATGCTGAAGTCATGGTTTGATCCTCCCTGTTCGACCTGCTTTTTCGACCGGCTTGTGCGCGCCGGTTCATCGGTCGAAGGATACCATGCGGCGGTCATACGGCATGGCAAATCCGCCGTGGGGCGGCCGCCAATGGGGCGATCTGCGGCCGCGGCTCCGCCCCGCCAGTGGGGGCTGCGTCGGCTATCCGACTGAAAACGCGGGCCTATAACGCGCTTCGCCCATTTCGCCCGGCTTGTCCAAATTTTGCCTTGCGCGGAGTCCTAATGTTGGGCCGACGACCGCTGCCTGGGAGGGGACATGCAGCCACAAGCCGTAGCCTCTGAAGCCCGTCCAATTCTTCCGCCTTGTCAGTGCTGCCGCGCGCCGATGCGCATCCGGACCATTGAGGTCCTGGATCGACGCGAGGAGATCAGGTTTGCCTGCACCGCGTGCGGCACCGAGACCATCCGGAGTTATCGGCTCGGCAGCTGATCCGAAAGCACGCCGCAGCCTCCCTCAGCGCCGCTCCGAATACGGCAGCTCCAGCTTCCCGGAGGCGAGCTCCTTCGGGTAGACGATCACCTGCGTGCCAGCCTGCTTGAACTGATCGAGCCCGCTGCCCTTAACGTTCTGATACTGCACCCAAAGGACGCGCGGGTTCTTCCATTCCCCGTTGGGCGCGTATTCGACCTTGCCCACGATGGTATCGAAGCTGTGGGTCTTGATGTATTCGCCGAGCTTCTTCTGGTCGAGGCTGCCCACCGCCGTCACCGCCTGCTCGATCACCTGACCGTTGGCGTAGGCGAAGGGCGGGATGAAATAGCCGAGCAGATCGGCGCCGATCGAGGGCGCCTTGGCCTGGTAGCGGGCGAGGAAGCTTTCGATGCCCTTGAACGGCACCGTCGGCTCCGGAACGTAGAAGTCGTAATCGACGATGCGGTTGAGCAGCTCGCCGAGCTGGGTCTTGATCGCGGCGTATTGCAGCCCGACCATGCCGCCGCCGAACAGCTTGGTCTTCAGGCCGATCTCGCTCGCCGCGCGGGTGATGCCGACGGTCTCGGTCGGATACGACGCGATATAGACGAAGTCCGGATTGCTCGCCTGGATGCCACGGATGATCGGAGCGAAATCGACCGTGTTCGGCGGATAGCTGCGGTCGTAGACGATCTTGAAGCCCATCTTGGTCGCGTTGTCGCGGGCGCCGTCGGCCGCCTTCTTGGCGAAATCCGAGTCGGCACCGGCGATGGCGACCGTCTGCAGCTGCTGCTCCTTGGCTATCTCGAAATAGCCGCGGGAGAATTCTCGTACCGCATCGGGTCCGGCCGGGAACATGGAGAAATAATACGGATAGTTGAACTCGCTGTTCACCGCGAGCGCGAACAATCCGAGCAACACGTAGTTGCGCGGGATCACCACCGGCATCGACGGCACCGACAGGTTGGTGCCGTAGCTGGTGAAGACAAGATCGATCTTGTCGATGTCGAACAGCTTGGCATAGATCGCCGGCACCACCGACGGATTGCTCTGGTCGTCGTAATAGACGAGCTTCACCGGCCGGCCGAGGATGCCGCCCTTGGCGTTGATGTCCTCTTCCCACATCTGGTAGGCGGCGAGGATCGCCTTGCCGTTCGAGGCCAGCCCGCCGGTCAAGGGCATCGAAAAGCCGATCTTGATCGGATCGGCCGCCTTAGCCGCGCTCGCGCCGAAGACGCCAGCCGGCAGCAGCAGCGCCGCCGTCATCAACGCGCGTCGAGACGTTGTCCTCCACCACATTGATTTCACTCCCTTGCACGCGGTGCTCGTCGGCACCTATTTGATGTTTCAATCTTGCAGACCGGCCTTGCGCGCGGCGACGCGCGCAATCGCCGACCAATCCTTGTCGGCGTCGCCATTGGCCATGGCGTCGATGAAGGCATCGCGCAGCACGCTGGCGAACGGGAGCGGCACGTTGGCCTGCTCACCCGCCTTGAGCGCGAGGCTCACGTCCTTCATGCCGAGCACGAGATCGAAGCCGGGCGGCACATATTGCCGGTGCCCGATGGCGCGGCCATAGCCTTGATAGACCGGCACGTTGAACAGCGATGTGATGATCACGTCGAGCACGTCCGGCGCCGACATCTCGTATTTGCGCAGCAGCGCCGCCGCCTCCGCGATCGCCTCGATGGCGCTCGCCACCATCAGGTTTCCCGCGATCTTGGCGATGTTGGCGTGACGCGGCTCTTTCCCCACGCGATAGGTCTTCTGCCCCATGGCGTCGAACAGTGGTTGCACCCGGTCGATCGCGCCGGCGTCTCCCGCCGTCATGATGCTGAGCTTGCCGGCTGCCGCCACGTCGGGGCGTCCGAACACGGTCGCCGCCACATAGGGAATCCCGCGCGCCGCGTGCGCGGCGACGAGCTCATCGGCACAATCGAGCGAAACGGTGCCCATGTTGACCGACACGGTCGATGGGCGTCCATGCCCGAGCAGATCTCCCGCGATGAACACCTCGCGCAGTGCCTGATCGTTCGGCAGCATCGCAATCACCGCGTCGCCGCGAAAGGCATCGGCCGCATCGGCGGCGATCTCGGCGCCGGCGCGCTCGAGCTCGCGCAGCGGCTCGCGCGACTTGTCCCAGGCCCGCACGCGATGCCCGGCCTTGAGCAGGTTCGCCGCCATGGCCTTGCCCATCCGACCGGTGCCGAGAAATCCGACCTCCATCGCTTCCATCCCCTTGCAGCGCTTCCGGTTGGGACCGGCGGTGAAGATCCGCTCGCCCGCGCAGCTTCGATCGTTGTTGTTGTCTGCTAATACCATCTTTGCTTAGTGCCGGCGACCAACCCTGGCTCGTAGAGTGCGTTGAGCCCTTAAAGATGCGCTATGGCGCGCGCCGCAACGTCAATGGCGAGTGCAAAGGGTCGGTGATGTAGGACCTGCCATGAAGCTCGCGCTCGGCTTGCTCACCGTCCTCAACGTCGCGTTGACGGGTTTCGGCGCCTCGATGGCCATGCTGTCGCCGATGATGTTCGACGCCGGCGGCGACGGCCGGCTGCTGTGGGCGGTGTTCTGGAGCATTCTGGCATTCCCGGTCGTCGCCGGGATTTGCCTGCTCCTGCCCTGGGTGCTGCTGTGGTTGCGCTGTCCACGCGCCGCCCTGGCGGCATCGATAATTCCAGTCGCCTACCTCGCCGTCCTGTTGGCGGTCACGTTCATCGCCTTTTGACGGCTAGTGTCCCGATTCCGAAGTTCGCGACCTCTGATGCGAACTTCGGGTTCGGGGCACTAGATCAGCGCTCGCGGAAGGTGCGGGCGATCTGCTCGTGCAGCGGCTTGAGCAGGTACTGCAGCGCGGTGCGCTCGTGAGTCTGGATGAAGACTTCGGCCGGCATGCCTGGAACGAGGTGAATGTCGCGCAAGCGCGCGACCTCCGTCGCTGGCAGGCGGATGCGGACCGTGTAGTAGGGCTGCGCGGGTTGGCCGACATTTTGCTGCTCGCGCGGCTGCTCCCGCGCGATGTCGGCGGACACCAGCGTGACCTCGCCGGTCAGCACCGGCGTGGTCCGCTGGTTCCCCGCCAGGATGCGCACCGCCGCCTGCGCTCCCCATGACACCTGATCGATATCGGAGGGAGCGACTTTGGCCTCCACGATCAGTTGATCGGCGCGCGGCACGACCCGCATGATGACTTCGCCGTTGGCGATCACCCCACCAACGGTGTGCACCGCGAGCTGGTGGACGGTGCCGGCCTGCGGGGCCCGCAAATCGACGCGCTTGAGCTGATCTTCGGCGGCGGTCAACCGCTCCTTGAGCTCGGCGATCTTGCCTTGCGCCTCGCGCAGGTCCTTGAGCACATCGGTGCGGAAGTCCTGATCGACCTGGATGATCTGCAGCTCGGTTTCACTGATCTTACCGCGCGCGCGGGCGATGTCGGCGATGAACTGGCCGCGTTCGCCCTGCAGCCGCGTCTCGTCGCGTTGCAGCTGGCTATAGCGCGAGATCGAGACGAGGTTCTTGCGGTAGAGCTCGGTCACCCCGACGAGCTCCTTGCCGACCAGGTCGAGCTCTGTTTCCTTGGCCGCGAGTTGCGCCGTGAGGCCGCGGATCTCCTCGTTGGTCTGAGCCACGCGCTCGCGCAGTTGCGAGCGCTGGCCGCGCCGCGCGCTCGCTCGCGATTCGAACAGCTTCTCCTCGCCGGCGATTGCGGTGGCGACCGAGGCGTCGTCGCGTCGGGCGGTCAATTGCGCGGGGAAGGCGATCGCATCGCCATCGTCGCGCTCCACCAGCAGCCGCGCCTGCCTGGCGGCCAGCTCGTAGAGCTGCGATTGCACCACGCCGAGCGTCGATCGCGTCACCGTGTCGTCGAGCCGCAACACGACCTGGCCCTCTTCCACCTCGCTGCCTTCCTTGACGAAAATCTCGCCGACCACGCCGCCGCTCGGGTGCTGCACCTTCTTGACGTCGGATTCGACCACGATCGTGCCCTGCGCGATCACGGCCCCGGCCAATTGCGCCGTCGCCGCCCAGCCGCCGACGCCGCCAACAAGGGCGACGCTGATGGTGAGACCCGCGAGATTGAGCTTACGGATCATGCGGCGTGGATCGTGCCCGGTCGCGTTCATTTCTGCCCTCCGACGGCTCCGTCGCCGACTACTTTCAAATTGCCCGTGGCCGCCGCCTGCGAGGCGCCGGCGCGCATGACCAACTTGCGCAAGATCTCATCGCGCGGTCCGAAGCCCTGCTGCACGCCGTCGGCGAGCACAAGCAGTCGGTCGCAAGCAGACAGCGTCGCCGGCCGGTGCGTGATAAGCACCACGATGGCGCCGCGCGTCTTGAGCTCCACGATCGCCTGGTGCAGGGCGGCTTCGCCTTCGGTGTCGAGGTTGGCGTTCGGCTCGTCGAGCACGACCAGGAACGGCTCGCCGTAGAGCGCGCGGGCGAGCGCGATGCGCTGCCGCTGCCCTCCCGACAAGGCTTCTCCGCCTTCGCCCACCTTGGTGTCGTACCCGGACGGAAGGCGCAGGATCATGTCGTGCGCGCCGGCCGCGCGGGCCGCCCGGATCACGCCCTCGGCGTCGGGCGCAACGCTCATGCGCGCGATGTTCTCCGCGATCGTACCGTCGAACAGCTCGACCGTCTGCGACACGAAGCCGAGATGGCGGCCGAGAAGCTCGCCGTCCCACTGGTCGAGCGCGGCGCCATCGAGCCGCACGCTGCCTTTGAGCGGTCGCCACAGGCCGACCAAGGCGCGCACCAGCGAGGTCTTGCCGGCGCCGCTCGGACCGATGACGCCCAGCGCTTCCCCCGCATTGAGGCCGAACTGCACGCCCCGCACGATCGGTGTCGCGCTGCCGGGAGCGGCGACCGCAAGCTGCTCGACCGCAACGCTGCGCGCCGGTCGGGGCAGGGTGGTGGGGGCGTCGGCGGCGCGCTTGGGCACGGCGCGCGTGAGCGCCTCCGACAGCCGCCCGAGGCTCTGGCGCGCGGCGACGAAGGCGCGCCAGTTGGCGATCGTGGTCTCGATCGGCGCGAGCGCGCGGCCCATCATGATGGAGGCCGCGATCATCGCGCCGCTGCCGAGCTCCTGTCCGATGACGAGATAGGCGCCGAGCCCGAGCATCGCCGACTGCAGCAGCAGCCGCAGCACCTTCGACAAGCTGCCATAGGAGCCGGCCACGTCGCTCAGGCGGGCGGCGGCCGCGATGTAGCGGTTGTTGATTGCCGACCAGCGCTGCGCCAGCGAGCCCGCCATCCCCATCGCCGTGATGGTCTCCGCGTTGCGCCGGTTGGCCTCCACCATTGCCGAGCGCGTGCCGGCATCCTGCGCCACGCCGCGCGCCGGGATGCGGCTGGCGCGTTCGGTCAACAGCGTCATCATGAACAGCACGACGCCGCCCGCCGTTGCGGTGATGCCGAGCCACGGATGAACGAGCGCGCAGATGAACAGAAATACCGGGATCCAGGGCAGGTCGATGAAGGCGATCGGCCCGTTGCCGGTCATGAAGGTTCGGATCTGGTCGAGGTCGCGCACGGGCTGCGGTCCTTCCGCGCGATGCTTGGTGCCGACCGCGAGATTGATGACCGCGCCATGGACCGCGTGCGCGAGGCGCCCATCGAGCAGGGCTGCGGCACGCACCACCACGCGCGAGCGGATGAGGTCGAGAGCGCCCTGGAACGCATAGGCGCCGACCAGCAGTATCGAGAGGACGACGAGGGTCGGCACGCTCCGGCTGGTGAGCACCCGGTCGTAGACCTGAAGCATATAGAGCGGGCCGGCGAGCATCAGCAGATTGACGACCCCCGAGAACATGGCCACTCCTGCAAATGCGCGCCGGCATTCGCGCAGCGCGGCGGTGACCTCGGGATGGAGCGGCGTGCGGGTGGCGAACATGGCTAGCGCCTTCGCCCGCCAATCGAGGCCGGAACATCGAATTTGACTTGGGCATTCCTCAGCGATCGGATCATTTTGCGACCTTCTCGCCAGGGCGATCTCCCGCCTGGATGATTCCGCGGCGGCTCCGTTGCAACCCGGCGCTCTCGTCAGGTGCTAGCATTCGGGCAAGCCATGGGATGTGACATCGATCACATCCCTGCGTATTCCGCGGTGACATCGCGATCGGCCCTCCTGCGCAGCGGCGCGGGCACGCGGACCGATGGGTCCACGCGCCTCGCTCGATCCTGAGAGTGTGGGGCAGGCGATCCTGTCAGGCGACGATGTGCCAGTCGTTGCTGACGACGCCGAGGTTGGCAAAGGCGAGGACGCTGCCGCCGCTCATTTCCCATACTCCGGTCGCGCCGTTGTCGTTGCGCCACAGGATGTCGGCCTTGCCATCGTCGTTGACGTCGGCGGTGTCCGCGACGTGCCAGTCGTTGCCGACCACGCCCAGATTGGCAAACCCGGTCACCGAGGCGCCGTTCATGAACCATAGCCCGGTGGCGCCATTATCGTTGCGCCAGAGGATGTCACTGGTGTTGTTGCCGTCGAAGTCTGCGAGCCCTGCGATGTGCCAGTCGTTGCCGACCACGCCCAGGCCCGCCTGCAGGATGGGGCTGGCGCCGTTCATCTCCCATAGTCCGACGGCGCCGTTGTCGTTGCGCCAGAGCAGATCGCTCTTGCCGTCGCCGTTGAAGTCGCTGGTCTCCGCGAGATGCCAGTCGTTGCCGACCAACCCAAGGTTCGCCTGCAGGATCGGGGTGCCGCCGTTCATCTCCCACAATCCGACGGTGCCGTTGTCATGGCGCCACAGGATGTCGTTCTTGCCGTCGCCGTTGAAATCGCCGGTCTCGGCGAAGTGCCAGTCGTTGCCGACGAGGCCCAAATTCGCGGTGGCGACGACCGAGGTGCCGATCATCTGCCAGAGCGTGGTCGTGCCGTTGTCGTGGCGCCAGAGAATGTCGCTGGCGTTGTTGCCGTCGAAGTCGCCGGTGGTCTGGATGTGCCAGTCGGTGCCGACCAGCCCAAGCCCGGCCTGCAGGATCGGGGTGCCGCCGTTCATCTCCCACAGGCCAACGACACCGTTGTCGTTGCGGAACAGAAGGTCGCTGCGGTCGTCGCCATTGAAGTCGTGCAGGTGCGGATCGGCGACCGCGAGCTTGAGGTCGACGCCGCCATAGGTGGGGTCGGGGGTCTCGATGAGATGACCGATCGGGTTGTTGCTCAGAGTCAGCGAGTAGCCGCCGGTGTAGGTGAGGCTCGTGCCGATCTGAGTGTGGGAGAACGTGCCGAGGGCGGCATTGGTGAAGCTGAGCTTATCGCCCACGTTCATGTCGGTGATGGTGTAGGCGGAAAGGCCGAACATCGTGCCCTGGAAGGTGTCGTTGCCGCCGCCGCCGGTGAGGGTGCCGACCAGGCTGCCGTCGGGAATGATCAGGTCGTTGCCGTGGCCGCCGACGGCGTTCTCGATGGAGGTCGTGAGATAGATGCCGATGTTGTTGACGTAGCCGCCGACCGAACTCCAGTGCCCGGGGTTGAGGTCGATGGTCTGGTTCGACCAATAGCCCGAGCAATCGAGCGTGTCGCTGCCGCCGCTGTCGTAGATGGTGAATGCGGGCGT
>JBKPUA010000371.1:0-14668 GCA_046735815.1 Pseudomonadota bacterium
CGCCGCGAGCGGGAGGAGAATCAGCGCCGTGACGATCTTGCGGACCATGACCGAGCTTTCTCGTTCTTTGTCGCGCGCGCATCCGTTCCGGCGATGGCGCGACGCGGTGAGCGCACGCGCAAGCCGCCCTATGCGCCCTGACGGTTGAGGCGCTCGCGCATTTCCTTCCCGGTCTTGAAGAACGGCACCGCCTTCTTGTCCACCGAGACATGCGCCCCGGTTCGCGGATTGCGGCCGGTCCGAGCCGGACGGTTCTTCACGGAGAAGGCACCAAAACCGCGCAATTCGACGCGGTCGCCGCGCGCCATCGCCGCGACGATCTCGCCGAGAATCGCGTTGACGATGTTTTCCACGTCGCGCTGATAGAGATGCGGGTTCTGCGAAGAGATGCGCTGCACCAGCTCGGATTTGATCATCGCTGCCGCCGTCAATGGCCGAGCGGAATCACTGCCCGCCCTAGTTCGCAGTCGGAGGGTGCCAAAGGGCCAGCAGACCGTCAAGGTTGAGGCGCTCCACGGCTTGCACTGCGCCCCACTCCTCGAAGCGCCGCGCCAGCGAGCCGAATCCCATCGCGTCCAAGGTCGCAACCGCCATCGTGTGCAGGAACGGCAGGTCGCCGAACCGGTCGCGCAGGCGATAGTCCCGCACTGGCGTATTGGGATCGATATTCTTCTCCTTGGCCAGCCAGGCGAGCGCCGCCCGCTCGTCGCCGATCTCGTCGACCAGCTTGAGCGCAAGTCCCTGGCGTCCGGTGAAGACGCGGCCGTCGGCCACGCGGTCGAGCGCCGCGTCGTCGAGGTGACGGCGGGACTTCACCATGTTGCGGAACCAGGCATAGGAATCCGACACGATCGACTCGATGGCCGCCCGCGCCTCCGGCGAGGTGGGCTCGAAGCCGTTCGGCGCAGCCTTGAGCGGCGAGGACTTGATCTCCTCGATCTTGACGCCGAGCGTCTTCAAGAGTTCGGCGACGTTGGGATATTGGAACAGCACGCCGATCGAGCCCACGAGCGACGTCTCAAGCGCAACGATATGATCGGCTGCCAGCGCGGTGATGTAACCGCCGGAAGCCGCAAGCCCGTCCACCACGACGACGAGGGGCTTCTGCTGCTTGAGCCGGGTCAAGGAATCATTCAGCTGCTCCGAGCCGGAGGTGGTGCCGCCGGGGCTGTTGATATGCACGATCACAGCCCGCGCGCGCGACTTGCCGAGCCGTTCCAGCGCCTCGACCCGCTGCTGATCAGTGCGGATGAGGCCGGTGATGGTGACGCGCGCAATCGATCCCGCCGCCTGCCCCGTGAGCGCGCCGGTACCGGGCACGCGCAACGCGGCGCCGATCGCCACCACGGCACAAATGGCGAGCACGATCGCGAACACCCGCCAGAAGGTGAGCTTGCGCCGCATCCGGCGGCGATCGACGATGGTATCGGCGTCGAGCGACATGGCTCATCTCCTGGACCAAGGCGGCGCGAGAGTGCCGCCAGCGGCGGCCGCGGTCAATGACGCGCAAGGAAGCAGCCGCAATTGTGGCAAATAAACGCGCCGGAGGGTCACCCCCGGCGCGCCCGAAACGCTATCAGTGGAGCACGATCTTTTCCGAAAACCGGTGTTCACCCCGAATCAAGTCCGGGGCAGGCTTCTTCGGGATCATGCTCACTCGTCGTTCTTCTCGGCCGGCTTCTCCGTCGCGCGCTTGAGCGCGGTGCCGAGAATGTCGCCCAGCGTCGCGCCGGAATCGGAGGACCCGTACTGGGCGATCGCCTCCTTCTCCTCCGCCACTTCGAGCGCCTTGATCGAGACCTGCACCTTGTGGGCGCGGCGGTCGAACTGGATCACACGCGCATCCACCTTCTGTCCGACAGCGAACCGCTCCGGCCGCTGCTCGCCGCGGTCGCGCGCCAGCTCTGAGCGCTTGATGAAGGTGGTGAGATCGCCGCCGACGATCTTCACCTCGATGCCGGCCTCCTTGACCTCGATCACCTCGCAGGTGACGACCGAGCCCTTCTTGAGGTCGCCGGCGCTATCCATGGGATCGCCTTCGAGCTGCTTGATCCCGAGCGAGATGCGCTCCTTCTCGACGTCGACGTCGAGCACCTTCGCCTTGACCTTGTCGCCCTTCTTGTATTCCTCGATCACCTGCTCGCCCGGCCGCTTCCAGTCGAGATCGGAGAGGTGGACCATGCCGTCGACATCGCCGTCGAGCCCGAGGAACAGTCCGAATTCGGTCTTGTTCTTGACCTCGCCCTCAATCACGGTCCCGGGCGGATACTTCTCGACGAACACCTCCCACGGATTGCGCATGGTCTGCTTGAGACCGAGCGAGATGCGGCGCTTGATCGGATCGACCTCGAGGATCTGCACGTCCACCTCCTGCGAGGTGGAGACGATTTTGCCGGGATGCACGTTCTTCTTGGTCCACGACATCTCGGACACATGGATGAGACCCTCGATGCCGGGCTCGAGCTCCACGAAGGCGCCGTAGTCCGTGATGTTGGTGACGCGGCCCTTAAAGCGCGCGCCGACCGGGTACTTCGCCTCGATGCCCTGCCAGGGATCATCCTGCAGCTGCTTCATGCCGAGCGAGATGCGGTGGGTCTCATGGTTGATCTTGATGATCTTGACCTTCACCTGCTGGCCGATATTGAGCACCTCGGTGGGATGGTTGACGCGCCGCCAGGCAATATCGGTGACGTGAAGGAGGCCGTCGATGCCGCCGAGATCCACGAACGCGCCGTAATCGGTGATGTTCTTGACCACGCCGTCGATGACCTGACCTTCTTCGAGGTTCTGCACCAGCTCCTGGCGCTGCTCGGCCCGGGTCTCCTCCAGCACGGTGCGGCGCGACACCACGATGTTGCCGCGGCGCCGGTCCATTTTCAGGATTTGGAACGGCTGCGGCTGATTCATCAGCGGCGACACGTCGCGGATCGGCCGGATGTCCACCTGGCTGCGCGGCAGAAACGCCACCGCGCCGTCGAGATCGACGGTGAAGCCGCCCTTGACCTGATTGAAGATGACGCCCTGGACCTTCTCGTTGCTGTTGAAGGCCTTCTCCAGCTTGCCCCAGCTCTCCTCGCGCCGCGCCTTGTCGCGCGAGAGCACGGCCTCGCCGAGCGCATTCTCGACCCGCTCCAGATAGACCTCGACGGTGTCACCGACCTTGAGGTCGGCTTGTCGCCCCGGTCCCGCGAATTCGCGCAGCGCGACACGACCTTCGGTCTTGGCTCCGACGTCGATGACGGCGAGGTCTTTCTCGATCCCGACCACGGTGCCTTTGACCACGGCGCCTTCCTGCGGGCTGCCTTGGGTAAAGGATTCTTCGAGCATTTGCGCGAAATCTTCGCGCGACGGGGTGGCGGACTGGGTGGCGGTGGCCATGAACTCTCCTCAATAGCGGTTGATGCCGGATTTCGGTGCTGGCGTTTCGAGCGCAAGAGCCGACGATCCCGCGGACCTTCGGCAATCACTGGCGAACCGCATCACGCGGGCGGCTCAATTCGCCTGCGTACGGGCGGCTCAGCGCCATGAGCTGGCGCATCGAAACGATGGTTCAGATCCGGCGCGCCCTCTGCAAGAAGCCGGTGGAGCAGGCTCATCCTCCAACGACGGAAGCGTGGTCAGCCCCGCTTCCGGCCTGCTCGGACGGCTTCGACAATATCGAGGGCGGCCCGGAATGCGGCGTCTATATCCAAATGCGTGGTGTCGAGCAAGTGCGCCTCCGGCGCGGCTTTCAGGGGGGCCGCCGCCCGGCTCGTGTCGCGCTCGTCGCGGCGCCGGATGTCGGCCAGGACCTCGACCTCATCCACGGGCTTTCCGGCGTGCTCGAGCTCGGCCGCACGGCGGCGCGCCCGCACCTCGGCGCTGGCGGTGACGAAGATTTTCACGTCGGCGTCAGGAAAGATCACCGTTCCGATGTCGCGGCCATCGAGCACCGCGCCGGGTGGGGTGCGTCCGAAATTGCGCTGGAAATCGAGGAGCGCCGCACGGACCTCGGGGAGGGCCGACACCAGCGACGCCGCCTCGCCGACCTCTTGGCTCTTGAGCGCCCGCTCGTCGAAGCAACCAGGATCGAGCACCAGCGTGGCCGCCACCGCGCGCGCGCGATCATCGGGCGCATGGCCGGCGTCGAGCAAGGTCTTCGCGACCGCGCGGTAGATCAGGCCGGTGTCGAGATGGCGCAGGCCGTAATGCGCGGCCAGCCGCTTGCCCAGCGTCCCCTTGCCGGAAGCCGCCGGCCCGTCGATCGCAATGATCATGAAAGCTCGGCCCCGAGCGCGCCCATCAAGGGGGCGAAGCCGGGAAAGCTGGTGGCGATGATGGCGGCGTCATCCACCTGCACCGGGCGCTCGCTGGCCAATCCCATCACCAGGAAGGCCATGGCGACGCGGTGATCCATATGGGTCGCAACCGTGCCGCCGCCAGGCGCACGGCCCTTGCCGTGCACGATCAGATCGTCGCCCTCGATCTCGACCTCGACGCCGTTTGCGCGCAGGCCATCGGCGACGGCGGCCAGCCGATCGGATTCTTTGACGCGCAGCTCCTTGAGCCCGCGCATCACCGTTGTGCCCTCGGCGAAGCTCGCGGCCACCGCCAGCACCGGATATTCGTCGATCATGGCCGGTGCGCGCGCCGCCGGCACCTCGACGCCGCGCAGCATCGAAGCGCGTACGCGCAGGTCGGCCATCTCTTCGCCGCCGTCGCTGCGCGGCGCCGGCGCGGCGATCTCGCCGCCCATCTCGCGCAAGGTGGTGATCAACCCGGTGCGCAGCGGATTGGTCATGACGTCGGTCAGCACCACGTCCGAGCCCGGCACGATCAACGCCGCCACCATAGGAAAGGCCGCCGACGACGGGTCGGCCGGCACCACGACCGGCGCCGGCACGAGCTCGGGCTCGCCCTTCACCGAGATCTTGCGGCCATCGCCCTCGGCTTCGATCCTGACCTCGGCGCCGAAATGCTTCAGCAGCCGCTCAGTGTGGTCGCGGCTCGCCTCGCTTTCGATGACGGTCGTTTCGCCCGGTGCGGCGAGCCCGGCGAGCAGCACCGCCGATTTGATCTGCGCCGACGGCACGGGAGTGCGATAGAGGATTGGAATGGGATCGCGCGCGCCCGCGAGGGTCAGCGGCAGGCGGCCGCCATCGGTGATGGCCATGGCGCGCGCACCGATGAGCGCGACGGGATCGAGAATGCGCTGCATGGGACGTTTGCGCAGGCTCGCGTCCCCGTCGAAGGTCGCGGTGATGGGGCAGCCCGCGACCGCTCCCATCACCAGCCGGCAGCCGGTGCCGGAATTGCCGAAGTCGAGCACGCCGCGGGGCTCGCGGAAGCCGCCGACGCCGACGCCGTGGACGCGCCATGCGCCTTCGCCCATGCGTTCGACTGTGGCGCCGAGCGCACGCATGGCCTTGGCGGTATTGAGCACATCCTCGCCTTCGAGCAGCCCGGAGACCGACGTCTCACCCACCGTGAGCGCGCCGAAGATCAGCGCGCGGTGCGAGATCGATTTGTCGCCGGGGACGCGCGCGCTGCCCTTGAGGGCACGGGCGCGGCGCGCGGTGAGCGGGGACGGAGCGGCGTGGTCCACGGGCAATCTCGGCTTGAGGACACGCTCTCTAGCATGCGCCCGAGGGGGCCGTCATCCGGCCGTCCCCCGGGGGGCCGAACGACCCAACGAGGCCCTCGGGACGCTATTGACACTGGCAGGCCGACTCGCCAAGTGAAGCACCTCATTTTCGACCCGCTCAAGGAGCCCTGACCGTGGCGAAACCCGAGCTCGGCACCAAGCGCCTCTGCGGCAATTGCGGCGCAAAATTCTACGATCTCAACAAGGACCCGATCGTTTGCCCGAAATGCCACACGGTCCTGGAGCTCGCCGCGGTGACCGCGCGGGCGCGCCCCGAACCCGTGGCGCGTGCGCCTGCGCCTACGGCTGAAGAGGAAGTCGTGGCACCGGAGGTCGCCGATGCCGAATTCGTGTCGCTCGAGGAGGCGGACGCGGAAGCCCAGGGCAAGAAGCCCGAAGGCGAGGCGGTCGAGGGCGCCGAGGAAGAGGTGGAACTCGAGGACGAGGATATGGACGACGCCACGTTCATCGAGGAGCAGGAGGAAGGCGACGAGGACGTTACCGACATCATCGGCGACGTGGACGACGAGGAGGAGACTTAAAGGCCTGCCTGCGGCGTCAGGCCAAGGGGGCGGCCCGATGGCTCCTGGCCATCAAGCTGCCGGCTGGCTACAAATCAGTTTCGGACGCGATCATCCCGACACGCGTCCCGTGTGGGGCCATAGCTCAGTTGGGAGAGCGCTTGAATGGCATTCAAGAGGTCGGGGGTTCGACTCCCCCTGGCTCCACCACTTCAAATCCTGTTCAAACAATCGGGTCCGAGCTTTAGTTCGAAGGCGCGAATCGGTCGCCATCTTCACGCCGGCTAGGCGACCTTGACTACGATCCGGCCGCGCACGCCGCCCTCGACGATCCGCCGGCCGGCTTCGATCACGCCCGCGAGGTCGATCTCGCTGGTCATGGCGGCGAGCTTGCCCGCGTCGAGATCGGTGGCCAGCCGCTGCCATGCCTCGCGCCGCCGGTCGATCGGGCACATCACGGAATCGATGCCGAGGAGCGACACCCCGCGCAGAATGAATGGCGCAACCGATGCCGGCAGATCCATCCCGCCGGCCAGCCCGCAGGCGGCCACCGCGCCGCCATAGCGGGTCATCGACAGCACATTGGCGAGCGTGGTCGAGCCGACGCTGTCGATGCCGCCGGCCCAGCGCTCGCGCGCGAGCGGCTTGGCCGCGCCGGCGAGCTCCTTGCGCTCGATGATCTCGGCGGCGCCCAGAGTTCGCAGATAATCCGCCTCGCTCAGGCGCCCGGTCGAGGCGATGACCGTGAAACCTCGCTGCGCGAGCAACGCTACGGCGACCGAGCCCACGCCTCCCGCCGACCCGGTGACGATCACCGGCCCCTGTTGCGGCGCCACGCCGTGACGTTCGAGCGCCATCACCGCCAACATCGCGGTGTAGCCGGCGGTGCCGATCGCCATCGCCTCGCGCGCGCCGTGGCGCGCGGGCAATCGCACCAGCCAATCGCCCTTGACCCGCGCCTTTTCGGCATAGCCGCCGAGATGCGTCTCGCCCATGCCCCAGCCGTTGACAATGACCTTGTCGCCCGGCTGCCACTGCGGATGCGACGACGACTCGACCGTGCCCGCGAGATCGATGCCGGCGATCATCGGAAAGCGGCGTACAACCGGCGCCTTGCCGGTGACCGCGAGACCATCCTTGTAGTTCACCGTCGACCATTCGACCCGAACGGTGACGTCGCCCTCCATCAAATTGGCTTCGTCGAAATCGGTGAGGCCGACCCTTTGTCCGCCGTCACTCTTCTCGATTACGATGGCCTTGAATGTCGGCACGCGTCCTCCCGGCACTCGCCTTCATTTGCACGAGAAGCTCTACCGTGCGACGCCGGCCGCCGCAACTCGATATCCGAAGGGAATGAGAAACAAGACGATGGCGCGCAGATGGCCATGATCTGAACGATGCGAATCGGCGCCACCGGCATTCGTGTCCGTCCTCGCGCGTCACACGTAGCGCAGGGTCGTGAACATCCCGGCGTCGAGGTGGTAGAGCAGGTGGCAATGGAGCGCCCATAGCCCCGGATTGTTGGCGTCGAAGGCAACCACGACCCGGCGACCGGGCGGCACCAGCACAGTGTCGCGCACCGCGCCGGGAAAGCGCCGGCCGTCGATCTCGACGACCTGAAACTCGTGCCCGTGCAGATGCATGGGATGCGGCATCGGGGTCTTGTTGGCGAAGACCAGCTCGACGCGCTCGCCCTTGGCGATCGGCAGCGGCGGTACCTCCTTGGTCCAAGGGACGCCGTTGAGTGACCAGACGTAGCCCGCCATCTGCCCGGTCAGGTCGACGGTGTGGACGCGATTGGCTTTGCGCGCCTTGAGCGGCTTCGCGGCGCGCAGGCGGCTTTCGAGATCGAGCGTCAGCGCGGGCGACGCCATGGCAGCGGTGTCGGGGATGCGCGCGATCGGCGCATCGCCGGCACGCAGGATGATGCCGGTCTGATTGTTCTCGCCTTCGAGCACCGCCAGCACGGGATGGGCCGCCGGCGCGCTTGGTATCGTCAAACGGATGTCCAGCCGCTGCGCCACCGCGATCGGGAAGCGCCGCGCCGTCACCGGCGCCACCTGAAAACCGTCGACAGCGATCAGCTCGCCGTTGAGCGCGCTGAGATCGATGTGAAATGCGCTCATCGAGGAGCTGTTGATGATGCGCAGCAATACGCGTGCGCCGGGTTCGACCTTGACCACCTCGGGATCGGCGAGCGTGCGGTCGTTGGCGAGCAAGGCATCGTATTTGACGTCGTTGAGATCCGGCTTCGCAGCGGTTCCCATGCTCATGCCAGGCGCCATGGCCTGACCTGCCTTGCTCATCCCTTTCATTTCATTTGCTACCGGGACCGGCGCAGCCCCTTTCATCGCCGCCATGTTGTCGCTCTTCTTGAGCGACGCGAAAATCTGGTCTGGCGGCGTGAAGCTGAAATCGGCGAGCATCAGGATTACTTCCTGCTGATCGGCGCGGTCGCGCTGGTCGCGGATGATCAGTGGCGCCGCCAGGAGCGATTGCTCCTGCAGGCCTTGGTGCGAGTGCATCCAGAAGGTGCCGCCGAAACGCAGCGGGAAATCGTAGTCGGCGCTCCCTCCCGGCGCGATCGGAGGGCCGGAGACGCCGGGGACGCCGTCCTGCTGCCACGGCGGGGTGAGGCCATGCCAGTGGATCAGGCTCGGCTCCTCGATGCGGTTCTCCACCCGCACGCGAAAGCGCTTGCCCACCTCGGTCCTGATGCCGAACGTGCCGTCGGGCTGTCGAATCCCGAGCACGGATGAGGGCTTACCGTTCACCTCGATGGTGCGGCGCTCGATCCGCAGCAGCGTCGGGGCGCCGCTGTCGCGATCCGGGCTTGGCGCCGGCGTCGTTTGCGCTCGCGCGAGGGTGGGGAGGACGGTCGATGCGGCGGCGGAGAGGAGAAAGGTGCGGCGTGAAAGCATCGATCATGCCTTTCGCGCATCAGTGGCCGGGAATGGCTCGCTACAAGCTTACAATCTCCGCGTGTCGCCGTGAAGACTTCGGCGGTGGCTCAGACGCTGCGCAGCAGCAAGGCGAGCCCGACGCCCGCCGCCAATACCACGAATGACAACAGCGTCATGACGGGCAGCGGTGGCCGTATGCGTGGCCGCGATCCATGATCATTCTCGGCTCAGCGGCAGCCGCGCCCGCCATGGCACCATGATCATGCGCCACGGCGGCAGCCGCGGCCGGGCGTACCGTCATCATGCCGTGCTTGAGATGATGGGCGACCAGCCACCAATTCATTGGATAGGCAACAATGAAGCCGAGCAGCAGGCCCATCGACATCACGAACCAGAAGCTTGGGTTGAGCGGATCGGCCGCGGACGGGATATGCCGCCGCAGCGTCATAACCGTCGGCACCATTCCCGCCATCAGGAAATTCATCGATAGGAGTTCGGCGATGAAGGTGTCCGCGAGCGCGCGCCGGTAGGAGCCGCCGGACATGTCGCGCATGAACAGTGCCTGGAAAATCGTCCAGCCGAAGCCGAAGCCCAGAACGTATTCGAGCACCACCTCGGCTAACCCGGCGATGCCGAAGGCGCTCGAGAGCACCGCCCCGGCGAGGATGCCGACGCCGTCGCCGGCGACGCAGTGCATGGTCGATCCCAGTACCTGGCGCCAGCGCGCGGCGACGTATTGCTCGTGCAGGCCAGGCAGCGGCTCGCGGCAACCAAGGACATAGAGGAAAGCGCCGACCACCCCGGTATAGGCGGTCACCAGTACGAAGCCCCATTTGAGCACGGGAGATTCGGGCGTGCTGCGGATGTCGATCGCCACGAATACCAGCGCGATCGCCGTCAACAGAAACCACAGCAGCATCACGCCGTCCAACATCGCACTCTCCCTGCATTGCTGCGCAGCGGCCGCGATCGATCCCGGCAGGTTGCATCCTATCGAGCTGAAGCGATGGCGCCAACGCGTGGGCGCCGAATGCGGTATATTGGCGGACACAGGCCTGAAACGACGCAAGCAGCAGTGAGCACCGGCCCTAGACCTCTCATCGCCTTGACCGGGGCAACCGGATTCATCGGTCAGCACCTATTGCGGGAATTGCCCAAGCGCGGCTATCGGCTGCGCGTCCTGCTGCGGCGTCCGAGCATCGTGCCGATGGAGTCCGCCAGCGCCGTGGTCGGCGACCTCGCGCGCCCGCAAAACATGACGGCGGCGCTCGCCGACGTGGACGCGGTCATTCACTCGGCCGGTCTTGCCCACGCCATGTCGGGATTGCCCGAGGACGACTACCGCGTGCTCAACACCGAGGCGACGATCGCGCTGGCGCGCGCCGCGCAACGGGCCGGGGCCAAACGCTTCGTGTTCTTGTCATCGATCCGTGCCCAATGCGGGGCGACCGCGGAGCACGTCCTCACCGAGGAGCTCGCGCCGGAGCCGACCGAGGCCTATGGCCGCTCCAAGCTTGCAGCGGAGCGAGGATTGGCGAACCTCGCCCTCGACTGGGTCGCGTTGCGCCTCGTCCTCGTCTACGGCGCCGGCGTGAAAGGCAACATGGCGGAGCTCCTGCGCTTCGCGCGCGCCCCCTATCCACTGCCGCTTGGCGGGCTCGATGGGCGGCGCTCGCTGCTGTCGCTCGACAATCTGGTGGCGGCGATCGACACCGTGCTGGCGGCGCGGGGGCCGTTGCGCCGCCCGCTCATTGTGGCGGATCGCGAGGCGCTGACGATCCCCGAGATGATCGCTGCGGTGCGGCGCGGGCTCGGCCGCAGGCCGGGCCTCATTCCGGTGCCGCCGGCTGCGCTCAAAGCCGGGCTGCGCGCTGCCGGACGGATGGAGATTTACGAGCGGCTCGCCGGTTCGCTGGTCGCAGACCCTTCCGCGCTGATGCATCTCGGCTGGAAGCCACCGGTTGCAACCGCAGACGCGCTCGCCGCGCTCGCGCGCGCTTGAGCCCGGGACCTAAATGCATATGCCCGGCCTTGGGGCCGGGCATATGGAGAGAATTTGGGCAGAACGTTTCAGCGCGTCAGCACGATGAAATCCGTGCCTTTGCCGGTCTCCGAGCCGAGGCCCTTGTCGGAGATGATCAACGAGGCGCCAGGCGACATCAGCTCGGAAATCCGCGCCACTGCATCCTCCGGGATGCTGACACGATTGAGCGCTTCGCTGGCATTCGATGCCGGCTCTGCGGGCGCCACGACGACTGGCACCTTCTTGCCCTTCTCCACCTTCTCGGCCTTCTTTGCCGGCGGCGATGCGCCGCCGGGCATCGTCATCACATTCCAGCGGAATGTCGTGTTGTCGTCATTGATGCCCAAAGCGGTGAACACGTGGGTGCCGAGCGGCCGGTCGGGCTGGTCGAACGTAACCGGCACTTCGAACACCGGGTCGAAGCCCTTGCGCACGAACAGCTTGCCTTCTTTGCGGCTGATGAACACGGAGATCGGGCCGGGCTTGAGCGGCCGCTCTTCGCCAGCCGAGCCGGTGCCCAGATTGGCGCTGCGAGCCTTGCTCGCATCGAACGCTTGCGGAGGCGATTTCATCGTCTCCGGGGTCGTGACCGTTTCCCGCGGCGCGCCCATAGCGTAGGCCATGGCGTCGAGCGCGGGATTGCGCGACTTGGCAGCGTCGGAAGCAGTCGCGTTTTCCTTGTTGGCGGCGAACTGCGTGGCTTGCGGCGCGCCGGGGACGGCATTCGTCGCTTCCGTGGACGTGGCCTGCTGTTCGGGCTTCGGCTCGACTGGGTCGCGCTGCTTGAACGTGAACAGGTGCTCGTTGGCAATCGAGGTCGGCACGACGTCGCCGCGGGAAACAATGACGCGAACGCCAAGTTTGGTGATGCCCCACATCTGGCGCGCGAAGGCTTCCGGTAGCCGGATGCAGCCGTGCGATGCCGGCTGGTTCGGAACAATGCCCTGGTGCATGGCCACGCCCGACCAGGTGATGCGCTGCATGTAATACATCGGCGCATTGTCGTAGATATTGGAGCGGTGCCAGCGATCCTTCTGGATGACGCTGAACACTCCGGTCGGGGTCGGATGGCCGGGCACGCCGGTCGAGACGCGCGAATGCGCGACGGGACGGCCGTCGGAGTAGAGCGTGAGATGCTGCTTGTCGATCGAGATGACGACGCTGAGCACGCCGCGGGCCTTGGCGGCCACGTCCTCGCTTTCCTTGGCTTTGGCGGCAGCCTTGTCGCGCGACGCCAGCACCGTGGGCTTCACTTTGGACGCGCGTGCGGTATCCGGCGCTGCCGGCTGCACGTTGAAGGGTAGCGCATCGGCCGAGGTGGCAACGCCCGCAAGCAAGGCGGCGCTCGCCGTCATGGCCAGGAGCGCTTCGCGGTTGCGGGAATAGACGGAATGGCCCGGCTTGGGCCGGCGGGACTGGTGCACGAAGGCCCCCCTTGTGCGGTTGCGGACGCGGGTCCTCCCTATGAGGCCCGCCAAGCTCAGACCATTAGTCGCGCCGGGAACCCAAAAGGTTCGAGCGCCGGAAGGCGGGAAATCCGAACAAGTTGAAGCGAGTACCACCGATCAGGGCGGAGCTAGGGACGGGGAAGAACCGCGCCGCCCGGCTGCTGAAGCTTGCCACCCATCCTGCTACCGCCGTGCAACGCATCGAGCGCCCAGGCGCCGGCGCCGTGCGCCATCAGCACGAGGAGCCCGCCGGCTATCGCCAAGTCCTTTTCGAAATGCAGGAGCTGATTGCGGTCGCCGAGCTTGGTGTGAAACAGAACGGCGGTGGCCACGCAGAACAAGGCGAGCACCAACGCGGCCGCGCGGGTGTAGTAGCCGAACACGATCAAGGCCCCGCATCCCAGCTCGACCGCAATGGCGAGAGGCAGGAGCTCGCCGGGGACGCCAAAGGCCTGCATGTAAGCAAGCGCTCCCGAGTAGCCCGTGAGCTTGCTCCAGGCTTCATGCAGGAAGATCGCCGCCAGCAGCAGGCGGCCGGCAAGCGCCGCCGCCTGCTGGAGAGGTAATACCATCGGCGTTCGCTCAATTGGTTTTGGGCGAGGCCGTGGCGATCGCATGCTCGAGATCGGCAAGCTCCTCGCAGCCGGAGGGGCAGAGCTTCTTCAGCAGCGTGACGTTGTCCCGCGCCTTATCGACCTGTCCCGTCTCCACGTAGAGCTCGCCGAGATATTCGAGCGCGCCCTTGTGCTCGGGATCGAACTCGAGCGCCTTGCGATAGAAAGTATAGGCTTGCTTGGTGTCGCCTACCTTGCGCAGGCTGAAGCCCATCAGGTTGTAGACATCCGCGTGCTGATTGGTCGTGAGCATGGGCGTGAGCTCCGCGATCGCACCCTTGAAATCCTTCGCCTTGATCTTGGCGCGTACGGAGGCGAGGTCGGGGGCGTCGCGCGAGCTGACGTTGTCGACCGCGAACGCGGCGGGCGCGGCCAGGCTGCCGGCGACAAGGAACGCCGAAAGCCAAAGCACGGAGGTTTTCATGGGTGGTCTCCTTCTCGATTGCAGTGTTGAACGGCGGCGAGCGCTCACGCCTTCATGACGGTGAGCGCGTAGCCGCTGCCGTCTTTGGCGATGCTGCCCGCACCCGGGAACGGGAAGTGGTAGCCACAGATCTTGATCTTGTCGGCGATCACGCGGTCCAAGAGCTTGCGGCGCGAGGCTTCGGCCGTCACCGCGTCCTGATCGTAGGCGCCGTGCCAGCCGGGATTGGCGACCACCAGCGCCGGCACATAGGCGGTGTCGTTCGAGATCATCAGCTCGCTCGTGCCCGACGCGAGATGGAAGGCGCGGTGGCCGGGCGTGTGTCCCGGTGCGTTGACGAAGCGAATGCCGGGCGCCACCTCGGGCTCGCCTTGCACTTGGCGAATGTTCTTCCAGGTGGGGAACACCGCCTGAATACGCCGCGCGAGGCCCTTCCTCGCCTCCGGCAAGCGATCGATCACCGCCGGATCGGTCCAGAACTTGTATTCCACGTCCGACATGACGATCTCGGCATCCGGGAACACCGGCTTGTTGGTGTCCTTTTCCATCAGCCCGAAAATGTGATCGGGATGGCAGTGCGAGATCAGAATGGTGTCGATCTCGGCGGGGTCGATGCCGGCCGCCTTCATGTTGGCCATCATCTTGCCGGCGGTCGGCTGCACCTGCCCGCCGGTGCCGCTGTCGCACAGAATGGTCTTGCCTGCGTTCTTGACCACCACCACCGTGAACGGGATCGAGACGAAGTCGGCGGGCAGCCCGGCTTTCACCATCGCCGCCTTGACGTCCTCGACCGAGGCGTTGGCGACGAATGCGGGGTCGTGCGCCTTCTCCCAGATGCCGTCGTAAAGCGCGGTCACCTCGGCGCCGCCGATCTGGTATCTCACGAACCCCGGGGTGGGATCCGACGTTTTCTGCGCGAAAGCCGGCGATACGACCAGTCGGGCATTGAGCCCAAGCGCGGCCGCAAGGCCGGTCGAAACAACGAAGTCGCGACGCGACAGGTTGAGCATGGTCTTTCTCCCTCGGGATATCCAAAACGCGCGCGCCGGCGCACTCGCGCCGACGGGACCAAGACTCGGGGTGAGAGAGGTTTATTCCCGGCGCTTGCCGCG
>JBKPUA010000372.1:0-16728 GCA_046735815.1 Pseudomonadota bacterium
CCAGCCCGTGCGTACGTCCTCGGGCATTTCCGGCGGGGTCACCACCTGCTCCGGCAGGATGCCGATGTTGGACGTCACCACCGGCCGGGCCATGGCCTGCGCTTGCGCGACGGCGCGGCCGAGCACCGGCGGCTCGAGCGCCGGCACCACCACCGTATCGGCGGCGGCCAGCGCCGCCGGCATATCGCGGCAATGACCGACAAGCCGGATCAAGGCCGCAACGTCCTTGGCCTTCGCCTCCTTCGCCACCGCATCCGCATATTTGCGATAGGTGCGATGCTCGCCCGCGAGCACGAACACGAAGCCGCGCACGCGCTCATCGCGCAGCGCGCGCGCAATTGCCGGCAGAATGAGCTGACCATTCCAGGGAGCAAGGCGTCCAGGCACCAGCAGGATGCGCGCGTCCGATGGAATTCGCCATGACTTGCGCAACGCCTCGACGCGCTCGGCGGTCACGGCGGCCGGATCGAACATGGTGGTGTCGATGCTGCGCGGCACGACCGTGATCCGATCGTCCGCGAGACCGTAGCGCGCGGACGCCGGTGCAGCGGCGTAATTCGATGGCGCGATGACGCGGTCGCCGCGCGCAAGCGCGCCCGCCCAGTAGCCGCGCAGGCCAGCCGGCGCCGGCACGTCGGGGAGGGTGGTGACGAGCCAGACCGGGACTTTGGCCGCCGCCATGCTGGCGATCCAGGCCCCGCCGATGCTTTGTGCATGCACGATATCGATGTGCTCGGATGCGATCAGGCGTTCCAGCCTGCGGGCGCTGCGCCTGAGTTTGAACGGGTTGACGGTGGCGTTCACGAGCGGAACCCGTTCGCCACCGAGCGCGTCGAGCTCCGATGCCAGCGGTCCGTCCTCGGCCGCGACCAGCGCGCGCGCACCCGATTGCACCAGCGCCGCCGCCACGATGAGCGCCGTGCGGGCTACGGGCTCCTCGCGCAAGGCCGGCACGATCTGCAGCACGGTCGCGCCGGCCAAGCTGTGCGGGGGAACGTGCGCGTCGTCGTGATCTGTGCTCACTTGGCCCGTTTCCTCGATCGCCTGCGCATTTCGATCAAGACGTCCTTGCATTGATGGCTGCGTGCGGCCAAAGACAGCGAGGCGTTATACGCCCTATGCCCCAAGCCCGGCCGCCGAATGAACGATCTTTGCCTGAAATTCCTGGATGTTGGAACGCCCCTCGCAGCTCGCCGCGTTGCCGCTCGCTGTCGCACCGGGGGGAACCCCGGCCTGTTCTGGCTGGGCGGCTTCAAGTCCGACATGAAAGGCATCAAGGCCGAAGCGCTCGATCTGTGGGCGCGGGATCATGATCGGGCCATGACCCGCTTCGACTATTCCGGCCACGGCGAGTCCGGCGGCAATTTCACCGACGGCACCATCGGCCGTTGGCTCGAGGAAAGCGTCGTCGCGTTCGATGCCTTCTGCCGTGGGCCCCAGGTCGTGATCGGCTCGTCCATGGGAGGGTGGCTGGCGCTGCTGCTCGCGCGCGAGCTTGCGCGGCGCGGTGAAGCGAACGCGAACGCGAGCGTGATCGCCCTGGTGCTGGTCGCCCCCGCGGTCGACTTCACCGAAGAGCTGATGTGGAAGCGTTTTCCGGCAGAGGTCAGGCGCGAGATCGAGGCCAACGGGGTGTGGCAGAGACCGTCGCAATATTCCGACGAGCCTTATCCCATCACGCGCAAGCTGATCGAGGAGGGACGCAAGCATCTCCTGCTCGAGGGCATGATCGAGACCGGCTGCCCAGTGCGAATTCTCCAGGGCGTGCAGGATCCGGATGTGCCGTGGCATCACGCCGTCGAGCTGACCTCGCGCTTTGCCCGCGACGACGTCGTGCTCACGCTGGTGAAAGACGGCGACCACCGCCTGTCGCGTCCCGAGGACATCGAGCGGCTCATCGCCGCGGTCGCGGAATTTTAACCCGGCGCCGCCGGCGTCACGAGGTGATCGCCGGCCTGATGGAGCGCGCGCAGGCCCTCGCGGTAGCTCGGGTAACGCAGCTTCACGCCGAGCACGGCTTTGAGCTTGTCGTTGCGAGCGCGAATGCAGCCCTCATAGAAGCTCAACGCGAGCGGAGAGAGGACCTTGTGCGCCTCCGGATAGGGAATTTCCGCTGGCGGCGTGATCTCCAGAAGCTGCGCCGCAAAGGCGATCTGAGCGCTCGGCGACGCCGGCTCGTCGTCCACGACGTTGAATATCCCATCAACGTGCCGGGCGAAGGCCGCGTCGATCGCCTGCGCGATATCGTAGACGTGGATGCGGTTCGACACGTGTCCGGGCTTGGCAATGCGTTGCGCGGTCCCGCGCAGAAGCCGCAGCATCGCGTTCTGCCCCGGACCATAGATGCCGCCCAGCCGAAGGATCGCGACCGGCAGATTGCGCTGTTCTCCCAGCGCGCGCCAGGCGCGCTCGGCGTCGACGCGCGCGTGGCCGCGGCGGGAGTGGGTCGAAATCGAGGGCGTGCTCTCATCGATCCAGGTGCCGCCGCTGTCGCCATAAACGCCGAGCGACGAAAGATAAACCACGGAGCGCAGTTGCGGCGCGCGGGCGATCTCGTCTGCAAAGGCCGTGAGCACGGGATCACCACCCTCGGCCGGCGCCGCCGATATCAGCAGCGCATCGGCTTGCGCGATCGCGGCAGCGAGCGCTGGCGATGCGTTATCGAACACGTGCATCTCGACCGACCGCGGGCCGCTGTGTTGGTGCTCCAGCGCGCGGATGCGATCCGAGCGGCGAGTCGTTCCGACGATGCGCTCGAAGCGCTCGCCGAATTCAGCGGCATAGTGCCGGGCGCAATAGCCGAGCCCAAGACAAACGAGTGTCGACATCAAGCCGCGGCCGGCGCGAGAGCTGCCGTCCACTCCGCGGCGACCAGCGGATCATCCTCGTGTGCGCGCCGTGCCGCCGCAATCTCGGCCAGGCGTGGCAACGGAATGAGGCGGCTCAGCGCCCATATGGCGGCGCCCCGAATGAGCGCCGAGGAATCGGCGAGCAGCCGCAGAGCCTCGGCAGCGAGCGCCGCATCGCCGGAATTGCCAATCGCGATCAGCACATTGCGCACGAACCGCTCGCGTCCCGTGCGCTTGACCGGAGATTTCGCAAACATCTTGCGAAACGCGGCGTCGTCGAGTCGCGCAAGCTCGGCGAGCCGTGGCGCGCGCAGCTCGCCGCGCGCCGAAAGCTTCATCTCGCGGCCGGCGCGCGCGAACTTGTTCCACGGGCACACCGCCAGGCAATCGTCGCAGCCGTAGATGCGGTTGCCGATCGCGGCGCGCAGTTCACGTGGAATAGGCCCTTTGTGCTCGATGGTGAGGTAGGAGATGCAGCGGCGCGCATCGAGCCGATAAGGCGCGGGGAAGGCTGCGGTCGGACAGACGTCGAGGCAGGCGCGACAGCTGCCGCAGTGATCGTGCTCCGGCGGATCGAGTGGCAGGTCGAGCGTGGTGAAGATCGCGCCCAGGAACAACCACGACCCGAGCTCGCGCGAGACCAAATTCGTGTGCTTTCCCTGCCAACCGATACCGGCGGCGCCGGCGAGCGGCTTCTCCATCACCGCGGCGGTGTCGACGAAAACCTTCACGTCGCCGCCGGCCTGCGCCATCAGCCAGCGCGCCAAGGCCTTGAGCCGCGGCTTGATGATATCGTGGTAGTCGTCTCCCTGGGCGTAGATCGAGATCGCGCCGCGGTCGCGGTGTTTGAGGATGGCGAGCGGATCGTCGTGCGCATCGGGTCCGTAGTTGAGCCCGAGCATGATCACCGAGCGCGCTTGCGGCCACAGCGTGTGCGGATCGCCGCGGCGCGCGGCGGTCGTCGCCATCCACTCCATGTCGCCATGGGCGCCTTCGGCCAGGAACTGGTGCAGCCGCTCCGCCGCCTGCGGGATCGCATCCGGCCGCGTGACGCCGACCACATCGAAGCCATGGTCGCGCGCGGCTTTGACGAACGCCGCCTTGAGCGCCGCGCGATCGCTCAAAAATCGAGATCGGCGTAGGTGTTCGATGGAGGAATGCCGGCCAGCGTCTCGGCCAGGATCGGACGGAACGACGGTCTTGATTTTACTTGCGCGTACCAAGTCTTCGCGGCTTCGTCTTCGTTCCACGGCACGTCGCCCAGATAGTCGGCCGCCGACAGATGCGCGGCCGCGGCGAGATCGGCGTAGCTCATGCGCGGCCCCGCGAGCCAATCGCGCGTGCGCACCAGCCAGCCGATATAGGCCAAATGATAGCGCATGTTGTGGCGGGCCGCACGGATCGCCTCGGTGTCGGGCGAGCCGCCGCCGGAACTCGCCGGCATCTGGCGCTTGTACAAGCGCTCCATGGTGAGCGGGCCGCTGACTTCGGCGAAGAACTTGTCGTTGAACCAGCTCATGAGCCGGCGCACTTCGACCCGTGCCCCGGAATCGCGCGGCAGCAGCCGCAGCTCGCCGAGCTCGGCCCCCCAGATCTCGTCGAGATATTCGGCGATCAATCCGGCGCCCGGAACCGCAGGGTGGCCCTCCGCCACCAGCACCGGCGTGGTGCAGGCGGGATTGAGAATGAGGAACTCCTGGCGGCGCTCCCACACGCGCTCCTCGACCGTCCGCGCCGCGAGGCCGTACTCACCAAGCGCCAGGCGCACGAAGCGCGAGTGGGGGCAGAACGGGTGGTGGAACAACGTCAGCATGCGGCTTTCAAGAATTGCGGCGATCCATGGCACGCCCGCGCGATGGGCGGCCACGTTAGGTTGCGTCGCGGCTCTTGGGTAGGGGGCGCGGGCAGCCTGTGCAATGTTCACCCCTCCCCGTTGCTCCGGGGTTAATGATGGGGGAAAAGCGCATGTCCCGGACGCATCCCTACTCGCCGCTGCGCGGCGCGATCCCTCAACTGGCGGCGGAGCTCAGCCATGCTGTTCGACCTGTTCAAGGCCTTCTTTCTCGGCGTGGTCGAGGGCCTGACCGAATTCCTGCCGGTGTCCTCAACCGGGCACCTGCTCATGGTTCAGCACTTCTTCGGCTTCGACGACGACGATTTCGGCAAGACCTTCGCGATACTGATCCAGTTCGGCGCGATTCTAGCGTTGCTGTCGATCTATTCCTTGCGCATCTGGCAGATCGCGGTCGGAATGGTCAGCAAACCGGAGGCACGCCGCTTCGTCATCGGCGTGCTGCTCGCGTTCCTGCCGGCGGCGGTGGTCGGCGCCATCGCTCACGACTTCATCAAATCGGTATTGTTCAACCTCTGGATTGTCTGCGTCACCTTCATCCTGGGCGGCATGGTGCTGCTGTGGATCGACTTCGCCGATCTCCATACCCGCTTCCGCGATGCGACGCGGTTTTCGCTTCCGATGTACTTCATCATCGGCCTGGCGCAGTGCGTGTCGATGATCCCCGGCGTTTCGCGTTCGGGCGCGACCATCGTGTCCGCCATGCTGCTCGGCGCCGATCGGCGCTCGGCGGCGGAGTTCTCGTTCTGGCTCGCCATGCCGACCATGGCCGGCGCCTTCGTCTACGACCTCTACAAGAGTCACAGTCAGCTGAGCGCGGACAACGCCATCATCGTGGCGTTCGGCTTCGTGGTGTCGTTCGTATGCGCCTGGATCGTGGTGAAGACGTTTCTCGGCTACGTCCAGCGCCATGGCTTTGCGCTGTTCGGCTGGTGGCGCATCATCCTCGGCTCGCTCGGGCTGATCGCGCTGGGGTTGGGGTACTGATGGCAGGGACAGTGATCAGAAGTCAGTAATCAGTGATCTCAGTTTTCTGATCACTGGTTACCGATGACTGTTCCCTGGAACTGGCCTGCCTTGCGGAACCGCCAGAGATAGAACGGCACGACGCTCTCCATGGCCACGGGATCGATGCCGAGGCCTTCGAGCGTGCGTCCCTCGCGCTTGGCGTCGTCCGACACGATGACGTCGCGCCGCAGCAGCTCGACCTGATCCGTCGTCAAGAGAGGCTTCGGCATGAGCTGGAGGAAGGCCGCCTGGAATTTGGCCAAGGCGAAGGGAATCGGCAACAACAGGCGTCGGCGATCGATGGTGGTCAGCACGTATTGCATCAGCTCCTTGAAGCTGCGCACTTCGGGGCCGCCGAGCTCGTAGATTTGCCCCTCCTTGGCCCGGTCGTCGATCGCAGCGACGACGGCGCTCGCCACGTCGCCGGCGAACACCGGCTGGAACCGGGTGTGGCCGCCGCCGACCAGCGGAAGCGCCGGTGCAAAGCGCGCCATGGCGGCGAACTTGTTGAAGAAGTCGTCCTCGGGGCCGAACACGATCGAAGGGCGCAGGATCACCGCCGACGGCACCGCGGCGAGCACCAGCCTCTCGCCCGCGGCCTTCGAGCGGGCATAGTGCGAGGGCGAATGTTCATCGGCGCCGATCGCGGAGACGTGGATCATGCGCGCCCCGAACGCTGCCGCCGCCAGCGCCACCGCCTCGGCGCCGAAGGCTTGCACGGCGTCGAATTTCTGTCGACCGCGCTCGAACAGGATGCCGACCAGGTTGACCACCACGTCGGCATCGCGCGCGGCGGCCTCGACCGAGGCCGGGTAGCGCAGATTGGCCTGCACGGCGTGGATCTGGCCGACGCGGCCGAGCGGTTGCAGATAGCCCGCAAGCTCGGGGCGGCGCACGGCGACGCGAATGCGATAGCCGAGCTTGGCAAGCGCCCGCACGACGTGGCGGCCGAGGAAGCCCGAGCCGCCGAACACGGTCACCAGCGTTTCGAGGGGAATGGCGGTCATGGTCGCTTACGTCCCACGCGCTCGCCGAATACAGGATCGGTCTGCCGCTGTACAGGGGCGCGGCGCGCCTCACGGGAGTGTCTCAGCGTCGTGCGGCGCCCATTTGACAACGACAGACCCGCTCCGTACCTAATCGCCGCAAAGCCCAGGTGGCGGAATTGGTAGACGCACTAGTTTCAGGTACTAGCGCCGCGAGGCGTGGAGGTTCGAGTCCTCTCCTGGGCACCAGCCTTCCTTCTTCTCATAGTTGCGCATAGGCGCTCATAAGTGCTGGAAAATGCGGTAGTTCTCGGCCATCGGCTGCGCACTGCGGCTCGCCAAGGCAACGAGATCTCAACGCGTTCAGATCCTGCTTGGCTGCGCAAAGGCGTCGGTCTGATACGTCACCAGGTGGAGGTAGTCCTCCCGCGCGGGCCCGAACACGTCGATGTTGACCGCTACCCCGTCTTCAAGTGCTGGCGGATCGGCCCAGTGCACGACGTTGGGCGGAATGCGTACGACGGTGCCAGCCGTGCAGTCGAACACTTGCTCTCCGACGTGCAGCTTCACACGACCCTTGATGAGCATGAAAATCTGATCGAACGGGTGGCTGTGCGGACCAGGCTTGAGATCGGGAGCCAGGAGATTGTAGGTCACGAGGACGTTGTCGCCGCGGAAGCCGCGCATCGTGATCCCAGCGCGCGGCTCTTTCGACGGGACATCCTGCCAGTTATAGGCCCTCACCGGATCAGCCATCGTATCGCTCCTCTTGTCTAGATCGTTCCATTGATACCGAGGTCGCGAAGCGTCTGCTGCGTCAGAGCGCGTGCGGCAGCGCGCGCACCCTTGACCTCGCCGCGACAGATGCAGTCGATCAACGAGTGGATGTGGGCTCGGCTCTTGGCGCCATGGGTCTTCTTGATCGAAGCAGTGACGTAGATCAGGGTCTGATGCATGGTCTTGTCCCAGATCTCGCGCAAGGCCTCGTTGCCGGCGGAGGCCAGCAGCCATTGAGACAGCTTGCCGTTGAAGCACGGATGGTCGATCGACGCCTCGACCTCTGAGAATCCCTTGTCCAGGCTGCGCTTGAGAGCGGCACCACTCTTCTGCATTGTCGGCGAGGCGTTGCGCGCAGCAAGCTCGGCCGCATATTCCAGGAGCGCCAAGCGGACTTGGAACAGCTCGACGATCTGGCGCTCGGTGAGTAGCTTGACCCGAACACCTTGCCAGGGTGCACTCTCGGCGAGCCCGTCCAGCACCATTTTCTGCAACGCCTCGCGGATCGGGCCATTCGAGAAGCCGAATTCCTGACGCAGCTGGGCCTCGCGAAGGTGCTCGCCGGGCTGATAGGCGCCGGAGATGATGCGCTGGCGCAGAACCTCGGCGAGCCACTGGGCGCGTGAAAATCGGTGCTCGGCCGTATCCAGGTCGCGATCGTGCGCGCCGCGGCGCTGGCGCGAGGCGTCATTTTGCGATTTCGGAGATGACCGTGCAGGACTCGCGATAGCCATTCAACGTGCTCTGGATGAGGGAGAATCAAATCTACCCGAACTGGTGCGAACGGAAGAAGCGCTCCTGGTACGTGTGCTCGGGCATGTTCGCGTCCATCGCCCATCGGGCGAGCTCCTCATGCCGAGCGAACCAGACGTCCGGAAACTGCTTCAAGTACCGCACTACTTCTTCGAAGGCGGCGGTGATCATTGGCCGTCCCCCGAAATGGCAATGCAGTGTCAGGACGAGCATCGACATCGGCTCGGCGCGATAAAGATAGTCGAACGTTCCTTTGTACACGTCCCATAGGTCGCGCGGACTCGATCGCAGCACGCGGTTGTCCGTAAAGTCGCTGTTGGGGACCGCGGCAATCGGGCCGTGTTTCGTCTCGATGCGATGCGGCAGGTCGATATACGTGACGTCGGCGTGCCAACCGAGCTGCTCCGCCGCGAGAAAATCGACGGTATGCTCTGTGAAGGCGAGCACCGAGCTCAGCCAGCCGTTCGGACGCTTGCCGGACTTGTCGCCGAGCGTATCGAGGCACTTGCGGATGGTCGCGTGCTCGTCCTCGGGCGTCATGTAAGCGAGCAGCGCATCCTGCGTATAGTTGTGTCCGCCGATGTCGTGTCCGGACTTCACGATCTGCTTGACACTGTCGGGATAAAGCTCGGCACAGCGAGCGTTGACGAAGAAGGTCGCTGGAACCTGTAGCCGGTCGAGTGTGCGGATGATGCGCCATACGCCGACCCGGCCGCCGTAGGTCGACCACGCATGCCCGGCAAGATCGACCGCGCCAGCCTTGAGATGGGTGGTCTGCACCGAATAGGTCGGCGCCTTCCCCTCCGCCCAGGTCTCGTACATCACCGTCACGGCGACGGCGACCCGTTTGCCGTTCGGCCAGGTCAGCGTCTTTCCTGCGTCCATGCTCGTCGGCCCTCCACTTAAGGCGCGTGGCGATTGCGTCGCGGCCCGCCGGGTTTGACGGGCTAGAGGATTATTAATTATTAATAATTAACCGGTCAACGCTGAAGCCGCCGGGCGCAGCGGCAAACGAGCCGAGGGAGGACCGTGATGAGGGTGAAGGCCGTGCTGGTGGTTGCCGGCGTCTTACTCGCGATCGCGACGCTAATGCAGCAATCGCCGGCGCAGCCGGCATGGCCGGATCGCCCGATCCGGCTCATCGTTCCGGTCGCGGCTGGCGGCGGCATCGATCTGATGGCGCGCATCCTGGCGGAAGGCCTGAGCCAGCAACTGCCGCAGCGCGTGATCGTCGAAAACATGGGCGGTGCCGGGGGCCTGCTCGCGACGCGGATGGTCGCGAAGGCGGATCCGGACGGCTACACCTTCCTGTTCTCCGGGCCAGCGCACGCATCGCTGCCTTACGTCACGCCCGATCCGGGCTACGATGTGCGCGCGGACTTCACGAGTGTGTCGCTCGTCGCGCGATTCCCGCTGGTGCTCGTCACCAATCCGAAATCACCGGCCCGCAACACCGCGGAGTTCATCGCGATGGTCAAAGCGACACCCGGAAAGTACAGCTTCGGGTCAAGCGGCATCGGCGGCGCGTCGCACATTCCGCTTGAAGCATTCAAGTTCCAGGCGGACCTCGACATGATCCACGTGCCGTATCGCGGCAGCGGGCAGACGACCGCGGCGCTCCTAACTGGAGAGATCGATCTCGTGTGCGACGGGCTCGCGCCGCAGCTCGCGCACATCCGCGAGGGCCGCGTGCGGCCGTTGGGAATCACCACGAAGTCGCGCTCGCCTTATCTCCCGGATATGCCCACGATCGCGGAAACCTTGCCCGGCTATGCGTTTCCAATGTGGGTAGCCCTATTCGCGCCGGCGAAAACGCCCAAGCCGATCATAGAGAAGATGTCCTCTGCCGTCGCCGCCGCGACAGCAAGCCCTCTGATAAAGAAACGGTACGAGGACCTTCTGGTCGAGCCGGTCGCATCGACGCCGGAGGCACTCGCTCAGTTCTTGGACGAGCAGCTCGCATTCAACAAAGACATCATCGAGAAGGCGAAGATCAGAGTTCAGTGAACCACGGCTCAGTCAAACGGGACAACAGGCATGGCCGCCGCTCGGAACCGCTCTTTGGTGTTGCAACAGCTCCACGAGCTCGAGATCGACTATTGGCACGAGGTCGATTTCAACTGGGGCCGCAACGCCTCTGCGATGTACCTGGACGACGGGCTGTTCTCGATCGGCGACTCGACCATGAAGGGCCGCGATGCGATTGCTGAGTTCTACCGATGGCGAGAAGGCCGGGGTGCGCGAACGGCGCGGCACGTCGTGACGAACGCGCGCCTGCAGCAGCTCACGGCGGACAGTGCGACGCTACGGTGTATCCTGCTGCTCTATGCAGCGGACGGGGTTCCGGTGTTGCCGTCGCTGCCGGCGATCCTCATCGCCGACGTACTGAGCGAGTGCTCATGGTGTGATGACGGCCGGCTGCGGTTCAGATCGCACGTCTTGAGTCCGGTCTTCATGGGTGGCGAGCAACCGACCGTGCCGCCGGGCCAAGGCTAGCCTCTCCTGACACCAGCCTTCCCTCTTGGCGGTTTCTGGTCGGCGCTCATAAGCAGCGCCGAAATCGACGGTTTAGCGGCTGGTGAAGCACGCGAGCGCGTGGCAGCAACTACGCTCCGCGCGTCAGCGGCGCGTAGTCGTCGAGCACGCGCAAGACTTCGTCGCGGCTCAGGTCGGGCACTTCCAGCAGCACGCGCGCGATACCGGCATCGCGGTAGGATGCGAGCGCGTCGTGATCGGCCGGCGCATTGAAAACCGTGATCGAGAGGGTCGCGGGGTCGCGTCCGGCGACAATGGCGGCTTGGCGCAGCCGCGCGACCGCACTCTTGGGCTCCCAGCCTGCGCGCGGGCGCGGGAACCAGCCGTCGCAGAACTCGACCACGCGGCGCACGGTGTGGTCGGTCTCGCCGCCGAGCAGGATCGGCGGATGCGGCTTCTGCTTCGGCTTGGGGTATTGCCAGACCGGATCGAAATTGACGAACTCGCCGTGAAATTCGGCCTGCTCCTGCGTCCACAGCGCCTTCATCGCCAGCACGCGCTCGCGCAGCAGCTTGAAGCGGGTCTCATAGCGGGCGCCGTGGTTCTCCATCTCCTCGACGTTCCAGCCGCCGCCGATGGCGAATATGAACCGGCCGCCCGAGAGCCGGTCGAGGCTCGCCACCGACTTCGCGGTGATGATCGCCTCGCGCTGCGGGATCAGCGCAATGCCGGTGCCGAGCTTGAGCGTGCGGGTCGCCGCCGCGGCAAACGACAGCGCGACGAAGGGATCGTGGGTATGCGAATAGCGTTTGGGAAGCTCGCCCCCGCCCGGATAGGGCGAGCGCCGGCTGACCGGAATGTGGGTGTGCTCGCACACGAACAGCGACTCGAAGCCGCGTTGTTCGAGCGCGCGGGCGAGCTCGCCAATCTCGATGCCGTAGTCGGTTGGGAAATGGAAGACACCAACCAGCATGACCTGCCTCCGGGGATTACGCGCGCGACGCCCGCGACCTCGCGGGATGACGATCATCCGATGCCGGCACCGCCGGCTTTCTATGTAGTGCCGCAATAGCGTCGGTGCGAGCGTTCCGTTAGATGGATAGGTCGCCCCAGCTTGTTGTCTGCTCGATGCGAACCGCGATGACGGGGTACTGGGCAATCTGCATCAGGCCGAGCTGTGGGTAACGGGACCGCAACAGCGCCTGTGCCTCGTCGTGCTCTGCTCCTTTGCTCAGGATTTCAGCCCGGCCGCGCAGCATGACCCAGCCGAGCCGCGTCCAATTTTCATCGTAACGGTCGACGACGACCGCCACCGCGGGGTTCTCCGCGATGTTTCTCAGGCGTTTGAGCGAAAAGGCGGAGCCTCGCTTCGGCTTTTCGTCAATCGTGATGTAAAGCGTATGAGCGACGATCGCGAAGCACACCGGAACGACATGCGGGATCGCGCGGCCATCCGCAGTAGCGAGGTGTGCGACGCGCTGCCGCGTCAAGAACTGGTGCTCACGATCAGACAACATGACCGCCCCCACACTGTGATCGTCCTGACTTCTTTCGCTTGACGGTTATCCGTGAGAGCTTGCATGGGCTAGCGGCACGTGGGATTTAGGGGCTGCGTGCGCGAGCAAACCGAAGTGGAATTCAACCTTGTGCGGCATAAGGTAGGCTGGAGCGTAATGCCTTCTCCTGGCACCGCCGCCACGTGAGCCGTGATGACCATCCGCTTGCACCGCGGCGACCTGCCTGATCTCTCCCACTATCAAGGGCGGGCGGTGGCGGTCGATACCGAGACCATGGGGCTCGATCCGAACCGCGACCGGCTCTGCGTGGTGCAGCTGTCGCCCGGCGACGGCTCGGCCGATCTGGTGCAGATCCCGGCGGGCGCGAGCGCGGCGCCGAACCTGACCAAGCTCCTGGCCGACGGCACGATCCTCAAGATCTTTCATTTCGCCCGCTTCGATCTCGGGGTGCTGAGCAAGCGCCTGGGCGTCATGCCGTCTCCCGTCTATTGCACCAAGATCGCGTCGCGCATCGCCCGTACCTACACCGACAAGCACGGCCTCAAGGACCTCGTGCGGGAGGTGCTGGGCATCGACCTGTCGAAGCAACAGCAGCTCTCCGATTGGGGCTCCGAGGCGCTCAGCGACGCACAGGTCACCTATGCGGCCTCCGACGTGCTGCACCTGCACGCGCTCAAGGAGAAGCTCGATGCCATCCTGGTGCGGGAGGGGCGCGCCGAGCTGGCGGCAGCCTGTTTCCGCTTCCTGCCCGACCGGGTGCGCCTCGACCTCGCCGGCTGGGCCGGCGAGGACATTTTTGCCCACTCCTAGCGCGTGACGGCCTGTCTTCGAAGCTCTCTGGCTTATTCGGGATCCACCCTAGGTCGAGCCTCGGGCAGGGTCCGGGGCCGGGAGATCTGTGCTCCGGGGCTCTCGTCTGCGGTGGAATGGTACGGATTGGGTAACTTATCTGGGATAACACCGTAGAAAGTCCCTTTTCGGGGGACTTTTCCGGTCTATTGTGTGGGACGGCCCTGCCGCGGCCGGGCCATATTTGGGAGCGACCATGGCGCTCCAATGGGGCTCGTAGCGAGCGGGGAGACTGCCGGCAGGGGGTCGGCGGTATGGGGCTCGGGGATGAATTCTCTATCGGCGGCGTCCGATCTCAGAGAACGAGGAGCGCAGGTTGTCGCGCGCTTCGGTCGCGTGGACGCCGAGCGGGCGTTCCGCGCCGCCGTGCGCCACAGCCGGCACGTGCGCTTCCTGCGTGTGGCGGTGCCCGCCGGCGTGGCCATCAGCCTGCTCGGCGGAGTTGCCGTAACGGTCCTGCTCAAGCCCTTGCGCGCGCTCTCTGGGGCATCGGTCGATGTCGGCTCGCTGGTGGTGTCCGGGAGCAAGCTGATGATGCAGCAGCCCAAGCTTGCCGGCTTCACCCGCGATAACCGGCGCTACGACATGGTGGCGCAAGCCGCGGCTCAAGATCTCACCAAACCGGACATGGTGGAGTTGCACGGCATCCGCGCCACCATGGAGATGAGGGACGGCGTCGTCTTTGAAACGGTCGCAAAGGGCGGATTGTACAATACCAAGATCGAGCAGCTCACGCTGAGCCAGAACATCGTGGTGACATCCACGAGCGGCTATCAGGCGTTCCTCAACGAAGCGGTGCTGGACGTTCGTGCCGGCAAGATCGTGTCGGAGAAGCCGGTGGAGGTGAAGACGGCAAGCTGGACCATCAATGCCAACCGGATGGAGGTCGCCGAGTCGGGAGATCTCATGCGTTTCGAGCGGGGTGTGTCGGTCGTCTTGCAGCTGGACGGCACGACGGGCTTCGGCGGCGGGAGCAGCAAGCGATGAGCGCGCGCGTGGTCGAGCGATGGCGCAGCGTTGTCGGCGTGGCCGTCCTGGCCATGGCGCTGTCAGCGGCGGGCGCGACCGCACAGCAGCAGCAAGCGACCGCGCAGCAGCAGCCGCAACAGCAGAAGAATCAGGGGCCGCCCAATGCTCTGCAAGGCTTCTCGCAAAACCGCGATGAGCCCGTGAAGATTCGCGCGGCTTCGTTGGAGGTGCGCGAGAAGGACAAAATGGCGACCTTCACCGGCGACGTGTACGTGCTGCAAGGCGATACCGAAATGCGCTGCAAATTGCTCACCGTCTTCTACGACGAGGAGCCTGGCCCACACCCTGTCAAGGCGGCCGAACCAGGGCCCGGCGGGGAACGGCAAATCCGTCGGATCGAGGCAAGAGGCAATGTGGTGGTGGTGCAGAAGGATCAAAACGCGGCCGGGGACGCGGCCACCTTCAACATGCGCGAGAATACCGTGACGCTCGTGGGCAACGTGGTGGTCACGCGCGGCGCGGACGTGCTGCGCGGCCAGCGGCTGGTGGTCGATCTTACCAGCGGCGTATCGCGAATGGATCAGGGTCGGGTGGAGGGATTGTTTCAACGAAGCCCGCCCGAGAAGAAATGACCCCCCGAATGGTGTCGCTGCCGCCGAAGGCCGCCGGCGTCGGGAACGAAACGGCGCGAAGCTTGAGGGGATGCCGGCGGCAGGTTGATCGGCAGGTTCAGATTCGCAATGATGTCATCGGGTTGAGAGCGCGATTCAACCCATTCCAATCGGCGCTCGCGGGCAGCGAGATCGGGCGACTCGGCTGAACCCAGCGACTTCGAGGCAGAGGCGTGTTCAACATCCTCGCGTTGTTCCGGCACCGCAGCCCGCCCCGACGCGCCCGCAAGGCGGGCAATGGCCGTTGGCAGGAAACGAATCTGGCGCCGCTCGGCGCCGCGCCGATCCCGGCCTTGCGTGCCAAGCCGGCCACCAAGCTCCCCCCGACCAAGCCGCGTGCGCGGCGCGAAGAACCGGCGAGCCGGCGCGAAGCCGGGCAGGGCTACTTGGCCGCGCATAGCCTGGAAAAGAGCTACGGCGGCCGCAAGGTCGTCAACGGCGTGAGCGTCTACGTGCGGCGTGGCGAAGCCGTCGGTCTGCTCGGACCCAACGGCGCCGGTAAGACCACCGCGTTCTATATGATCACCGGGCTGATCAAGGCCGAACGCGGCCAGATCGAGCTCGACGGCCACGACGTCACCCATCTTCCGATGTATCAGCGGGCGCGGCTCGGCATCGGCTACCTGCCGCAAGAGGCGTCGATCTTTCGCGGCCTCAATGTCGAGGACAACATTCGCGCGGTGCTCGAAGTGGTGGAGCCCGACCGGCGGCGGCGCGAGGCCGACCTCAACGCCCTGCTCGACGAATTCGAGATCACGCCTCGCCGCAAGACACCCTCGATCGCGCTCTCAGGCGGGGAACGCCGCCGGGTCGAGATCGCCCGCGCGCTCGCGAGCCGGCCGAATTACATGTTGCTCGACGAGCCGTTCGCCGGCATCGATCCCAAGGCGGTGGTCGATATCCAGCGGCTGGTGCGGCGGCTGACCACCCGCGGGATTGGGGTGCTCATCACCGACCACAACGTGCGCGAGACGCTCGATCTGACCGACCGCTCGTACATCATCTATTCCGGTCAGGTGCTGATGGAGGGGCGCAAAGACGACATCGTGAACGATCCCGAGGTGCGCCGCCTCTACCTCGGCGAGGAATTCCGGATTTAGCACTTTCCCCCGCAATTCAGCCGGCGCCCCGGCCCTCTTACAAGCCTTCGGTAGAATCGCTATACACCGGGCGCAGAACCCGATAAGCAAGATTTGGACCAATTGAACGCGTGGCTCACGCCGGTTTGATGCCAAGCCGGCTCGAGCGCGCCCCCAATAGCGACATGGCGCTTACGCAAAGACTCGAGATCCGGCAGAGCCACGCGCTGGTGATGACGCCGCAGCTGATGCAGGCGATCAAGCTGCTGCAGCTCTCGAACCTGGACCTTGCCGCCTATGTGGAGGGGGAGCTCGAACGCAATCCGCTGTTGGAGCAGGCCGGCGAAGAGACGGGCGGCGGCGAGGGCCGGCCGGCCGATCACCCGGCGCCGACGCGACAGGGCGCCGATTGGGCCGAGGGCGGCGGGGATCGCAACGGTGCCGCCGCCCCGGAGCGGGCGGGCGCCGAGCTCGACGACGTTCCGCCCGCCGACGCCGATGCCGCGAGCTCGCGCTCGAATGGCGAGGCGCCGGCCGGCTATTCCGAATGGGCCGGCGCCGGTGGCGGCGGTCGCGACAACAGCGATTACAACCTGGAAGCCTTTGTCTCGGTCGAGACGACGCTGGCCGATCATCTCGCCCAGCAGCTCGCGCTCGCCGTGGCCGACCCCGCGCGACGCATGATCGGGCAATATCTCATCGATCTCGTCGACGAAGCCGGCTATCTCGGCGGCGACCTCGCGCTCGCCGCCGAGCGGCTGGGCACCTCGGCCGCCAAGGTCGAAGCCGTGCTGGCGATCCTGCAAGGTTTCGATCCCCCCGGCGTCTGCGCGCGTAATCTCCCTGAATGCCTCGCCATTCAGCTCAGGGAGCGCGACCGCTTCGATCCCGCCATGCAGGCGCTGGTGGCCCATCTCGATCTGCTGGCCAAGCGCGATCTCGC
>JBKPUA010000373.1:0-7913 GCA_046735815.1 Pseudomonadota bacterium
GCGCACAGCCCCTGCCACCGGCGATCGTCGACGACCTCGATCGCGCACCAGCTGTCCGTGCCGGCGCAGGGAAAGACGCCGCGCGGCACGGCGCCCGTGCGGCGGTTGCCGTCGATCTGCGGCAGCGCGCCGGTCGCGGACCAGGCCAGAATGGATGGGCCGAGCATGTTCACCGTCGATTCGATCTGCGCAAGCTCGATGTGCTGGCCCTCGCCCGTGCGGGCGCGATGAAAGGCCGCCGCCAGCACGGCGACAAGCGCGTGACCGGGATTGGGGGCATGATCGGGGTAGTGAGTGCCGGTGCCGATGGGAGCACGGCCGGGCCGTCCGGCCATGCCGGTGAGGGCGCAGAGCGCGGCGATGGTCGATCCGAAGCCGATGTAATTGCGGTGCGGCCCCTTGCTTCCCTGCATCGGCATGGCGAGATAGATCACCGACGGGTTGACGGCCGCGACCTGGTCGTAACCCAGCCCCCATCTTTCCATCACGTCGGGACGAAAATTGTTGCTGACGATCGCGCACCGGCTCGCCAATTGCAGCGCAATCGCCCGCGCTTGCGGATGCGACATGTTGAGCGCGATGCTTTTCTTGCTGGTGTTGCGCGACGCGAAATAGCCCGAACCCTCGAGCGGCTTCGCGCCCGGCTGGTGCGGACCGGAGAGGCGCAGATTGTCGGGGTGGCTCTGCGATTCGACTTTGATCACCTCGGCACCCAGATCCGCCAGAATGCGGGTGACGAAGGCGCCGGCGCCGATCCAGCAAAAGTCCAGCACTCTCAATCCCGCAAGTCGCATTACGCCTTCACTTGCTCAAATGAATGAGCTCGGCGTTATGCTCGCCGAGCGCCGGGGCTTTGCCGCGCCGGCGCGCGGGCGTACGGCTGAGGCGATAGGGCGGCCCCGGGAAGACGAGCGCCTTGCCCAAGGCGCTGTCGAACTGCCGCTCGAAATAGCTGTTGGCTGCAAGCTGCGCGTCTTGCACGACATCCGCGATGGTGTTCACCGGCGCGATCGCGATCTGGCGCGCCTGGCCTTCGCGATAGAGCTCCTGCTTGCCCCGCGTCGCACAGAAGGCACCGAAGATTTCCGCAAAGCGCGCGACACCCTCGGGCGACTGACGGAATTTGAAGTCCTGCCACTGCGGCGCGCGCAATGCCGCGGCTCCCGGCGCGCCCGACGCAGCGACCCATTCCGTCAAGGCGACGAAGGCCCTGGCGGTGCCCAGGCGACCCGCAACCACGCTGATATGGCCATCCTTGCAGGGGTAGACTCCGGTGCCGGCCTCGCGCGCGGTGTCGCCCTGGCGCCGGCGCACATGCGAATTGATTGACCACTCCGCCACCGCGTCTTCGAGTGCGAACGCCACGCATTCCTGCCCGGACACGTCGATCCACTGGCCCTTGCCGGTTTGCGTGCGCTCGTAGAGCGCGGCGAGGGCGGCGACCGCGCAATGGATGCCTGACGCCAGTACGGCTTGCTCGCCCTGGATGGCGAGCGGCTCACTGTCGCCGTAACCGCCGAGCGAGAGAAGCCCGCCCGCAGCGAGCAAGGTCAGGTCGGTCGCCTCGTATTCGGCACAGGGACCGGTGCGCCCGAACGGCGAGATCGATACCAGGACCAGGCCGGGATTGCCCTTGGCGATGTGCGCGAACTCGTCGGACTTGCCCGCGAGCGCGGACGCCGACGGGGTCTCTATGACCACGTCACTTGATGTGGCGAGCTCCGCAAACCGCTCGCGTCCCGCGGCGGTGGCGAGATCGAGGATGACGCTGCGCTTGCCGGCATCGAGAAAGGCATGGGCGAAGCTCGAGCACTCGCCATTGGGCCCGCGCTGACACGGCGCAAGCTTGCGCACCGGCGATCCTTCCGGCGGCTCGAGCCGCACGACGTCGGCGCCAAGATCGGCCAGCAGCCGGCCGGCATAAGCGGCGTAATTCGTGGTGAGGTCGAGGACGCGGATGCCGGTAAGCGCGGCTGGGACCTGCTGCATCAATCGGTCCCGTCCGGTTTGAGCAGGAAAGCATCCCACCGGTTCATCAGCCGATCGTGACGGTTGTAGCGTTCGAGCGCGCTCGTGCCCTTGAGGGCCGCCATGCCGTTGAGCAGCGCGTTGGCAATCGCCATGGGCGCGACCATGGAATTCTGCATGCCGGTTCCCGCCGAAAACGCGAGCAGGACAACGTCGGCGAGCTGTCCGAGCGCCGATATCGGCGAATCGGTTACGGCGATGACCTTGGCCTTGTGCTCTCTCGCCCATACGGCGACGCGATGAGTCGCCGCTGCGTAGCGCGGAAAAGTGAACGCCAGCACGCAGTCCTCGGGCTTGATTTCGACCAGGCGCGGCGTGGCGAAGGCATCGTTGGAGGCGAGCAGCGAAATCTCGCTGCGCAACCGGTCCGCCACCAGCGCAAAATAATGCGCGACCGGAAAGGTCGTGAAGCCAGCGACGATGTAGACGCGCCGCGCGCGCACGAGGATGTTCACAGCGCGGCCGAATGCCTCGGCGTCGACGCTCGAGATGGTGCGATGCAGATTTTGCCAATCGTGGCTGAGCGAAGCGCCGAAGCTGGTGCCCTCCAGATGGCCGGCGACCTGGCTCTCGTTGATCGGATCACCGGTGCGGGAGAGCTGTCCGCGGACGAGCTCCCGCATCCGCTCCTGCAGATCGGGAAAGCCATTGAGGCCGAGACGATAGGTGAAACGCACGATGGTCGAAGGATTGACGTCGAGCGCGGCCGCCATTTGGTCGACGGTCGAGAACGCCACCGTCTGGGAATGCTCGACGATGTATTCGGCGATGCGCTTCTGCGACTCGGTGAGCCGGTCGTAACGACGACGCAGCTCCTCGATCACGTCACCGGAGCTGATCGGGTTAGGTGGGGCCTTGGCCTCGGCTTTGCGCAGCGGCATGACGCTAGCCCTCGACATTCCGCAGCAGGTTGTAGCCCGGATAAGACTTCGCCCATTTGTCTGGATAAGCGCGGTCGATGCCCTTGGTGAAATAGCTGCCGACGCTGAGATCGATCGGCACGTCGATCACGCAGGGGCGGCGGCTGGCGAAAGCTTTTTGGAGCGCGGGCGCGAGCGCGGCGGGATCCTCGATGCGGACACCTTCGGCACCGTAGGCATGGGCGAGCGCCACGTAATCGGGATTGTACGGCTTGCCGGTATCCTTGCGCACGAAATGGCACCAGGGATGCGAGCGCGAATAGCTGCGCTCCATGCCTTTGCGCTCGATGCCGAGCTCGTAATTGTTGAGGATGACCCAGATCGCCGGCAGGTCGTATTCCACCGCCGAGGCGACGACCTGCGAGGTCATGTTGAACGCACCGTCGCCGGTGAGCGCGATGGCTGGGCGCCCGTCGGCCGCGAGCGCGCCGGGAATGCCCGAGGCCGCCCAGCCCATCTCGGCCATGCCGGGACTGATCTGCCACGCGCCGGGCATGCAGATCTTCATGTAGGCCTCGGCGTATTGGGTAACGTCGCCGATGTCGATGTAGACGCGGCCGTCCTTCGGCAGCGCGCGGCCAACCTCGTGGACGAGGCGGGCGGGATGGGTGGGCGCGCTGGCTGCCGTCTGCAGCGGGCGGATCTCCTCCTCCCACTCCGCGCGAAAACCTTGCGTGCGCTCGAGCCACCCCTGGTGCTTCTTGTTGCCTGGGCCGCCCACGGCGGCAGCCAGATCCTCGAGAAAAAGCTTGGCGTCGCTAACCAAGCCGAGCTCGACTGGAAAATTGCGGCCGACCTCCTGGTAGTCGAGATCGACCTGCACGATCTTCGTTTGCGAGACGTCGTAGATCGAGCCTTTGCGCCAATTTGCGGTGTGGTTGTCGGAGAAGCGCGCGCCGACGCCGATCACCAAGTCGGCCTCGCGGCTCGCACGCGCCGCGCAGACGAAGCCGGAGCGCCCGAGCGTGCCGATCGAGAGCGGATGATCCTCCGGCAGCATGCCCTTGGCCGGCAGCGTGGTGACCGTCGGGATGTTGAGCGTCTCCGCCGCCGCCTTGAGCGCATCCGCGGCGTGCGAGCGCACCACGCCGCCGCCGGCGAGCAGCAACGGCCGCTCGGCTTCCGCGATCATGCGGGCGATACGTTCGACATTTCCAGCATCCGCACGCGGACGATTGAGGCCAGGCGCGCGCGCGGACGGCGCCTCGATCTCGCCTTCGACCGGTGCGAGCTGGATGTCGTAGGGCACCTCGACGAACACCGGGCCGGGCCGCCCGGAGGTCGCGGCCTTCAACGCGTAATTGAGGACTTCGATGATGGTGTCGGGCCGCACCACCATCCAGGTCCCTTTGCATACCGGGCGGAAGATGCTCGTGGCGTCCTCGAAGCCGTGGTAATAGATCTCCTGCATGCCGGCTTTGCCGAGGAAGTGCGTGGTCGAGCCGCCGGCGATGATGAGGACCGGCGATGATTCGTGCATGGCGCTGGCGCATGCGCCGACCGCGTTGAGCAGGCCCGGCCCCTTCGACACGATCACGGGCGCAATGCGGCCGCTGACGCGGTGGTAGAGATCGGCCATGTGCACGGCGTGCGACTCGTGCTTGGCCTGAATGCCCTCGATCTGCGGCTTGTCGGTGAGCGCGTCGAGAAACGGCCACACCGCGCCACCGGCATAGCCGAAATAATGCTTGAAGCCGGCGACCTCGAACCATTGGGCGATCGCGTCGACCACGCGCATGTTCGCTTGCTCCTTGACGGGCTCGAGTCGGTGCGGAATGTTGCAACAAAATTCGTTGCCGTCAACGGAGGGTCGCCCGCCGAAATGACGCAACGGCGGTCAAGCGAGTGCCCCGAACCCGAAGTTCGCACACATTGTGCTGCAAGGGCGGTTGCGAGCTTCGGGTTCAAAAGGGGCACTAGAATCATAGAGTTGCTAGTGTCCCTTTGATTCCGAAGTTCGCAAACGAGGGTGCCGCACAATGATGCGAACTTCGGAATCGGGACACTAGCCGGAATCGGGCGGCGGAACGGGAGGCGAGTGGTGCGTGGGCTACTACGGCTTGCTGCGGTTGTCCTCGCTTGCGGGCTCGGCATCGCGACGCCAACAACGGCGCAACCCGCGCCGGAAGGTTGGCCGAATAAGCCGGTGCGAATCGTGGTGCCGTGGCCGCCAGGGGGAAGCGCCGACCTCATCGGCCGCATGCTCGCCGAGCATCTCGGCAATGCGTTTGCGCAGAGCTTCGTGGTGGAGAACCGACCGGGCGCAAGCGGCATGGTCGGCTCCACCGCGGTCGCCCATGCCGATCCCGACGGCACCACTTTCGTCGTTTCCGGGATTCCGTCGCACGTCGTGGCGCCGGCAACGAGCGCGAATGCCCCCTTCGACCCGGTGAAGGATTTCAGTCACATCGCCTATATCGGCGGCTCGCCGATCGCGATCGTCGCGCACGTTTCGCTGGGTGTCACGACGCTGCCCCAGCTCGTGGCGTTGGCGCGCAGCAGCGGCAAGCCGATCGGATACGTGTCGCCGGGCGTGGGATCATTGGGCCACATGGTCGGCGAATATCTCGCGCGCAAGGACGACATCAGGCTCGAGCACGTGCCCTATAAAGGCGGAGTGCAAGCGGTCACCGACCTCATCGCCGGGCACGTGAAGGTGGGCGCGATGACCTGGACCACCACCAGCCCACACATCCGTGCCGGCACGCTCACCGCTCTGGCCGTGTCCGCGCGCGAACGCTTGCCGCAATTTCCCGACGTGCCGACGCTCCGGGAGTTGGGCTATGACGAGCTCGTGACCACTACTTGGTGGTCGTTCTCCGGCCCGGCCAAGCTGCCGGGCGAGCTCGTTCAGCGGCTGAATCAGGAGATCAACAAGGCGCTCGACAGCGCGGAGGTGCGCCGGAGGCTCGAGCAGGAGGCGATCATCACCGAAAAAATGTCGCCGGCACAATTCACCCGCTTCGTCGAGAGCGAGATCGCCAAGTGGGGGCCGTTGGCGCGGGCCGCGATCGGCGCACAAGGCTCGGGCAACTGACTGCCGGCAGCCATTCTCAACGTCGGGAGCGAGGCATGAATGTGAGAGCGACACCCTCCGACGCGGCGGCAAAGGTACCGTTGACCTTCGCCTGCGGCCTCTACGATCGCATGCTGCGCCTCTACACCGGCGAGGTTGCGCCGCGCGGCATCGATCTGAAATTTCTCGCCAATGACGAGCCGCGCGACATCTTCGATCGCATGGGTGGCAAGCTCGAATTCGACGCGTCGGAAATGTCGAGCTCGGAATTCATCAGCCGCTTCGGCGCCGGCCAATGTCCGTTTGTCGCCGTCCCTGCATTCGCCTCCCGCGTCTTCCGCCACGGGTTCATTTTCTTCAATCGCAAGTCGGGCATCCGCACGCCGAAGGACCTGGAAGGCCGGCGCGTCGGCGTCCCGCTCTACACCATGAGCGCCGCGATCTGGATCCGCGGTCTGCTGCAGCACGACTACGGCGTCGACCTCGCGAGCATCCGCTGGGTGCAAGGCGCGCTCAAGAAAGCGGGCGCCCACGGCAGTCCGACCGTCGCGCCGCTGCTCAAAAAGCCCGCCATAGAGTTCAACCAGTCGGGAAAATCCTTGAGCAGGCTTCTCGCCGACGGGGATATCGACGCCGTCATCAGCTCGCGCCCGGTCGAGGGCATCGGCTCGAACCCCGACATCGCCCGCATGTTTCCGAACTATCGCGAAGTGGAAAAGGACTATTACCGACGCACCGGCATTTTCCCGATCATGCACCTCATCGTCATCCGCCGCGACATCCACGAGGCACATCCATTCGTCGCGCAGAGCCTGTATGACGCGCTGTGCGAGTCGAAGGACCGCGCGCTGGCGCTGATGAAAGAACGGGGCGCACTGCGCTACATGCTGCCCTGGCTTCCGGCCGACATGGACGAGATCGACGACGTGTTCGGCGGCGATCCCTGGCCCTACGGGATCGAAGCCAACCGGCCGACACTCGAGGCGCTGGTGCAATACATGGTCGAGCAGCATTTCATCCCGAACCGCATTGCGATCGAGGATCTGTTCGTGGTCGGACATTGAGGATCGGGAGCAACATGAGCGAGCAGCGGCATTACCGGATCGCGATCCTGGGCGGCACCGGCGCGCAAGGCAGCGGCTTGGCGTTGCGGCTGGCCCTGGCCGGCCACGACGTCACCATCGGCTCGCGCGATCCGAGCCGCGCGCGTGCCGCAGCGGAGGAGCTGACAGCGCGGATCGGCAAGCCGATCGCGGGCGCCGACTATCGCGGCGCCGGCGCCGATGCAGAGATCGTCGTGCTGACCGTGCCCTACGCCGCGCAGCGTGACACCGTGGAAGCGGTCCGCGAGGAGCTCCAAGGCAAGATTCTCGTGGACGCCACCGTGCCGCTCGTTCCTCCCAAGGTCAGCGTGGTCCAGCTCCCCGAACGTCAATCGGCAGTCGCCGCCATCCAGGAGCTTACGGGCAAGAACGTGCGCGTGGTGTCGGCCTTTCAAAACGTCTCGGCGCAGCACCTTGCCGACCTCGCGCACCCCATCGATTGCGACGTGTTGGTGTGCGGCGACGATCGCGGCGCCTGCGAGCTGGTGATCGGGCTATGCGCCGACATTTCCCTGCGCGGACTCTATGCCGGTCCGATCGCCAATTCCGCCACCGCCGAGGCGCTGACCTCGGTGCTCATCACCATCAACCGCCGCTATAAGGTCCCGGGCGGCGCTGGCATTCGCATCACGGGAATTCCGGAAGTAGAGAAGTCCTGAGCTAGATGGCCACCACATTCGGCCGGGCGAATGCCGCCTCCATCTCACGGCGGACCTTGACGGCGAGATCGTTCCTGTCAACCGCGACATCGCTCCACTTCAGGCACTCGGCCTCCGCCACATCGCGCTCGAGCTTGACCCCGTGCGCAAGCCCGAGCGGCAAGAAGCCCTCCGCGAGCGAGCGCTC
>JBKPUA010000374.1:0-7364 GCA_046735815.1 Pseudomonadota bacterium
ATCAATCGCATCGAAGCGATCCAGGCCAGCGAGGGAATCGCATGCGACTTCCACCGTCTCGACGGTTATCTGATGTTGGCGGCCGAGACGCCCGCGTCCGCGCTCGACGATGAACGCGACGCGTGCCGGCGGGCCGGCGTCCCCGTGCTCGACATCCGCGACCCGACGCCGCTGCATGCAGGCGGCGCGACGCGCTCGCTGCGCTTTCCCGATCAGGCCCGCTTTCATCCGCTGAAATATCTCGCCGGCCTCGCGCAAGCGATTGTGGGCCGTGGCGGCCAGCTGTTCGCCAACACGGCCGTCGAGAGCGCCTTGGAAGAGGGAAGCGGCGTCGTCGTGAAGAGCGACAAAGGTACGTTGCAGGCCTCCGAGGTGGTCTTTGCCACCAATGCGCCGATCGGCGGCAGTGTAATGATCCACACCAAGCAAGCGCCCTACCGGACTTACGCGCTGGCAGCCACCCTCCCGCGCGGGAGCCTCGCCGACGCGCTCTATTGGGACACGCTCGACCCGTATCACTATGTCCGCTTACAGCCTTATTCGGAGCGCGAGGACATCATCATCATCGGCGGCGAGGATCACAAGCCCGGCTATGCGGACGACGCGAAGACCAGGTTCGCCGCGCTTGAAAGCTGGGCACGGCAGCGACTGCCGCAAATGGGAAGGATCGTGCATCGTTGGTCTGGTCAGGTGATGGAGCCGATGGATGGCGTCGGCTTCGCGGGCCGCAACGACGGCGACAAGCATCGCTACCTCGTGACCGGAGACTCGGGCCAGGGCATGACCAACGGCGTGATCGCTTCGCTGCTGATCACCGGCCTGATTGTCGACGGCACTCATCCGTGGGCCGAGGTCTACGATCCCGCGCGCAGCGTGACCAGGAGCCTGGGTGAATTCTTGAGCGAGAATCTCACCGCGGTCGCAAGCTTCGCAGAATATCTCACCGCGGGTGATATCCGCTCGATCGAGCGGCTCCAGCCGGGCGAGGGCGGCACCTTCCGCTCCGGCATGAAGAAGATTGCCGCCTGCCGGGACCAAGACGGCCGACTGCACCTGCACTCCGCGGCCTGCACCCATATGGGCTGCATCGTGCGCTGGAATTCGCTCGAGCAGTGCTGGGATTGCCCGTGCCACGGCTCCCAGTTCGCTGCCGACGGCACGCCGCTCAACGGACCGGCGGTCGCTCCGCTCGCCGAAGTCGAGCAGAAGGACAGGTTGGTGGCTGCGGAGTGAAGCGGAACTCCGAGCGTCGAGCCGAATTGTATCGAGCGAAGCGCGATTGGCGGAAAGGGGGTGCGGAGCCTGGCCGATGGATGCGAAGGATGCGGCGCTGCTGGCGCTGGGACGAGAGCTGCAGGCCGGGAATTATCGCTTCACCACTGTTACTCCCGCCACCCATGATCGCGTGAACAGGCGGTCGATCAGCACTGCATCACCCTTGGCACGGGTGTTCGGCTGGAGCCAGCCGTTTCATCGCGCCGAGCTTTCCTCCCACATCGTCGCGTTGCTGGAGCAGGCCGAGGAAGTCGAGACGGAAGGGGAGCTGCTGCGCGCAAAGGTGCGCTTTTCGACTCTCGGCGAGCAGCTGTTCGTACACTCAGCCTTTCCAACTGACGCGCCGGACGCGGTGTTCTTCGGTCCCGACACCTACCGTTTTGCGCGCGCCCTGCGCCAGGTCATTGCCGACATGCCAGGCGCGGCCTCGCTCACCGTCATCGATATCGGCTGTGGCAGCGGGGCAGGGGGATTGCACGCCGCGGGCCTGATCGGGGCACGCGCCCATGTCGACGTCATCTTGTCCGACATCAATCGCAACGCGCTGCGCTACAGCCGGATCAATGCGCGGCTCAACGGCATCGCCAACGTGCGGACGGTCTTGAGCGATGTGTTCGACAGCATCAACGAAGGCGGCGATCTCATCATCTCGAACCCGCCTTACCTCGTGGACCGCTCGGCGCGCCTCTACCGCCACGGCGGCGGCGAGCTCGGCTTCGATCTGTCGCTGCGCATCGTCAACGACAGCATCGATCGTCTTTATTCCGGCGGACGTTTCTTTCTCTACACCGGCACGCCGATCATCGACGGCTGCGACCGGTTTTTCGAAGCGTTGCGCCCGCAATTGGAAACGCGCCGCTGCGAGTACAGCTACGAGGAGATCGACCCGGATGTTTTCGGGGAGGAGCTCGACAGCGCGCCTTACGACCGCGTCGACCGGATCGCCGTCGTCGCGCTGATCATCCAAGCATGAAGGAGTTGCATTATGTCATTGCCTGATCTCGAGTGGCTTGCGTTTGCATCGCAGCTTGAAGGGCCGGCGTTCGCTCGGTTCCAACGTGAATTGACGCGATTCAACCGTCGCCGCTTGGCGCCGTCGCTGCCCGATCCGGCATGGCGCGACGAAGTTCGGGTCGAAGGCCGCGTGGGCGAAGCGGAAGGCGAGTTCGTCGAAGCCGTTCGCCGGGAGATCGCACCCTTGGCGGTGGACATTCCGCAGGACGTCGATGCCTTCATTGCCTGGTACGAGCGGCTGCGGGAAAGCGGGCCGGGGCAGGGCGACCCGCTGTTTCCGTGGCTCGCCGGCAGCGCGAGCTGCGAGCAGATGAGATGGTTCATCGAGCAGGAGGTCGCCGGCGAGGCGGGCTTCGACGATTTGTTGGCATTCACGCAGGTCAAGATATCTGAGCAGGCCAAGCTCGAAATGGCGCGCAATTATTGGGATGAGATGGGGCGCGGCGCGAGCAAGGGCATGCACGGGCCGATGTTGGAGCGGCTGGCGCGGCATCTCGACGTGCGGCCTACTCCCGACAGGGTCATCCCCGAAGCCCTGGCGCTCGGCAACATGATGGTCGCCTTGGCGCACAATCGCCGTTACGCCTTTCACTCGATCGGGGCGCTGGGCGTGATCGAGATGACCGCTCCGACCCGGGCGGGATACGTCGACCGCGGGCTGCGCCGCCTGCGCATTCCCGCAAAGAAGCGACATTACTTTGCGCTCCACGCGGTGCTCGACGTGAAGCATTCGGAAACGTGGAATCGCGAGGTGCTGCGCCCGCTGGTGGCCGAGGATGGGCGCCGGGCGCAGGCGATCGGTGAAGGCGCGCTGCTGCGTCTCTGGCACGGCGCGCGCTGCTTCGAGCGCTATCGCGAGAAGTTCGGCCTGTCGATGCTTGCCAGTAAGGCGGCGTAGCCGACGCTCCGCCGGTTGCGAGCGATGCGCTTTCTCGGTGTCGGAGACTATTGCGATCTCGCCGCGCTCTACTTGCGGCTGGTCGAGGAAGGGCATCAGGTCAAGGTTGCGATCGAGAACCCGCTTTGCCACGGCACGCTGGCAGGCCTGGTGGAGCGTACGGCAGATTGGCGCCGCGAGCTTCCTTGGATTCGCTCCGCCGGGCCTCGCGGCGTGATCCTGTTCGAGAACGTCGCCAAGAGCCGCGGCGAGCTGCAGGACGAATTGCGGCGGGATGGCTTCAACGTCGTCGGCGGCAGCGGCTATGGCGACCGTCTAGAGAACGATCGCGCCTATGCGCAACGCGTGCTCTCGGCGGCGGGCTTGTCGATCGCCCGCAATTGGGAATTCGCCGCGCGCGCCGCGGCCCTTGCGTTCCTCGACAAGCATCCCGGCCGCTACGTGCTGAAATTCAACGATCCCGCCGCCGCCGTCGACAACTATGTCGGCCGCCTGGCTGACGGGCGCGACGTGCGCGCCTTTCTCGGCAAGCTCTCCCATGTCGAGGCGCTACGTTCGAGCTTCGTGCTGATGGAATATGTCGAGGGCATCGAGATGGGGGTCGGCGCCTATTTCGACGGCGAGAAATTCCTGAGGCCGGCGTGTCTCGACTGGGAGCACAAGCGCTTTTTTCCCGGCGATCTCGGGGAGCTGACCGGCGAGATGGGCACGGTCGTGACCTACGACCGCTCGCGGCGCTTTTTCGAGCGCACGCTTGGACGGATGGAGGCGCTGCTGCGCGAGCACGGCCATTGCGGCTACGTCAACCTCAACACGATCGTGAACGAGCGCGGGATCTGGCCGCTCGAGTTCACCTGCCGCTTCGGCTATCCGGGCTTCGCGATCCTCACTCCGCTGCAAAAGACCCCATGGGGCGAGCTGCTCGCAGCGATGGTGAACCGATCGACAAGCGCATTCGAGACGCATCCCGGATTCTGCGTCGGCATCGTTCTGACCACGCCGCCTTTTCCTTACCCGCGCTCGCAGGTGGACGAGCCCATAGGGCTGCCGGTTCTGTTCGATGGCGAGCTCTCGGCCGAGGACCGCGCCAATCTGCATTACTGCGAGCTCGGGCTCGAGAACGGCCAGTTGGTCACCAGCGGCATCTACGGCTGGGCCATGGTGGCGACCGGGGTGGGGGACAGCATCGGCGCGGCGCAACAGCACGCCAACGATCTGGCCGATCGCGTCCTGATCCCGAATGTGCGCTATCGCCGCGACATCGGCGCTCGCCTCGTGCACGCAGACCATGCTCGGCTTGAGAGGCTGGACCTGTTTGATCCGGTGTAGAGTCGTAGCCCATCCGGGGTAGGTCGCTAAGCAGCGACGTGCGTCGGCCGGCCTGCTTGCACAGCGCGGCGAAGCTGAACCCAGATGATCGCGTGCAGGACCAGCCAGGTCGGCACCAGCACGGTCGGCACGAATGACCATGGCAATTGCTGCATGGCCGCCGAGCCGGGAGCGGCGGAGAAGATCTGCAGAGGCGCGCCTTCTGCCGAGGTCACTCCGAGGGCGATCGCCAGCACGAGATCACCGGCGCCGAACAAATCCCACGCAGCGATGGCAGCGCGGTTTCGACTCGGTGCGGATTGCGCGAGCAAGAGCACCGGAACGGCAAACACGCCGGTGATAATGTCACCCCAGCCGGCAAAATACGGGAACGGACCCGCAAGCCTGCCGTCGAGCGCCAGGAGAAGAAACAGCACGGCGAAGACGCGGCCGATGTTCAAGCCGATCAGCAGCGGCATCGGCACGCTCAACATGGCTTGACGTGCATCGGGCCATGCCGTCGCGATGGCCGCGGCAACGAGCGGCAACGCCACGAAAATGCCGATGACCGGGAATGGGTTGGCGATTGCGATCCAGCCGGCGGAAGCGGCGGCTCCGGCAAGTCCGATCCAAAGGCCGGCAACTGCGGTGAGCGTGAGTTTGGCACTGCGAGAGATGTTCATGAACGTGATCAACGCGTTGACGACGAACACCATCAATGCCAGCGTTGCGATGAACCCGAGAAAGTCGAGCATTACGTCCTCCCAATCGTGTGCATCTACACGCTTTTGGAAGAACGAGGCTACTCGCCGAAGGTTCACGGAACTCAGCGGAGTTTGAACGTGAAAGGGTGCGCAGCGCGAGAGGACGGCTGTCACCAGCGGCGGGCGTAGGGCAGGGGCGCATCCTGCGCCGGCACGATCATCTTGCCGATCGGCCAGAGCGCAAGCCCCGCGAGCTTGAGATGCGCCCAGGCGAACGGAATGCCGATGATCGTGATGGCGAGAACAACGGCGGTGACGAGATGCCCGAGCGCCAGCCACCAGCCGGCCAGCACCAGCCATATGATATTGCCGACGACGCCGAGAGGCCCGGTGCCGATGTCTTCGCGGCCGGAATATTCGGCGCGCGACACCGCCTTGTAGCCGAACGGCAGCAGCGTATAGGCGGCGATGCTGATCGCGGCACGCGCCCACGGCAGGCCGATGATGGTGATCGCCATGATGACACCGGCGATCACCCAGCCGATGGCCATCCACAGGCCGCCGAACACGATCCACAACAGGTTCAGCAACAGCGACAAGATGGACATGGCCCGCTCCTGCGAGATAGCGCGCGCATTACAAAGCGCAAGCGTGATGTAGAGATCGCGAGCGTGCTGCGCCAGCGCGGCCGTCGGGGTTATTTTATCGGCGGGCGAGACGCGCCCGCCTAGAGCGGGATGACTTCTCTTCGATTCGTCATCCAGCTCCAGCTTATTGCTGGAGCATGATCTTTTCCGAAAACCGGTATCCACTTTTCGGGATCATGCTCTAAGCCTCCCTCGCGGCGTGCAGGCCGGCCAGCCGCCAGATCGGCGGATGACCGAGCATGGCCTTGCGCCGCCATCCATGGACGTCCTTTTCGATCCAGGTGCGGACGATTTCGCGTGTGCGCGGATCGAGAAAGCGCTCCACCGCCTCGAAGGTCTCCGCCGCGCCGCGCTCATAGCCGCGGCGATAGGACATTTCGAGATCGTCTTTATTCCATGAACGGCATTTCGATCCTCGCTTCCATGTTGATCCGCGCCCACTCTTCAACCCGAGTCGATGGCGCACGGCCCAAGCAGCACGATGCCTGATGTCTGAGTCGTCATGGCCGGCTTTATGCCGGCCATGTCGACATTCCTGACCGCGCTCAAGGGCGATGGGGCAAGGCGGCACGCCCCTGCGTTGAGCGAATCGGCGCGACCATTTTCTCTGCAAATGCACGCGATCATGGTCGCGCTGCGGGCGCGGAAGCGATTCCTGTCAAATCTCGCGAAGGCGGATCGGAGCGCCGTCGTCGATGCATTCGAGTTGATTCGCGGCGCGCTCGTCATAGATTCAAATTGTTCTAATTAAAGATCGTGCGCTGAATAACGATGCGCGGTGTGGCCGCGCCGCGACAGTAAACGGCGCGCACGCCGCTTATGATGACGATCACGAAAATTCGCGTAATCGGTTCGGGGGTGGTCATGAACAAGCTCATTGTCAGCGGCATTGCGATTGCGATGTTGGCAGCGGCGCCGGCAACGGCAGCCGATATGCCGCCCGCGGCCCCTGCGCCGGCGGTGGACAATTGGACCGGGCTCTACGCTGGCGTTTCGATCGGAGGGCGCTTTTCCGACTCGAACTGGACCACCACCTGTCTGAGCCAGGGTGCGCCCGGCGGCGTCGGCTGTCCGGTCAATCTCGCCCGCAATGCCGCCCTGTTCCCGCTGAGCAATCCGGCGGGATTGAGCTCCGCGACACTGCGGCCGAGCGTCTATCTCGGCTACAACTGGCAGATCGGGAATTGGGTCGTCGGCGCGGAGGGCGACTTCGCCTGGGGCAAGAGCAGCAACGACATGAAGGGCATTCCCGGCGCCGAAAACCTGGCGCTGACGGGGAGCCCGGGCGCGGACACCGCGACCATCTCGAGCACCTGGGACGGCAGCCTGCGCGCCCGCGCCGGTCTCCTTGTCGTTCCGAACGTTCTGCTCTACGCGACCGGCGGTGCGTCCTGGATCCAAATGGAGGCGAGCGCCTTTTGCGGCAGCATCCGTCCGACCGGCTGGTGCGCCGGGCCGGTGGGGCCCGGATCGAATCTCGGGACCGAAAGCGTGACAAAGACCACCCGGGTCGGCTGG
>JBKPUA010000375.1:0-5295 GCA_046735815.1 Pseudomonadota bacterium
ACGGCATCCATGGCACAGCCGGTCGTCATCGAAAACAAGCCCGGCGCGTCCAACAATCTGGGCACGGACTATGTCGCCAAGAGTCCACCTGATGGCTACAGCTTGGTGATCGTCGCCTCGAGCCACGCCACCAACAAATTCCTCTTCAAGCAGATGCCATTCGACCCGGTGGCGGACTTCGAGCCCGTTGTCTTCACCCATATCGTTCCGCTTGTGCTCGCCGTGCATCCGTCGGTGCCTGCCAAGAACGTTCAGGAGCTGATTACGTGGATCAAGGCGAACCCCGATCGGGCGTCATTTGCCACGAGCGGCAAGGGAAGCTCGCTGCATATGGCCGCCGAGCTATTCAAGGGCATGGCGGGGATCACGACGATGTTGCACGTGCCATACCGGGGCAGCTCCGCAGCGCATCCGGATCTGCTCGGCGGCCGCACGGCGATGATCTTCGATACCATCACCGCGATCTTACCCCACGTCCAATCTGGTGGAGTCCGAGCTCTCGCGGTCACCACCGCGAAACGTTCAGCCGCCCTGCCCGACTTGCCAACCATCGCCGAGTCGGGCCTTGCCGGCTACGACGCCAACACATGGGGCGGCATTCTAGCGCCCGCCGGCACTCCGAAGAATATCATCGCCAGGCTCAACGCCGAGATCAATGAGGCGCTCGCGACCGATGAAGTCCGCACGAAACTATTCGCTGGCGGGATCGACATTCAAGGAGGGACACCCGAACGATTCGCCGACTACATCAAGGCCGAGGTCGTGAAGTGGGCGAAGGTGACGAAGGACGCCGGCATCGAGCCGGAATGAAGATGCGAGCGGCGACACGGCGGCGAGCGCATTACCGCACCGCGAACGGCGAATTGTAGGGCCGACCGAACGGTACGCCGGCGGTCACGGTCTGCACCGGCTTGAGATAAGCGCGGCCGCGGCGGGTGTTGTTGCGGGTATCGACGAACGACACGTCGCCTTCCACCAGCTCCATGATCGCCACGTCGCCGGGCGCGCCGATCGCCAGCGTTCCGAGCTTGCCCGCGCGGTTGATCACCTTGGCCGGGTTGATTGTCGCCATGGCGACCACCTGCTCGAGCGAGAAGCCGAGCCCCATGAACTTGCTCATTACCCAGGTCAGGTACGGCATGCCGGGCGTGTTGCCTGAGAACACGTGGATGTCGGAGGAGATGGTGTCGGGCGGGCAACCCTGTTGAATGGCGGGCTCGGCGACGGTGTAGTCGAAGCTGCCGCCGCCATGGCCGACGTCGAAGATCACGCCGCGCTGCTTGGCTGCGAGCGCCGCCGGCAACAGCCGTCCGTCCTGCACGATGTTGGTGAAGGCGCCGGCGATATTGGGCGCACCGGAATAGGCGTGGGTGAGGATGTCCCCGGCGCGCAACGTGTCGAGGATCTGCGACATCAGCTCGGGTGTCTCGACGCCGCCGATGTGACACATCACCTTGGCCGCGGTGCCGGAGCGCTCGCAGGCGGCGATCGCCCGCTTCAACGGCTCGAGCCCGTTCTTGGCGATGACGTTCTCGGACATGCGCACCTTGACGCCCAGCACCATGTCGGCGTTCTCGCCCACCGCCTTGGCGGCGGTGTCGACCTGCGCGAAATCGATATTGTAGAGCTCGGCCACCGGGAACGGCGCGAGCCCCATATTGGCGATGTGCACGAAGGCATAGAGCCGCGTGCGCGTCTGCGCGACGATGTAGCGCCGGAAGGCCGCGAAATTGTTTGCGCCCGCGTCGCCTGCCGAAACGCAGGTGGTGGTGCATTGATGGGGAACGAGCTCGTCGGCCGGAATGCCGATCGCCGATCCGTAGGGATAGACGTGGCAATGCAGGTCGATCAGCCCGGGGGTCGCAAGCTTGCCGGCGGCATCGAGCAGGCGCAGTGCGCGTGCCGCGGGAATGTCGGGTTCGAGCGCCTCGATCAGGCCATAGCGGATGCCGATGTCGCGCCGGCCGCGCAGCGATTGGCTCGGGTCGAGCACCTCCGCGCCCTTGATCACGAGGTCGAACTTGTCGTCCGGCCCCATGGCGGCGGAGGCGGGGCCGGCGACCGCGGCGGCCAATGTGAATGCGCCGGCGCCAGTAAGAAATTCGCGACGCGACTGCTCAAGCTGCGACTTGACGAGCATGGGCTCCCTCCCACTGCGATGTTCAGGCTCGCTTCCGGTCGATGATAGTACGGATGCGGCATCGATGCCTGCCTCGTGTGCGACCGGGAGAAGGTCGCAAGCTTGCCCGGCGCTCGCCTGTTTGATTTGATGCTGCGGTGTTGTTAACCGGGGATCGCGGGCACCATGACGACAGTGGTCCGATTGCTGCTCGCGCTTCTGCTCGGCGCCGCCACGTTCGATCGGGCGCATGCGCAGGCGAGCTATCCCGACCGTCCCATTCGCATCGTCATCGGCTTCGGGCCCGGCGGCTTGGCCGACATCACCATGCGGCTCGTCGGGCAGAAGCTGACCGAGCTCACCGGCCAGCAGGTGGTGATCGAGAACCGTCCGAGCGCCGGCGGCATCGTGGCGGCGAGTGCAGTCACGTCGGCGCGGCCCGACGGCTACACCTTGTTCGTGCTCTCGAGCGGGATCGCGATCAGCCGCTCGTTGCTCAAGACCATGCCGTTCGACCCGGTGAGTGATTTCGCACCGATTTCAACGGTTGCCTATTTCGATCTGCTGCTGCTGACGCAGGCGCAATCGCCGTTGCGCACGATAAAAGACGTGATCGCGGCCGCACGCGCCAATCCTGGCCAGTTCAATGTCGGGACCATCAATCCCGGCAGCACGCAAAATCTGTCGGCCGAGCTTTTGAAGGCGGCGACCGGGGTGAACATGACCATCATTCCCTACCGCAGCACGCCGGAGGTGCTGACCGCGCTGCTGCGCGACGACGTCCACATCATGATGGAATCCTACGCCGCGCTCAAAGCGCCGATCGACGACGGCCGCGTTCGACCCATTGCAAGCACGGGCGAAACCCGCTCGCCCATGCTGCCCGCCGTGCCGACCTTGCGGGAAGAGGGCGTGGCGGCCGAGGTCGTGGGCTGGAACGCGCTGGTGGCGCCGGCGCAGACGCCGAAAGAGGTGATCTCGCTGCTCAATCGCCATGTGCAGACGATCGTCGCGCAGCCTGACTTCCGGCAACGCCTGCTCGAGCTCGGCACCGAGGCGCGCGCGAGCACGCCGCAGGAGTTGGGAGCGCGGCTGTCGGCTGACATCGAGAAATGGGCCGCCGTCATCAAGCAGGCCGGCATCGAGCCCAAATAGCCTACCCTCGCGCTAAACGCTGAATGGAGCGGACATGTCCGAAACGGCGTTGGTCGATGCCCACGTGCATGTGTTTACACAGGACATGCCGCTCATCGACAATCCGCGGCACGCCCCTACCTACAGCTTCACGGTGGAGCAACTGATCGCCACCATGGATGCCCACGGCGTGCAGTACGCCGTGATCGCTGCGGCGAGCCCGTGGGGCGACTACAACGACTATACGATCGCCGCGTTGCGCGCACATTCGCGGCTGCGCGGCACGGTGATCCTCGCGCCCACCGTGGAACGCTACATCCTCGAAGCGATGAAGCGCGACGGCGTCGCGGGCGTGCGCCTGCCGTTCATCGGGCTCAAGCAACTGCCTGATATCACGAGCTTCGATTATAGGCGGTTCCTGCGCCGGCTCGCCGATCTCGATTGGCACGTGCACCTGCATGTGGAAGGCGAGCGGCTGCCCGCGCTGATCAACACCATCGAGGCGTCGGGCGTGAAGCTGGTGATCGACCATCTCGGCCGTCCGGAGCCCGGCGCCGGCATCAACAGCGAAGGCTTCAAGGCCATGCTCCGCGCGATCGAGCGGGGACGCACGTGGGTGAAGCTCTCCGCCGGCTACCGGCTCGGGGCTGCCGCCGCCGATTACGCGCGCGAGCTCGTCCGTGTCGCCGGGCCCGAGCGGCTCGTGTGGGCGAGCGACTGCCCTTTCGTCGGACAGGAGTCGCAGGTGCGCTATCAAGACACCATCGATTGGCTGATCGACTGCGTTCCCGATCAGGCCGCGCGCCGCAAGATATTTGGAGAGACGGCGCTGAAGCTGTATTTTAGTTGAAAAGAGAAACCTGCTTCGCCCAAGGACTCGAAACGATGCGCTCCGCGTTGAAATCTGCGCGGCGCCGGCTCTCACCGTTGACGGCGGCGCTCGGTTTTGCCCTGGCAACGGCAACTTCCGCTGGCGCGCAATATCCGGACAAGCCGATCCGCCTGCTGCTGCCGTTTCCGGCGGGCGGCACCGTCGATCTCGTCGCGCGGTTGGTGACCGCGCAGATGGCGGAGGACCTCGGACGGCCATTCGTGATCGAGAATCGTGCAGGCGCCGGCGGGGTCATCGCCACCGATGCCACCGCCAAGGCCGCGCCCGACGGCTATACCCTCATGCTCACGACGCCCAACCACACCATCAACGCGGCGCTCAATCCCAAGCTCCCCTACGACAGCGAAAAGGACATCGCGCCGATCTCGATTATCGCCGAAATTCCGGAATTGCTGGTGAGCCATCCATCGGCGCCGTTCGCGTCGTTTGCGGAGTTCATCGCATATGCACGGCGCAACCCTGGCAAGCTCAACTACGCCTCGGCCGGCAACGGCACGCTGCCGCATCTGACCATGGAATTGCTGCTGCGCCGGCTCGGCATCGAGGTGGCTCACATCCCCTACCGCGGGGCGGCGCCGGCAATGACCGACCTGTTGGCGGGCCAGGTGCAGCTCAAGATGGATACTTATGCGACCGCGCGGCAACTGGTGGGGGAGGGCAAGCTGCGGGCACTGGCATTTGCATCGCGCGAGCGCTCGCCGCTGATGCCCGACGTACCCACCGTCGCCGAGATGGGGCTTCCCGGCTACGAGGGCATCCTGTGGATGGGCCTGGTGGCGCCGGCGGCAACGCCGCAAGCCGTCGTCGACAAGCTCGCCACGACGGCACAACGCGCCGTGCGCTCGCCGGCGTTGGCCGAGCGCCTCAAGCGCGAAGGCGTCGAGCCGGTGAACGGCACGCCGCAGGCATTCGCTGCGCAGATCGCCAAGGAAATAACGGAGTGGCGGGGCTTGGCGCAGGCGGCCAAGATTTCGCTGGAGTGATCGACCGCGACTCATCCGCCCGATCTCGAACCAAACGAAGTCCGCAATGCCGATCCTCACGCAACGACCCGACCCCAACCCCAAGACGCCCGAGCTGCGTTGTCCGCCCGGCGGCTGCGACAGCCACATCCATCTGTTCGGTCCGGCGGCGAAATATCCGTTCGCGC
>JBKPUA010000376.1:0-4576 GCA_046735815.1 Pseudomonadota bacterium
AACGGCTCGGGCTCGGCGAGCGCCAACGAGCTGTTCGCGCGCTCGGTGCTGCGCATGGGCGTCCCAGTCGCGCCGCGCAACATCTTTCCCTCCAACATCCAGGGCCTGCCGACCTGGTACGAGGTGCGCATCTCGGAGGCCGGCCACCTCGGCGCCCGCGGCGGTACCGACCTCATGGTCGCGATGAATCCGCAGACCTGGGACAAGGACGTGGCCGGCATCGAGCCGGGCGGATACCTGCTCTACGATTCCACCAAGCCGCTGCCGAAGTCGAAGTTTCGCGATGACATCAACATTATCGGCGTGCCGCTGACCGAAATCTGCAACCGCGAATACAGCGATCCTCGTCAACGCCAGCTGTTCAAGAACATCATCTATGTCGGCGCGCTCTCCGCGCTACTCGATATGGACATCAAGGCGATCGAGCAGCTCGTCACCGAACAGTTCAGATCCAAGGAAAAGCTGATCCAGGCGAACCTGCACGCCCTCGATCTTGGGCGCGACTGGGCGCTGACCAACCTGCAATGCCCGATCGGTTTGCGGGTGCGCCGCGCCAACGCGGTTGGCGACCGCATCTTCGTAGAGGGCAACTCGGCGGCGGCGCTGGGCGCGGTCTATGGCGGTGCCACCGTCTGCGCCTGGTATCCGATCACGCCATCGTCCTCGCTCGCCGATGCCTTTACCAGGCATTGCAACCGACTGCGGGTCGATCCCGCGACCAAGCAAAACAAGTTCGCCATCGTGCAGGCGGAGGACGAGCTCGCCTCGATCGGGATGGTGATCGGCGCCGGCTGGAACGGCGCGCGCGCCTTCACCGCCACCTCGGGTCCCGGCATCTCGCTGATGCAGGAATTTCTCGGGCTCGCCTATTTCGCCGAAATTCCAGCTGTGATTTTCGACGTGCAGCGCGCCGGCCCCTCGACCGGCATGCCGACGCGCACGCAGCAATGCGACTTGATCTCGTGCGCCTATGCCTCGCACGGCGACACCAAGCACGTGCTGTTGTTCCCCGAGGATCCGGGCGAGGCCTTCGACTTTGCCGCCGACGCCTTCGATCTTGCCGACCGGCTGCAGACGCCGATCTTCGTCATGCTCGACCTCGACATCGGCATGAACCATCGCCTCACCCGTCCGTTCGCCTGGGACGACAGCCGCAAATACGATCGCGGCAAGGTGATGACGGCCGCCGATCTCGACGCCGGCAAGGATTTCGGCCGCTACCTGGACGTCGATGGCGACGGCATTCCCTATCGCACCTATCCCGGCACGCATCCGAGCAAGGGCGCGTTCTTCACCCGCGGCACCTCGCGCGACCGCTACGCGCGCTACACCGAAGAGGGCGCGCCCTACGCCGACAACATGCAGCGGCTGCTGAGGAAATTCGAGACCGCCAAAGACCTCGTGCCGCGTCCGCTGCTGGCCAATGCGGCGAAGCCGACGAAATACGGCGTCATCTATTACGGCTCGACCGCGCCGGCGATGGATGAGGCCATCCACATGATCGAGGCGCGCGGCCAATGGCTCAACCGGCTGCGCGTGCGCGCCTTTCCGTTCCATTCGAGTGTCACGAGCTTCGTCGCCGACCACGATTTCGTGTTCGTGGTCGAGCAGAACCGCGATGCCCAGCTGCGCTCGCTCATCGTCAACGAATGCAGCATAGACCCGGTTCGGCTGGTCCCGATCCTGCATTACGACGGCACCCCGATCACCGCCCGCTCCATTGCGCGCGCGATCGGCGACCATCTCGATGCCCTGAAAGTCACCCCGCTGCGCAAGGTGGTGTCATGACCTACATCACCAAACCCAAATTCCACCATCCGGCACTGCCGACCAACGCGCTCGGCTATACCCATCGCGACTACGAGGGTTCGGTCTCGACGCTGTGCGCGGGCTGCGGGCACGATTCGATTTCGGCCGCCATCATCGAGGCCTGCTTCGAGCTCGACATCGCGCCGCACCGCGTCGCCAAGCTCTCCGGCATCGGCTGCTCGTCGAAGACGCCGACCTATTTCCTTGGCAACTCCCACGGCTTCAATTCCGTGCACGGGCGCATGCCGTCGGTGCTGACCGGTGCCAACCTCGCCAACCGCGATCTCATCTATCTCGGCGTGTCCGGCGACGGCGATTCGGCCTCGATCGGGCTCGGGCAGTTCGCGCATGCGCTGCGGCGCGGCGTGAACATGGTCTATATCGTCGAAAACAATGGCGTCTACGGCCTCACCAAGGGCCAGTTCTCCGCCACTGCCGACCGCGGATCCAAGTCGAAACGCGGCCTGACCAACACCGACAATTCCATCGATCTCGTGGCGCTGGCGCTGGAACTCGGCGCCACCTTCGTCGGCCGCTCGTTCTCGGGCGACAAGGAGCAGATGGTGCCGATGATCAAGGCAGCGATCGAGCACGAAGGGGCGGCCTTCATCGACGTGATCTCCCCGTGCGTCGCCTTCAACAATCACGCCGGCTCGACCAAGAGTTTCGACTATGTGCGCGAGCACAACGAGGCGGTGAACCGGCTCGACTTCATCACCGGCCGGGCGCCGATCACGGTCGCCTACGAGCCGGGCTCGGTCGAGGTGGTCGAGCAGCACGACGGCTCGAAGCTCGTGCTCAAGAAGGTCGCCGCGGACTACGATCCACACGACCGGCTCGGCGCCTTGAGCTTTCAGCAGCGGCACGCAGCCAAGGGCCAGGTCGTCACCGGGCTCCTCTACGTTGACCGCGAGCCCGAAGACCTGCACCGCCACTTCGACACCATCGCGACCCCGCTCAACACACTGTCGGAGCAGGAGCTATGCCCGGGCGCGGCGGCACTCGAGAAAATCAACGCTAGCCTGCGGTAGGCCGGCGCTTCTCCCTACCCCGCCCCCGCTTGCCGCCACGGCTTGCGCGCGCACGCGTCCCTGACCGCGTCCAGCATCTCCTTCGGCGGCCCCATCTTCACGCTGACCACGACCGGCTTGCCGGTTTCGAGCACGCTCTTGAGGCTCGAGAGAATGAACGGCCAGCCCTGGCGGCTGCCGGCGAGAATAGCGTCCGGAACATCCCACTGGTGAGATTCGGTCATGGTCAATTTGACGCTCTCGCCCATCGGCTCGATTTCGTAGGTCACCAGCGATTCCGGCAGCTCGCGGAACTCCTCCACCGCGACGCTCCAAGTGACCGAGAGCCGGCGCGGCGGATCCCATTCCATCACGCGTCCTTTGGTGTCGAGCCCACCATCCGGCAAGCGCAGGACGAAGCCGCCGCCGACTCTCGGTTCGATCTCGGCGTTGCGGCCGAAGAAATATTGCCGGGTGAACTCGGCGCTGGTGAGCGCATCCCACACCTTCTCCGGCGTGCTTGTGATGTAGATGACGTAGACCGTCTTCGGCACAAATTTCGGTTCGCCCATCGTCGGCTCCTCGCATTCAGCGGGCATGGCTTTCGGCTTGTGCGATCGCCCGCACCCGCGCGGCATGCGCTTTTTCGGCGCTGGCCAACGCCGATGCCCGGCCGGTCTCCAAGAAGCTCTTCAGGCTGCAGAGCACCAGCGGCCAGCCGTTGCTGACGGCGTCGCGCACCTTGCTGCCGGGCTCGAATTCGTCGTGGGTCACCGTCAGCTTGACCTCGGCGCCCATGGCTTCGAGCTCGAACGTCACTCGCGAAGGCTTCTCGCGACTGAAGACTTCGTGGAATTCCACGTGCCAAGTGTAGGCCAGTCGTCGATAGGGCTCGTATTCCAGAACCTCGCCGGCGTCGTGGACGTCGCCGTCGCTGCGGAAGACCACGCGACTGCCGACCGTCCAGTCCGACTCGATCGTGGTGCCGAACCAATACTGGCGCGTGAACGCACCGTCCGTGAGGGCGCGCCACAGCTGCTCCGGAGTAGTCGCAATATAGGTGACGTAGACGAATTTCGGCTCATTCATTTTTCGCCTCCAGGCCGCGTTTGAGCTCGGCGAGCGCACTCAGGCGATGGCGCTCGTATTTGTCGATCCAGCGCTCCGCGATCTCGTGGATCGGCACCGGATTGAGGTAGTGCAGCTTCTCGCGACCGCGCCTGACGGTCGCGACGAGGTTCGCGCGCTCCAAAATGGCGAGATGCTTGCTCACCGCCTGCCGCGTCATCGACGCTCCCGTCTTGGCAAGCCGCGCGCAAAGCTCGTTCAAGGTCTGGCCATTGTGCGCGTGGAGCTGGTCCAGCAGCTCCCTGCGGCTGGCGTCGGCCAGCGCCTTGAACACGTCATCCATGGATACAATATGCAACCGTTTGGTTGCCTGTCAAGTGTCGAGGCCCTGGTGCGCGCATGCAGGCTGCGCGGAACCAGAGGTCTATTCCTCCGGCGCCTCGACGATGGGGTCGTAGCGCTTGACCTCGAAGCCCAGCAGGTTCCACGACTGCTGCATGTGCGGCGGCAGCGGCGCGGTGGCGTCGACGGTGCCGCCACGCGGATGGGGCACCACGATGCGGCGGGCAAGCAGATGCAGGCGGTTCTGCACGCCGCCCGGCAGCTCCCAGTTCTCCTTGGAGAAATATTTCGGGTCGCCCACGATCGGATGGCCGATATGCGCCATGTGCGCGCGCAATTGATGGGTG
>JBKPUA010000377.1:0-4133 GCA_046735815.1 Pseudomonadota bacterium
GCCGAGCGGCGCACCACGCAGTTCGGCACCGCGCGAAAGCCAGCTTCACGGAAGCGGGCGGCGTCCCAGCCGTCGAATTTGGAGGCCACCTTGTCCCACCACGCCGCCCGGCCCGCCCCGCCCGGGATGACGCTCATGTCGTTGAGGCGGAACGAGAGCAGCACGGCCTTCTTGAGCCACTGGTTGACACGCCAGTCGCCGTTGGCGCCACGCTCGGCCACGCGCGCCTTGCCGCGATCGAGCAGGTCGAGTGCGGCCTCTACCGCCTCGCGCACCGCGCCCCTGGTCGAGGGGCCGATGCCGTCGCGTTTCTCGAAGGCATCGTCGATGGTCTTGGCCAGCTCGGCATCGGACATGGGGTGAAGGCCCTGGGGGAATCCTCGGACGGGTTGTCGAGAATAGGGCAGGGGAAGTCAACCGTCGCGCGCCGGCAGCTCCTGCGCCGCGATGCGCCGCAAGAATCCGGCCAGATCGTCGGTGACGTGATCGACGTGGGGCGCGTCGCGTCCTTCGAGCTCCCAGCCTTCGCGAAACACCTCGCGCGTGTGCTCGGGCACCACCAGCACCGTGGTCATGCCGAGTGCATGGGGCACCGCCAGGTTGCGCGCGAGGTCCTCGAACATCGCCGCCTTTTCCGCGTCGACGCCGTGCGCGGCGAGAAAGCGATCGTAGGTCTGCGGCGAGGGCTTGGGCTCGAGGTCGGCCGCGATGATATCGAACACGTCCTCGAAATGACGGTCGAGCTCGAGCCGTGCCAGCACGGCGTCGGCGTGCCGTCGGGTGCCGTTGGTCAGGATCAGCTTGCGGCCGGGCAGGTGTTCGATCGCCGCGCCCAGCGCCGCGTTGGGCATGAGCGGCGAATGATCGATCTGGTGCACGAAATCGAGGAAGTCGTCGGGCTTCATCCCGTGCTCAGTCATCAGCCCGCGCATCGAGGTGCCGTAGCGCTTGTAGTAGTCCTTCTGCACCCGGAACGCTTCCTCGTGGGTGACTTTCAGGAACGCCGCGATGTAGTCGCGGATGCGCTCGTCCACCTGCTGCCAGAGATTGAGGTGATGAGGATAGAGCGTGTTGTCGAGATCGAACACCCAGGTCTCGACGTGGTCAAAGGCGCGCGGGGCGGGACGGGAGTTCATGGCGCGGCAGCAACTCGTTCCTTGATCACCGCCTCGACCGGGCGGTTGAACAGGAAGATGACGATGCCGGCGGCCGCGACAATGCCGGCGATCATGGCGAAGAACGTCATCTTGTCCATGCTGCTCCAGAAGCTGCCGAGCCAGCCGGCGAGAAAGTTGCCGGTGAAGCTCGTCGCGAGCCACAGCCCCATCAGCATCGAGACCATGCGCGCCGGCGCGACCTTCGAAACGAGCGAGAGCCCGACCGGGGAGAGGTAGAGCTCGCCGAAGGTGAGCACGACGAAATAGCCGAGCAGCCAGAGCCAGCTCGCCTCGTCGCCGCCCGCCTGCCAGGCGGCGCCGACCATGATCAGGTTGGCGAGCGCCACGCCGAAGCAGCCGATCGCCATCTTGCTCACCGTCGTGGGCTCCCGGCCGCGCTTGGCCTGCCGGCTCCACAGGGAGACGACGAGGGGCGTGAAGGCAAAGATCATGAAGGGGTTGAACGCCTGGAACCAGGTGACTGGAATCTCGCCGCGCCAAATGATGAGGTCGATAGCGCGATTCGTGTGGTCGTCGGCCCACAGCATAATGGTGTTGCCTTGCTGCTCGTAGGTCGCCCAGAAGAAGCTGGTCGGAATGAACAGCACGAGCAATGCGACGATCCCGCGCCATTCGCTGCGGTCGAGCGGCTGGTGCTCGCTGCCCGTGGCCATCGCCTTGTGCAGCTCGTCGGGCGGCAGCGTGGGCATGGCGCAGAGATAGATGACGAGCGCCAAGGTCATGCCGACGCCGGCGGCGCCAAAGCCGTAGTGCCAGCCGAGCTCCTCGCCCAGCGTTCCGCAAACGAGCGGCGCGAGGAAGGCGCCGAGATTGATCCCGACATAGAAGATCGAATAGGCGCGGTCGCGGCGCGGGTCGCCGGGCGTATAGAGGCCGCCGACTTGCGCCGACATGTTGGGCTTGAACGCGCCGTTGCCGAGAATGAGCATGGTCAAGGCGAACAGGAACAACGGCTCGAACGCCATCATGAAATGGCCGATCGCCATCATCGCCGCGCCGAGCAGGATGGTGCGGTGCTGCCCGAGCACGCGGTCGGCGAGCATGCCGCCGAACAGCGGCGTGAGATAGACGAGCCCGGTATAGAGGCCGTAGATGTGCGAGGAGAACGGCTGCACGCCGAGCGGGCCCAGCATCCATTCGTAGAACTGCCTGAGCGCGCCGAGCCCGATGACGTTCTCGGCCTGGCCGGGCAGCAGCAGATATTTCACCATGTAGAGCACTAGCAGCGCGCGCATCCCGTAGTAGGAGAAGCGCTCCCACATCTCGGTCGCGAACAGGAAGGTGAGCCCGCGCGGATGCCCGAACAGGTCGTTGCTTGCTGCGGTCGTGCCGTTGCCGGTGTCGGCGGCTGAAAATGTCATCGTATCGACTCGGGTCGCGATGCGAGCCGGGCGACCCTAGGACGCGGCCTGCGGCGGCGTCAAACCGCGGCATTGCGCAGCAGCCGCGCCCGCGACGGCGCTGATACCCTTGACGGCGCCCGCCATTTGCGAAAAACGCTCCTGCAACAATACGACGGAGGATGGCCCATGATCGGTTTCAAGCGCGCCTTGCTGACGGCACTTGCGCTGGTACCCGCACTTGTCGCGCAGCCGGCGGGCGCGCAAGGCGATGCCAACTATCCCAACAAGCCGATCCATCTGATCGTCGGCTTCGCCGCCGGCGGCGGCAACGACCTGTTCGCACGGCTGGTCGGGCAGAAGCTGTCGGAGAACATCGGCCAGCCGGTGATCGTCGAGAACAAGGCCGGCGCCGGCGGCCGCATCGCGGTTGAGTACGTCAAGAACCAGCCCGCCGACGGCTATACGATCATGGTGGCCGCCAGCGGCCAGATGGCGATCGCCGCCGCGATCTATCCGAAGCTGTCCTACCACCCCACCCGCGATTTCGTGTCGCTCACCATGATCGCGTCGTTTCCGCTGATCCTCGCCGGCCCCGCCAACGACACGATCAAGTCGGTGAAGGACCTCGTCGCCTACGGCAAGGCCAATCCCGACAAGTCCAACTACGCCACCTCGTCGCCAGCCTTCACCATCACCACCGAGCTGTTCAAACTCAAGACCGGGATGCCGGCGGTGGCGGTGCCCTACAAGAGCAGCAACGAGATGATGCTCAGCGTCGCCGGCGGCAACACCCTGTTCGCCATCGCCGACGGCCCGCCCACGGTGCCGCTGGTCCAGGGCGGCAAAGTCCGCGCGCTGGCGGTGACCGGCGCGGAGCGCTCGTCCGAGCTGCCGGACGTGCCGAGCATGGCGGAGGCGGGCTATCCCGAGGTCAATATTGGCCTCTGGAGCGGCGTGTTCGTCGTGGCCAATACGCCGCCCGCCATCGCCCAGAAGCTCGAGGCGGAGCTGCGGCGCGCCATGGCCGATGCCGGGGTGCGCGAGAAGCTCAAGGCCATGGCGGTCAATCCCGGCGGCGGTCCGGGCGCCGAGTTCCGCGCCAAGATCGAGGCCGACATCAAAGTCTTCGCCGATGTCGTCAAAGCCGCCAATCTGAAGTTCGAAGAGTAGCGGCGGTATTGTATGGGCGGGAACCGGCGGCCCATCGAAGGACGTCGAACACCGGCTGCGCGAAAAACAGCGTAGCGCCCGCCATATCCTGTGCTAGGAGGGGGGCAGGGGCGATGCCCGACCTGTGGAGGGCATCTTGCAGCTCATCGTCTACTACGTCGGCTTCATGGTTGCCGGCGACTTCGCCGACTATCTGATCGGGCTCGTGGTCGAGCGCATCTGGCCGCAAGCGAGCCTGGTGATTTTTCTGGCGCTGTACTTCTTTTTCCTGTGGCTCGCCTGGATCCTGGCGGTGAGATTGACCGAGCCGAAGGACAGCAAGCTCGCGAGCTGAGCGCTTTCCACGTCAACCTCTCGTCGTCATTCCAGGGCTCGCGCCTTTCGGCGCGCCCCGGAATGACAAGAGATCGATGCGAGGCCTCGGCGAACGGCGCTAATCCAT
>JBKPUA010000378.1:0-10474 GCA_046735815.1 Pseudomonadota bacterium
TAACCCATCGCTCCGCCGATATCCGCCGGCGGGCAGCGGCCTTGCGCGCTGACGAGGCAGGGATAGCTGACAGCAGGATCCGCTGCCGCCGTGCCCTCCAGCGCCACCGTGTGAGCCCAATCCTCGCCGAACACATAGTCGTAGCGGAAGCTGTCACCGAGCGCCAACACGTCGGCGAGCGTCGCTTGCTCCGCCGACAGCGGGCTCGAGGCCGGGTCGTCGCGGTCGAGCAAGCCCCACCTCGTGGCACCCGCGCGAAACTCGAACGGATGACAGTTCTGCCAACCAATGGCGATCTGCAGCACGAAATGCAGGTCGTCGAGGCGGATGGTGACGGGCACCTCGACGCGGCGGATCACCGCCGGCGCCACCTCGTCGATCTGGATGCGCAGCCGCGCGATCACGTTGTCACTCATCGCGAGCGAAGCCTACAACAAGTGGCGCCGCAAGTCGGTCGACCCGACCTGCGGCGCCAAGCCCGGCAACGACTCGAAACACCGATTGCCGGGAAAGATCGCTATTCCGCCGCCTGCTGGAAGGTCAGCATCTCGTCGCGCGGACCGAGATCGACGATCTTGCCGTCCTTGATCACCCAGGAGAGATGCTTGCCGCCCTGCAGGACAGTGATGTCGGCGATCGGATCCTTGTCGAGCACGATCATGTCGGCGAGCTTGCCCGGCGCGAGCTCGCCCACCTGCCCTTCGAGGCCGACCGCATAGGCATTGTCGCGAGTCGCCGCCACGATCGCCTCGAGCGGCGAATAGCCGCCATACTTCACGAAGATCTCGAGCTCCTTGGCGTGCAGCTCGCCATAGCGTGTGAATGAGTTGTTGCCGGTATCGGTGCCGACCAGGAGCTTGATGCCGAGCTTGCGTGCCTTGTGCATCAGCTCGCACAGGAGGTCGAAGTGCCGCTTCATGCGGTTGATGTCGAGCTGCACCTGCTCGGCGCCGACCTTCTGGCCGAGCTCGACCACAACCGCCAGGAAGGTGGCGGTGGGAATGATCGGCATGCCGCCCTTGGCCACCGCTTCGAGATCGCGGTCAGTGGCAAGATCGGCGTGGATGATCCAGTCGACGCCGGCTTCGGCGGCGGCGCGGGTCGAGCCGGTGCCGCGGGAGTGGATGCCGACGCGCAGGTTGCGCCGGTGCGCCTCGCCCACCACGGCGGCGATCTCTTCTTTCGCCAGCATCTGCGACTCGCCCGAGCGGCTGTCCGCCATCTTGATGAAGTTGACACCGTGCTTGCCTTGCCGGCGCACCTCCGTGACCATCTCGTCGGCGGTGTTGCACAGCTTGCCGATGGAATGATCGGGCGTGCCTTCCCACGACGGCTCGTCGTCCTCGATGCAGCCGTAGGTGACGATCATGCGGCCGGCGACGTACATGCGCGGACCTTCCATCAGGCCGAGCTTGATGGCGTCGCGCACGCCGACGTCGGTGAACCAGGTGCCGCCCGGCACCGAAATGCTCGTGACACCGGAGCGCAGCACCTTCTGCACGCTGCGGGCGGATTTCAAGGTGGAGAACTCCGGCCGGGTCGTACCCTTGCCTTTGCCCTCGCCCTTGATCATCGGATAGCCGTAGGAGACGTGACAATGCGCGTCGATCAGGCCTGGCATGATCCACTGCCCGCCGGCGTCGATCACCTCGACATTGCGGCGATCCTCGAGCTCGATGTTGGGCGGCAGCGCGCCCACGCTCTTGATGCGATTGCCCTCGATGACGATGGCATCGTTGCGCGCCGGCGGCTTGCCGGAGCCGTCGATCAGGGTGCCGTTGCGCACCACCAGGGTCTTCTTGCTCGCGGCGCTCATGCGCATCCTCCCGCTGGATCCGTAAAGCCAAGCTTAGCGCCAAACTGGCCGCGATGTAAACAAGTGTTTAAACTCCGGTCCGCGGCCGGCCGGCGGGCGGACCCGCCGGATTGACAATTTCTCCGCGGCATGCGGCTAACAGCCGAACACGAGTGAAGGATTCCATGGACAAGGCGACGGCGAAGCGCGCGAGCGCCCGAGCGGATGTGAAGGCCCCGGTGCGAGCCGCCAGCGGCGCGGAGGAGGACGGCACGCGCGAGCGGATCCTGCGGACCGCCGAGCGGCTGTTCGCGGAGCGCGGCTTCAACGGCGTTTCGGTGCGCGAGCTCGCCGCTGCGGCGCAGGTGAACATCGCCAGCATCGGTTATCATTTCGACAGCAAGGAAGGCCTGCTGTCGGAGGTCTATCGCCGCCATTGCGAGCCCCTGATCGCAGAGCGGCTGCGCGGACTGGAGGCCGCCGCGCGGCTGCGCGGCAAAGCCAGGGTGGCCGCCATCATCGCGGCCTTCGTCCGCCCGGCGCTGCAGCAGGTCGAGATCGAAGACGGCGCGACCTTCATGCGCCTGCGCGCCGTGCTCTCCGGCGAAAACTCCGAGCTCCTGGAAAAGCTGGTGGCCGAGAACTTCGACCAATCGAGCAGCGCGTTCATCGACCAGCTGTGCGAATGCCTGCCGCATCTGTCGCGGACCGACGTCTGCTGGCGCTTCCACTTCCTGCTCGGTGCGATCTATTACACCGCGGCCGGCCCGCACCGCATCACCGCGTTCTCCCACGGGCGCTGCGATCCCGCCAATACCGCGGACGTGATCGAGGAGCTCGTCCCGTTCATGACGCGGGCGTTTTACGGACCGCCGATCCGGCAGCAGCCGCATAGTGGCAAGCGCAGTGCGGAGGCATCCGTGCCCCGGGGCAGCAAACCGCGAGGTCGTTGACGTTCGCGCGGCGAAGCGGTTGAGACGTGCAGCCGCCTTGGCCTACTATCGCGTCACTGCAAGGAAAATCGCCATGGCCGACAAGCAATACGATCGCACGACCCAGGATCTCGGCAACATCGTCAATCTCGGGCACGTCAACGTCTGCATCAGCGATCAGCACCTGGCGACGCATTATTACATCACCGGCCTCGGCCTCACCCGCGATCCTTTCCTCAATACCGGCGCCCGCCTGATGTGGGTGAACGTGGGCACGGCCCAGTTCCACCTGCCCATGGGACAGCCGGACGTGCTGCGCGGTGTCACCGGGCTGGTCGTGCCCGACCGCGCCGCGCTGCTTGACCGCCTGGCGCAGCTGCGCAAGCCGCTGGAAGGAACCAAGTTCGACTTCCGCGAAAGCAACGATTGCGTGGAGACCGTCTGTCCCTGGGGGAACCGCATCAACGTGCACACGCCCGACGAGAGCCGCTTCGGCCGCATCGTGCTGGGCATGCCCTATATCGAATTCGACGTGCGGCCGGGCACGGCCGAGCGCATCGCGCGTTTCTACCATGAGGTCATGGGCGCGCTCGCCGGCGTGATCGAGAACGGCGATGGCCGCAAGGCGCGCGTGCAGGTCGGCGAGAAGCAGTCCTGGTATTTCCGCGAAACCGACGCGCCAGAGAAGCCCTACGACCGCCATCACGCGCAGATCTACCTCACGAATTTCTCCGGCCCCCATGAGCGGCTCAGAGAGCTCGGGCTTCTGACCTCGGAGGTCAACGACTACGAATATCGCTTCAAGGACGTCGTCGATCTCGACACCCGCGAGGTGCTGTTCACCGTGGAGCACGAGGTCCGCAGCCAGACCCATCCGCTCTATGGCCGTCCGCTGGTCAACCGCAACCCGGCGCAGAGCAACCGCAACTACAAGCCCGGCCACGACAGCATGTCGTGGGCGATGGCCTGAAGCCGCGCGCACGCCGCTGCCGCAATGCGACGCGCTCTGGTGATCGGCGGCTCGCTCGGCGGATTGCTGGCGGCGCATCTGCTGCGCAGCACCGGCTGGGATGCGGTGGTGTTCGAGCGCAACGCCGAGGATCTCACCGGCCGCGGCGCCGGCGTCAGCACCCATCCACAGCTCATCGATATACTCCATCGCGTCGGCATCGACTTCGACGAGTCGATGGGCGTGAAGGTCGATACCGTCATCTGCCTCGACAAAGACGGCCGCACCTATCTCAAAACCCCGACGGCGCGCACCATGAGCTCCTGGGGGCGGCTCTACCGCTCGCTGCGCGATCCGTTGCCCTCGGACAGCTATCGTCTCGGCAAGTCGCTCGTTCGCCTCGAGCAGGATGCTGACGGCGTCACCGCCGAATTCGCCGACGGCACACGCGCACGCGGCGACCTGCTCATCGGCGCCGACGGCGTGCGCTCGACGGTGCGCGAGCAATTGCTGCCGGACGCACTGCCGCAATATGCCGGCTACGTCGCCTGGCGGGCGATGCTGGACGAGGGCGAGGTCCCGCCGGACATCCGAGCGGAGATCTTCGAGCGCTATACCTTCTGTTTGCCGGACGGCGAGCTGTGCCTCGCCTACCCCGTTCCCGGCCGCAACAACGAGACGCAGCCAGGCCAGCGCGCCTACAACATCGTCTGGTATCGGCCCACGCATCCCGACACGCTGGCCGATCTCTGCACCGACGTGAGCGGCCGCTGTCACGGCACGGCGATCGCGCCGCCCTTGATCCGGCCGGACGTCACCGCCGCCATCAAGGCGACGGCGCGGGCGCTGGTCGCGCCGCAGGTGGCGGAAATCTTTGCCCGCACTCCGCAGCCGTTCTTCCAGCCGATCTTCGATCTCGACTCGCCGCAGACGGTGTTCGGACGGGTGGCGCTCCTCGGCGATGCCGCCTTCGTGGCGCGGCCTCATGTCGGCGCCGGCGTGACCAAGGCGGCGCTCGACGCCGCGAGCCTCGCCGATGCCGTGGGCGAAGACGTTGTCACCGGACTGCTGCGATATCAGCGCGAGCAAAAACCGTTCGGCAGCGGGCTTGTCGCGCTCGGCCGGCAAGAGGGCGCGTATCTGAGCGCCCAGATCAAGCCGCGTGATCAGCGCAGCACGGCCGAGCTCACCCGCACGGTCGACGAAGTGCTCATTGCCCACAACTCGCGCAGTGAAAATCTGCGTCAGGTGCTGGAAGATTCGCGTCGGGGCACGTAGATTGGATTGGGGCATAACGCAATATTGCTGTACGCAGTATGGACATCCGCGCGCGGCGGTGCCTCAATGCGAACGCAGTATCATCGTGGAGACCGATCATGAAAAAGCTCTGTATGCTTGGGATTATCGGTGGTGCCGCTCTACTGACTGCGGCTCCCTTTACACTTCACTGGTCGCCAAACAACGTGTCGCTGTCCGTCGACAGTGCTGAGGCCCGCGTAGGTCGGCCACTAACGCCTTTTAGCGTAGCGGGCGTCAACCGACGGGCATATCGCCGCACAGCTCGCAGCGCAATTTACGCGGGCGCCGCAGCAGCCGCCGTGTACGGCCTCGGCGCGTACTACGGCGGCTATGGCTATCCGGGGTATTCCTATTCCGCCCCGTCCGCACCGTATTACGGAACCGGCTACGGCTATGCGCCGTATGGCGGCTACGGCGGCTACGGCTACGGCGGCTACGGCTATCCCGGCTACTCCACCGCACCCTACAATCCGGGGCCTTCTTTCGGCTTGGGGTGGGGTTACTAAGGCGCGCACGCCTTGCGCGCAGCTCGAAGGTCCGCTCTTGGAGCCAAGCCCACCTATAGATGGCGGCGTCACCGGTCGAGCAACACAGAAAGTGAGGACCAGGATGTCCAACGAAGACGTCCAAGATGAGCTTGAGCGCCTGCGCAAAGAAAACGAGGCCCTCAAGAAGGGCGCGTCGTCCGGTATCCGCATGAAGGTAAGTGAAAAGGGAGCGGTCTCGATCTACGGGATGGGACGCTTTCCCGTAACCTTGTACAAGGAACAGTGGCTGAGGCTGCTGGACATGTCGGCCGAAATTCGCGCCTTCATTGCCGCGAACGAAGCGCAATTGAAGAGCAAAGATTGAATCGCCCACGCGTCGATCAAGTCGAACCCAACCCTGTCCTTACTCCACCGGGACGACGCTGACGGAAACTTCGAGCCGCTGGCCGCCGGAAGCGTAGATGACGCCGCCGATGGGCGCGACGTCGGAGTAGTCGCGGCCGATGGCGAGCACCACGTGATCGTCGCCGGCAAACATGGCGTTGGTCGGGTCGAGCCCGCACCAGCCGACCTCGTCGCCGCATCCCACCAGCACCCAGGCATGCATGGCGCCGTCGCCCGCCAGCGTGTCCTCCTGCGAACGCCCGGTGCGGAGATAGCCGCTGACATAGGCGGCGGGCAGGCCGAGACCGCGCATGCCGGAAATCATGATATGGGCGAAGTCCTGGCACACGCCGCGGCGCAACGCGAACGACATCGGGGGCGTCGTATACGCGGTGGTCGCGCCGATCTCGTAGACGAAGTCGGCCTTGATCCGTCGCATGAGATCGGAGGCGGCCTCGAGGATCGGCCGTCCCGGTGTAAAGCTCTCGGCGGCGTAGGCCCGGATTTCCGGGTCGAGCGAGACCTGCCGGCTCGGAAAGATGTAGTGCACGGGCGAGTTCGGCGAGAGGTCGGTCGAGGCGAAGGCGGCATCACGCACCTCCTCCCACGCCGGCGTGGCGGAAGCGGACGGCGCCGGATCGCGCTTGACGGCGACCCGCGCTGCGACGCGCACAACGAGCTGATCGTGCGGTTGATCGAACTCGATCCAGGTCATGCGGTTGCCGAAGAAGTCCTGTCCCTCGCGGCGCCCGATTGGCGCGGGCTCGATCTCCAACGCTGCCGCGTGCACGCGCTGTCCCGGCCGGTCGATCGGCGTGAGCCGCAGCACGTGGCGCGCATAGGCGACCGCCGACGCGTAGTCGTAAATGGTGGCCTGCCGGATGTCGTAGATCATGCCAGCGCCTCCCACCGCACTTCCGCGCGCTCGCGGGTGGTGAAATAGGTCGTGGCGATGACGTCGGCGAGCTTCATCAGCGTCTGCTCGGCGTCGATAAAGGTTGCGGGATCGAGTTTGGCGGCAGCCGCGGTGCGAAACCGGGTAGCGAGCGTGGCGGCGATCTGCTCGGGCGGCGACAAGCGGCCGTCATCGCCGCGCGGCAACGCCGCGAGATGGGTCTCGATGCGCGCCAGCTGGTAGGCGACGGAGCGCGGGTTGTTGGGCTCGAGCACCACCAGATCGATGACGGGAGCTGCCGCCGCCACCATGACGTAGCGTCGGCGGTAGGTGATCTGGCTATCGGCGAGCTCCAGCAGGACATCGAGGGCACCGGTGAGCTTGGTGAAGGCGAACTGGCGGGCGAAGCGGCAGGTCGCAATGGCGCGCTCGATGCGCCGCCCGAGCTCGAGGAAGCGCCAGCCCGCGAGCTGGCTCATGTTCTCCTGTGCCAATCCGGAGAACGAGGCGATGATGCGCAGTGCGCCGTTGATGCGCTCGAACATCGCGCTTTCCGTCGGCGGCTGCTCGATCGGCGCATGGATCATCTCAAACAAGTCGGTCAACGCCTGCCAGGCATCGGGCGAGAAGCGGTCGCGGATCACTGACGCGGCCGACTGCGCCGCGCCCACAAGGTGCGGCAGCGCGCCGTCGAGGTCGCCGCGCTGCAGGGCAGCGGCGGCGACCAGCACCGGCTTGGCGTTCGGCAAATCGGTCGGGACCGCCTCCCACGCCCCGAGCAGCGCCGAGATGCGCGCGAGCACGCGCGCCGCGGCCTCGTCGCTGTCGCTGGCGCGGTTGACCAGCGCGCGCACGAGCCGCAGCGTCGCCTCGGCCCGCTCCACGTAGCGCCCCAGCCAGAACAGGTTGGCGGCAGCGCGGCTCGGCAGCGCTCCGGTCGCGCGCGATATCGTGACCCGGTCCGGCGCCGGCAGCAGCGTGGTTTCGGCCACCGGCTTGTCCGACAGCACCCAGGCATCGGCCGTGCTGCCACCGCGCTGGAGGCTTACGGCGCGCGCGTCGACGTCGTCGGCGACGCGCACGAAGCCGCCGGGCATCACGCACCAGCCGTCGCTGGCGCGCGCCAGGAAGAGGCGCAGCGTGAACGGCCGTGGCTCGAGCCTGCCGTTACGCCAGACCGGCATGGTCGACAGCGAGACCGCCTCCTTGGCGACGAAGTCGATACCGCGCTGGGCAATGCATTCCAGAATGCGCTTGCGCTCGGCGGCATCGAGCGCGGTGCCGAGCACCTCGCGGCGCTCGCCGTAACCGGGCAGCTCGCCGACAAAGGCGGACGCGATCACCATCTGGTCGAGCCGGCCGATGATCTCCTCGCGCGCATCCGCCGCGCCGAGCCACCAGGTCGCGATATTGGGCAGCGCCAGCTCACGCCCGAGCACCGCCGGCGCCAGCGCCGGCAGAAAGCTCAGCATTGCCCGCGCCTCGACCACGCCCGACCCGAGCGCATTGGCGATCGCCACCGTGCCGTCGCGCACCGCCTGCACCAGACCCGGTACGCCGAGGTGGGAACGCGCGTTGAGCTCGAGCGGGTCGGCGAAGTCGGCGTCGAGCCGGCGCACCAACACCTCGGTGCGCTTGAGGCCGGACACGGTGCGGATGAAGACGCCATCGTCACGCACGGCCAGATCCTCGCCCTCGACCAGAAGGAAGCCAAGATAGCGGGCGAGATAGGCGTGCTCGAAATAGGTCTCGTTCATCGGCCCCGGCGTGAGCACGCAGATGCGGGAATCCTCGCGTCGGTTGAGCGCGGAGAGCGCCGCTTGCACCGCCTGGAAGAACGGCGCCAAGCGCTCGACCTTGAGCTCGCGGTAGATGTCCGGCATGGCGCGCGACAGCGCGAGGCGGTTCTCGAGCGCATAGCCGGCGCCCGAGGGCGCTTGCGTGCGATCGCCGAGCACCCACCAATGGCCCTCGGGCGAGCGCCCGAGATCGACCGCGCAGAAGCTCAGATAGGCCCCGCCGCGGGGTGCGGCCCCAACCAGCGGCCGCAAGAATTCCGGATTGCCGGCGATCACCGCGGCCGGCAATCGTCCCTCGCGAACGAGCTGCGCCGGCCCATAGGCATCGGCCAGCACCGTCTCGAGCAGCTCGGCGCGCTGGATCAGCCCGGCTTGCAGCTGCCGCCACTCTGCTGGGTCGATAAGCAGGGGCACGTGACTCAAGGCCCACGGCCGCTCGGCGCCGGCGGCATCCTCGTACACGCGATAGAACACGCCGGAATCGTGCAGGTGGCGGTCGGCGGCGGCAAAGCGCCGGCCGATCTCGCTTGGCCCCAGTCCCGCAAGCATGGCCAGCAGCGGCCGCCAATGGGCACGCACGCGGCCATCGCGGTCCATCATCTCGTCGAACAGGCCGGGGAGCGGCCGGTAGCCCGCCAGCAGCGTCCCGATGTCGTCCTGCGCGCTGGCGCTGTCGCGTTGGCCGGCCATGGCGCTATCAGACATGAGTCGGACGCCGGAGGTCGAGTGTCATCGGATATTCGAGCGAGCGCTCTTCGTCGGGCAAATCGAAGAATCCCGGTGTGTACCCGTGATCCTCGAAGCGCGCCAGGCGCCGCGCCTCAGCTTCGTAGGAGTTGACCGGAAAGGTCTCGTAGTTGCGCCCGCCGGGATGGGCCACGTGATAGACGCAGCCGCCGAGCGAGCGCCGGTTCCAGCGATCGAAGAGATCGAAGGTGAGCGGCGTATGGACGTCGATGGTCGGATGCAGCGCCGACGGCAGCTTCCACGCCTTGAAGCGCACGCCCGCGACGTATTCGCCGGGACGCCCGGTGGAGGTCAGCGGGACGAGCCGTCCGTTGCAGCTCACCGCATGGCGGGCGGCGTTGAAACCTTCGACCTTCACCTGCAGCCGCTCGACCGAGAAGTCGACGAAGCGCGCGGTGCCGCCGGCGGTGACGTCCTCGCCGAGCACGTGCCACGGCTCCAGTGCCTGTCGCAGCTCGAGCGTGACATCGCCGTGGTTCACGGATCCATAGAACGGAAACCGAAACTCGCGTTGCGCGTGGAACCACTCCGGATCGATCGGATAGCCGGCACCGCGGAGATCATCGAGCACGCCGAGAAAATCCCCCCACACGAAATGCTCCAGCATGAAGCGGTCGTGCAGGGCGGTGCCCCATCGCACCAGCGAGCCGCGCTGCGGCTTGCGCCAGAGCCACGCGATCAGCGCGCGCAGGAGCAGCTGCTGCGCCAGGCTCATGCGCGCGTGCGGCGGCATCTCGAACGAGCGGAACTCGACCAGGCCCAACCGCCCGGTCGGTCCGTCGGGTGAGAACAGCTTGTCGATGCACATCTCGGCGCGATGGGTGTTGCCGGTGACGTCGACCAGCAGATTGCGAAACAACCGATCGACCAGCCATGGCCGCGGCGGCTCGCCCTCGCCCGGTGACGGCACCATCGCGAGCGCGATCTCGAGCTCGTAGAGCTGATCCTGGCGCGCCTCGTCGACGCGCGGAGCCTGGCTGGTCGGACCAATGAACAGCCCGGAGAACAGATAGGACAGCGAGGGATGGCGCTGCCAGTAGAGGATCAGGCTCTTGAGCAGATCGGGACGGCGCAGGAACGGGCTGTCGGCGGCGGTCGGCCCGCCGAGCACGATGTGATTGCCGCCGCCGGTGCCGGTGTGGCGGCCATCGATCATGAACTTGTTGGTGCCGAGCCGGGTGAGGCG
>JBKPUA010000379.1:0-2556 GCA_046735815.1 Pseudomonadota bacterium
CGGATGGCAACCCGGACATTGAGCCGGCATCGCCGAATGACCTAGTCTGCCCCCGACCCGCTTCTCGCCAGCTGCCGGCGACCATGCGGCAAAACCGCATTCGCACAGGGAGAGGCTGATGAAGAAGGCGAGGAAAGCAAAGAAAGCGAAAAAAACGAAGCAAGTGCAGACGACAGGGAAAGCGAAGAAACCGGACCTGGGGGCGGTCTTCGATGCGCATGTCCGGCACGAGTTCGTCGATCACGACGTCCCCGCCACCATGAAGACGATGGCCGCGGAGCCGTATGTGCATAACGTGCCCACGCTCACCGGCGGCGACGGCCACGCCGGCGTGGTCGATTTCTACACCCACCACTTCGTTGGCAAGATGCCGGCCGATACGCGTGTCGAGCAGATCTCGCGCACGGTGGGCAAGGACCAGGTGGTGGACGAGCTCATCTTGTATTTCACGCACGACCGCCCGATCGACTTCATGCTTCCCGGTATTGCTCCGACCGGGCGGAAAGTCGCGCTGCCGCATGTTGTGGTGATGAAATTCAAGGGCGGAAAAGTCGCCCACGAGCATATCTACTGGGATCAAGCCTGTGTGCTCGCCCAGATCGGTCTGCTTGACCCGAGCAAATTGCCCGTCACCGGAGCGCGGCAAGCCGAGGCACTCGTGGAAAAATCGCGGCGCAAGCGGGCGTGAGCTTGAGCGCGACGAACCGGTGCCCGCGCCTGGTCCGAATGCCGAAGGAACAGGCGCGGTGCGGCCAAAAGATCGGCTTGCGCTGATTGACCGCTTTGTCTGACAACCGTAGCGTACGCAACTTCGCTTGCCACGCGGGAGTGAGAAGATATGTCGTGCGCAATCACCGGTCCCACCCTGCTCGATCGCCGTAAGGTTGTGAGCGGTGGGCTCGCCTTGGCGGCCGGCGCCGGGCTGTTCTCGCCGGCGGTCTTGCGCGCGGCGGCGCCGATCATCCGGTTCGCCAACGGCGGCGCCGTTGCGCCGAACGAGATCGAAACGTTGATGACGGTCGAATTCTTCCAGAAGAACGTGCTCACGCGCTACGGCAAGGACTATGAGATGCAGTCGACCTTTACGCGCGGCACGCCGGAAGCCGCCGCGCTGATGGCGGCGGGGCGCGCCGACATCGCCTGTCTCTCGTTTCCCATCTTCGCCGCTTCGGTGCTGAAGGACGCGGTGCCGGGCGGCATGTCGATCATCGCCGACGTCTTCCAGGACGCGCGCCCCGGCTACGCTTCCAACACCTTCTTCGTGCTCGATGATGGGCCGAAGACGATCAAGGATCTCAAGGGCAAGAAGGTTGCCATCAATGTCTTCAGCTCCGCCGTGGATCTCGAGTTGCGGGTGGTGCTGAAGAAGAACGGGCTCGATCCGAAAAGGGACGTCGAGATCGTCGAGGTCGCGTTCCCCAATATGGGTCCAGCGTTGCGGGAGAAGCGCGTCGACTGCGCGGTGATGGTGCTGCCGTTCATGGCGGTGGAGACGACGAAGGGCGGCATCCGGCCGCTGTTCACGGGCGCCGATGCCTTTCCGACGTTCTCGGTGGTGTTCATGGCCGCACGCAACGAGTTCATCAAGGAGCAGCGGGGCCTGGTGGCGGCATGGGTGGACGACTACGTCCGCATGCTGCATTGGCTCTACATGCCGGAGAACCGCGCCAAGGCAATCGAGGTCACTGCCGCGTTCACCAAATCGCCGGCGGACGTGCTCGATACCTATTTCCTCACCCCGCGCGACTACTATCGCGACCGCAACGGCTGCGTCAGCGTCAACAACCTGCAGCCGGCGATCGACGCCATGGCGAAAGAGGGCTTCCTGCCGAGCCCGGTGGATATGGGTAAATACATCGACACGTCCTTCCTGCCGTTTCCATGCAAGGCTTGAGCGAACGCAAGATTGTCGTCGAGGCATTGTCCAAGCGCTTCGATCAGCTCCTCGCGGTCCACAACATCGATCTGTCGATTTCGGCGGGTGAGTTCGTGTCCCTGGTCGGGCCGTCCGGCTGCGGTAAGAGCACGCTCCTCTACATGATCGGCGGGTTCGTTACCCCGACCTCCGGGCGGCTGTTCGCCGACGGCAAGCCGATCACCCGGCCCGGCGTCGACCGCGGCATCGTGTTTCAGGACTACGCGCTGTTCCCCTGGCTCACGGTCTACCAGAACATCGCCTACGGGCTGCAGATGAAGGGCTGCTCGCGCGCGGAAGAGTGCGACACCGTGGCCCGCTACATCGAGCTCATCGGCTTGAAGGGATTCGAATCGAGATTTCCGCGCGAGCTATCAGGCGGCATGCGCCAGCGCGTGGCGCTCGCCCGCACGTTTGCTTACGGCCCCGAGATCCTGCTGCTCGACGAGCCGTTCGGCGCGCTCGACTCGCAAACGCGCGAGCTGATGCAGGATGAGCTCCTGCGGCTGTGGCGCACCACCGGCAAGACCATCCTCATGGTCACCCACGACGTCAACGAAGCCGTCTATCTCTCGAACAAGGTCTGCGTGATGTCGCAGCGGCCCGGCCGCATCGTCGCGGAATTCCCGATCGCGCTCGAT
>JBKPUA010000380.1:0-3401 GCA_046735815.1 Pseudomonadota bacterium
GCGGTCCATTTGCCCTCGCCTACCAGCGCCAGCGCGCCCACCATGGAGCGCACCTGGCTGTGCAGGAACGAGCGCGCGCAGGTCACCACGTCGATTTCGTCTGCGCTCCGCGCAACGTCGAGCCGATCGAGCGTCTTCACCGGCGACTTCGCCTGGCATTCGGTGTTGCGGAAGGTGGTGAAGTCGTGGCGGCCGACAAGGCGCTGCGCCGCGATGTGCATCGCCGCGCTGTCGAGCGGCTTGGCGATGCGCCAGGCACGGCCGCGCTCGAGGGCGAGATCGGCCCGGCGGTTGATGATGCGATAGCGATAGTGACGCCGGATGGCGGAGAAGCGGGCATCGAAGGTGTCCGCCACCCGCTCGGCCCGAAGGACGGCGATGGGGTGCGGGCGCAGATGAGCGTTCACCGCGTCGCGAACGGTGTCGTCATCCCAGTCCTTGGCGAGATCGACGTGGGCCACCTGGGCGAGCGCGTGCACGCCGGCGTCGGTGCGTCCGGCGCCCTGCACGCTCGCCTGTTCGCCGCTGAACGCGGCGATCGCGGCCATCAGCACGCCTTGCACCGAAGGACCGTTGTCCTGGATTTGCCAGCCGACGAACGGGCGGCCGTCGTATTCGATGGTGAGCTTGTAGCGCGACATGGCGGCAGTTAGCCGAGCCGGATCCCGGCGGCAATGGGCGTGCCGCGCAGGAATTCGTGCGCCTTCGTCGCCTTCCGCCCCTCGCGTTGCAATTCGAGGATACGCACTGCGCCCTGCCCACACGCCACAGTGAGCTCGTCGTCGAGCACCGTGCCGGGCGTGCCGGCGCCCTCGCCTTTGGTCGTGCGCAGCACCTTGACGCGCACACCGCCCGCGATCTCGCACCAGGCGCCGGGAAACGGCGACAGGCCGCGGATGTGGTTGTGCACGTCGGGCCACGGGCGGTCCCAGACGATGCGGGTTTCGTCCTTGTTGATCTTGTGCGCATAGGTGACGGCGGTGTCGCTTTGCGGTGTCAGCGTGAGCGAGCCGCGCTCGAGCGCGGCCAGCGCACGCACCATCAGATCAGCGCCGAGGCGAGCAAGCCGATCGTGCAGATCGCCGGCGGTGGCGTCGGGAGCGATCGGCATCCGCTCGGCCATCGCAACTGGGCCGGTATCGAGCCCCTCCTCCATGCTCATCACCATCACGCCGGTCTCGGCATCGCCTGCCATGATGGCGCGATTGATCGGCGCCGCGCCGCGCCAGCGCGGCAGCAGCGAGGCATGCAGGTTGAACGCGCCGAGGGGAAAGACGTCGAGGATCGGTTGCGGCAGGATCAGCCCGTAGGCGACGACAACAGCTGCGTCTGCACCATGGGCGCGCATGCGCGCTTGCGCCTCCGCGCTGCGCAGCGTCGTCGGCGTGAGCACCTGCAATCCGAAGCGGCGCGCCTCGCGCTCGACCGGGCTCGGCACCAGATCGAGCCCGCGGCGACCGCCGGGCTTGGGCGCACGGGTATAGACTGCCGCGATGTCGTGCCCCCGACCCACGATCTCGAGCAGCGTCGGCACGGCGAAATCCGGCGTGCCCATGAACACCAGACGCAGCGGCATATCAATCAACCGAGCCGGAGAGCCGTAGCCCTCGGCCTCCGTTCGTGGATCGAAGCAGCGAGGTTATCGCGCGCGGACATCCGACGCGACGCGCGGAAGCGTCAGGCCGTTTCCGCCGCGCGTTTCGCCGCCTTGCTGAATTTCTTGAGCACGCGGTCGCGCTTGAGCTTGGACAGATGATCGATGAACAACACGCCGTTCAAGTGGTCGATCTCGTGCTGCAGGCAGGTGGCAAGGAGCCCGTTGGCTTCGAGCTCGTGCGGTTTGCCCTCGAGGTCGAGGTATTTCACCTTGACCTGCGCCGGCCGCTCCACGTCGCTGTAGTATTCCGGAATGGACAGGCAGCCCTCCTCGTAGATCGCCTTGTCCTCGGACCTCCAAAGAATCTCCGGGTTGATGAAGACCTGCGGATTCTTCGGCTCCTCCTTCTTGGCGAGATCCATGGTGATGACTCGCTTGGGCTCGCCGACCTGGATGGCGGCAAGGCCGATGCCGGGCGCCTCGTACATGGTCTCGAACATGTCCTCGACGAGCTTCCGGACGCCGGCGTCGATCTTCTTCACCGGTTCGGAGACCTCCCGCAATCGCTTGTCGGGGAGAATGAGAATGTCGCGCAATGCCATGACTGCCGATGTAAGCGGTGGCCGGAAACCGGTCAATGCGGACGTGGCTAGTGCCCCGAACCCGAAGTTCGCACGCATAGTGCTGCAAAAGCGGTTGCGAACTTCGGAATCGGGACACTAGCGGCGCTATGAACGGCGCACCTGGGCGCCATTGATTTTTTGTTCGCTTTTTGTTCCTATCGGGCGAATCACTGTAGTGTGGTCGTCATGCCCGATCCGCTCACCCTTGCTCTCGTGGCCGGCGTCGTCCTCGCCGGCTTTGCGGCAGTGGCCGCGCTGATCGTGGTCGTCGTGCGCGCGCGACGGCGCGAGCCGACAGCCGCCGACCTGCAGCTGCTCGAACTCGCGCGACTGCAGGCGGAAACCACGGTGCGCATCGACGCCATGCGCGAGATGCTCGCTTCCCGCCAGGCCGAGCTGCAGCGCGCGGTCAACGAGCGTCTCGATTCGGTGACGCATCATCTCAACCAGTCGATGACCACCACGCGCCAAACTACCGCCGAGAGCCTGCAGAAGCTCGGCGAGCGGCTCGCGGTGATCGACAGCGCGCAGAAGAACATCACCGATCTGGCCTCCCAGGTGACCTCGCTGCAGAACGTGCTCGCCAACAAGCAGCAGCGCGGCGCGTTCGGGCAAGGTCGCATGGAGCTCATCATCAGCGACGGGCTGCCGAAAGGCTGTTACGAGTTCCAGTTCACGCTCTCGAACCGCAGCCGGCCCGATTGCGCGGTGTTCCTGCCCGACAAGCGCCCGCTGGTGATCGACGCCAAGTTTCCGCTCGAGGCGGTAACCGCATTCCGCGACGCCAAGAGCGAGGACGAGCGCAAGCAGGCGGGCGCGCGGCTGCGCCAGGATCTTTCCCGCCACGTCAACGACATCGCCGACAAGTATCTCATCCCGGGCGAGACCCAGGATTTGGCGCTGATGTTCGTGCCATCGGAGTCGGTCTATGCCGAATTGCACGACGGCTTCGAGGACATTGTGCAGAAGGCGTTCCGCGCCAAGGTCGTCATCGTCTCACCCTCGCTACTGATGCTCGCCATCCAGGTCGTGCAGCAGATCCAGCGCGACGCCCGCATGCGCGAGGCGGCCGACCAGATTCACGCCGAGGTCGGCCATCTCATGGACGACCTCAAGCGCCTGCACGAGCGGGTGCTGAAGCTGCAGCAGCATTTCGGCCAGGCCAACGAGGACGTGCGGCA
>JBKPUA010000381.1:0-5271 GCA_046735815.1 Pseudomonadota bacterium
CATCAAATTCTCCGATCGCCCCGAGAAGCGCATCGGCGACGACGCAGTCTGGGACAAGGCCGAAGCGGCGCTGATGCAGACGCTCAAGACCTCCGCGCGGCCGTGGACGCTCAACAAGGGCGAAGGCGCGTTCTACGGCCCCAAGCTCGAATACGTGTTGCGGGACGCCATCGGCCGCGACTGGCAGTGCGGGACGGTGCAGGTCGACCTCAACATGCCGGGCCGACTCGGCGCCTTCTACATCGACGAGCACTCCAACAAGGTCACCCCGGTGATGCTCCACCGCGCCATGTTCGGCTCGCTCGAGCGCTTCATCGGCATTCTCATCGAGCACCACGGCGGGCATCTGCCGCTCTGGCTCTCGCCGCTGCAGGCCGTGGTCGCCACCATCACCGACGACGCCGACGCTTACGCGCGCGAGGTGGTGGCGGCGGCGCAGCGCTTGGGCCTGCGGGTCGAGGCCGACCTGCGCAACGAGAAGATCAACTACAAGGTGCGCGAGCATTCGCTCGCCAAGGTGCCGGCGCTCCTCGTGGTCGGCAGGAAGGAGTCCGCCGAGCGCACGGTGTCGATCCGCCGCCTCGGCAAAGAGGGACAGACCGTGCTGCCGCTCGAGGCCGCGCTCAAGGCGCTTGTCGACGAGGCGGTGCCCCCCGACGTTCGGCGGTTGAAGCAGGCGGCGTGAGCATTTTGGCGAAACGAACCCACGTTGCCTGAACGCAACAACCGAAGCACTGGGCAAGGGCTGCTCGGCCACACTCCGCATCAGCACGCCTTCTTCCCTCACGCTATGGGTCCAGGGCCGAGGATCGGCCTTGGCCTCGGAGAAGGCGATTTCTATCATAACCTCTTTTGGTAGTCAACTACGAATGGCGTTTAAATATGAATACGATGCGCCTTCATGGGCCGTCAGCAAATCCGTCGCGGCCGTGCTCTTCCCCGCCAGGCGCCGCGCGGCTCGCAGTCCCACCGCAGCAGCGGCTTGGCCGGCGGCTTCGGCTGCATGAAGCGGTCGAGCGGCGACGGCTCGAAGCGGTAGCGCTCGCGACCGGGCAGGTCGCTCGGCGGCACTAGCGGTCCAGCCGCGGCCGCCGATGTGAGGGCGAGCAGCGCAATGATGGCGATGCCGTAGCGCAAGGTCATAGGGCTCACCGCGCTTTGTGCCGGCGGCGATGATAGCGGCGCAAATTCTGGCAACTATTCGCGCAATTGTCGTCCCCGCGAACGCGGGGACCCATTGTGCCATACACGACAGTCTCTGGAATATGGATCCCCGCCTTCGCGGGGACGACACCAAGGTGTGCGGCTACACGCGTGGCTCAGCGCGCGATCACCTCGACCTCGCGGTCGACGCCGTTGACCACGCGGAATTCGCCCTCGTAGGTGCGGTTGTCGTTGCGGGCGATGGCGCGGTATTCGCCTTCGGCCAGGATCACGCGCGGGAAGGCGCCGATCGATTCCTTGATGACGTCGCCGCCCGGCGTGAGCACCGACCATTGGGTGTTGGCGCGCGCTTCGCCGCCGCGCTCGTTCACGAGCTTGAGCGTGATGATGGCGGCGCGGTGGTTGATGGTGGTGTCGGTGAGCTTGCCGACCTGCACGCGGATGTCGGAGCGCACCGTGGCGTTGGCGTCGCCGTAGTTGGACACGATGTGATAGGTGCCCTCGGGCACCAGCACCAGGTCGCCGGTCATGATCGCGGTGGCGATCGGCCGCTTGTCGCCCGGCTCGAACTGGCTGCCCCGGTAGAGGTCGAACGAAATCTGTCCCGCCGGGATGCGCGCGTCGCCCACCTTGCCTTCGATGCGCAATCCGCCGGCCGGGATTTCGAACACGTCCTTCATGGTTTCGCCGCGCACCTGCACGGCCTTGGTCACGCTGGCGAGCCCGAAGCTGGCGCTCACGATATAGGGCCCGGGTGACAGCACGATGGTGGGCGCCGGCCCCTTGTCCTCCTTGACCAGGCGCGGCACGCCGTTGGCCTCGGTGCGATAGACCCGCCAATGCAAGCCGCCGTTGATGATCGGCTGATCGCGGCCGAAGCGCGCGCTCAGCGCCAGCGCCCCCTGCCCCGGCGGCACGATCGGCGCGGTATGGACCGGCACGCCGGCATTGGCCGCGGGCGGCAGCGACTGCAGCGACGGCGCACGCGGGGTCACATTCGGGGCGATGTTGCCGCTAGGCGGAATGAGGCTCTGGGCCGGGCCGGGCGGCACCGATGGCACGTCCGCGGGCGGCCGCGGCGCGGCGAGCGGCGCATTGCTGCTGCTGAAAAACTGCGCGTGGGCAATAGCCGGCAGCGCCGCGAGCCACAAGCCCACGGCGAAAACGAGTTGGCTCCCCGAGCCGATCCTCGTCCCCCCAGTCCCCATGGAACCGAGTCTTCGACCGCAATCGCGGCAAATTCATGCCGCCGGGAACCGGTTTGTCACCCTCCTCGGCGTGTGGTAGGCGCAGCCCTAGAAGATTGCGTAGCCCGGATGGAGCGCAGCGAAATCCGGGTCATCGCCGCGCAACAAGACCGCCCAGCATTGCGCCATAGCGCGTTGAAGACGCGCGTAAACGCGCTTAAGGCTTCATGCAAGCTACAGTCCCCCCACAAATCCCATGCCCGACGCCCTGGAATTGCTCAAAACGAGACGCTCGATCAAGCCGATCGAGCTTGCCGGCCCGCCGCCCTCGGCCGCCGAAATCGAGACCCTGCTGACCGTCGCCTCGCGCGTGCCGGACCACGGCAAGCTCGTGCCGTGGCGCTTCATCATCTTCGAGGGCGAAGCGAGGCTCGCCGCCGGCACGGCGAGTGTGGCAGCCTTTTCAGCGAAATATCCCCAAGCCACGGCCGAGCAGGCCGAAGCCGAGCGCAGCCGGCTGGCGCGCGCGCCGCTGGTCATCGCGGTGGTGAGCCGCGCCGCCCCGCACGTGAAGATTCCGGAATGGGAGCAGGTACTCTCCGCCGGCGCCGCCGCCATGAACCTGGTGCTGGCCGCCCACGCGCTCGGCTATGCCGCGAGCTGGATCACCGAATGGTACGCCTATGACCGCGGCGTGCTCGATGCGCTCGGCCTCAAGGAGAACGAGCGCATCGCCGGCTTCGTCCATATCGGCCGGCCGAAGGAGCCGCCGGAGGATCGCCCGCGGCCGCCGCTTACCGAGATCGCCACCCGCTTCGCCAGCTCATAGGACTCCTGCTCCACCCATGTTCTACGACACCGCCAAGAACGACCACGGCCTGCCGCGCAATCCGTTCAAGGCGATCGTCGCGCCGCGGCCGATCGGCTGGATCACCTCCATGAGCGCGAAGGGCGAGATCAACCTCGCGCCCTACTCGTTCTTCAACGCGGTGTCCGACGATCCGCCGATCGTGCTGTTCTCGAGCGAAGGCCCGAAGGACTCGCTCGCGTTCGTGCAGGAGACGGGGGAATTCGTCTGCAGCCTCGCCACCTTCGAGCTGCGCGCCGCCGTGGTCGCGACCTCGGCGCAGTTTCCACGCGGGGTGAACGAGATGAAGGAGGCGGGGCTCGCGCCTGCGCCATGCCGGCTGGTGCGCCCGCCGCGGGTCGCCGCCTCGCCCTGCGCGCTCGAATGCAAGCTCCTGCAGATCATCGACCTTAAGGATCTCGAAGGACGCCCCTCGCATCGCCACGTCGTGTTCGGACAGGTGGTCGGCATCCACATCGACGACCGCTTCATCAAGAACGGCCGCCTCGACACTGCCGCCATGGGTCCGATCGCGCGCTGCGGCTACGCCGACTATTCCGTCGTCGACAAGGTGTTTGCCATTCCGAGGCCAGCGGCCAGTAACCAGAATGCGGTCGCAGGAAGCACCGTGGTCTGATGACAGACTCCGCGCACTCATAAATCGCGACCCATTTCAACACGGGGCCGCTTAGTTCTAGTTCCGCGTTCTTGGAACCACCCTTTTGCCCACCTACAAGCTGACGTGGCCGGAACTCATGCGGCTCTGCTGGCAGGCAAGGCTCGCGCCGCAAGAAATTTAATTGCGTGCTACGATTCGCGTCTGGCTGCCAAGGTTCCTTCCACTGTCCGCCGGTGCGTGTTGGCCGAAAGCACGGACAGTTGCGCGGCCCTACTACCTTATGACCATCACGATCGGCACGAGAACGGCCAGCATGACAATGATGACCGGCCAAAAAACCTTGCCATCAACCTCAACATCGGACTTGAAGAACTTCCACAAGCTCATCTCTCAACCTCCTTTCAGCCCACGCCTGATTTCAAAACGGGAACCCCGCCGCGTTCCTTTGATCCCGCGACGGGGCTCCGTAGTCCCTCCGCGCTGTGCAGCTCGAGGGGCCGTGAGTCCAACGCACCCAGCAGAAGGGTGTTCCGGATGAGAAAAGGCCCCGCCGAGGCGGAGCCAGCAGAGCGATATTGACGCGACTCAAGCGCGGGCATCTATCCGCCCCCGGTTCCGTGCTCCGGTCACGCCGATTTAATCTCTGGGTTGAAACTCCAAGTCTCGCTCATTCGTTTCTGTAAGGGACGGGCAAAGCCGGAGTCCGCCATGCCCGGCGATCCGAAAGAATGCCGTCAGCGCGCTTTGCGGTGTACGGAGTTGGCCGAGAAGGCGACGGACTCCCAGTTGAAGGAGGTCATGCAAGGGCTGGCGCGGCGTTGGCTGGAGTTGGCGCTCCAATTGGAGCGCGCGCAAGCGTTGCGGGACGATCGCGAACAGAAGTTGGAGAAGCGCTAGGCCAATATTTGCGAACTAGTGCCCCGAACCCAAAGTTCGCGCACATCGTGCCGCGAGTTCGGCAGCGAACTTCGGGTTCAAAGGGGCACTAGAATCATAGAGCTGCTAGTGGTCCTCGATTCCGAAGTTCGCAAACGAGAGTGCCGCACTATGATGCGAACTTCGGAATCGGACCACTAGCGATCAGCGCGACGGCATTTCGGGATGCTTTCTGGCGCGATCCACGCGCTCAAAATAGCCAAGGCCGCGTTGGCCTATCAGCGCGAACATGACGCCCTGGGGGTCCACGCATTGGACGATCCAGTTGCCATCCAGCACTTCAGTTGGGCCTTTGAGGACTTGTCCGCCACCAGCCCTCACGCGCTTCACGGCCGCGTCAATGTCGCCGACGTTGAAGTAGTAAAGCCAGCAGGGATGAAGCACCGTCGGAGGCTTGTTCATCATGCCACCGATCGTCTGCCCGCCGGCAGAGAATTGTTGATATTCGCCCATCGCGCCGACGTTGGTTTGCGCTTTTTGCCAGCCAAAGAGCTCGCCGTAGAACGCCCACGCCTGCT
>JBKPUA010000382.1:0-5120 GCA_046735815.1 Pseudomonadota bacterium
TGCGCAACGTGGGAAGCTTTCCCACATAGCTCTTGATCCGCAGCAAGCCCGGCGGCTCGATCACGGGACCGATGTCGTTGAGGATGACACCGGCGATGGCGGTCGGCCGCAACACCGCCAGCATCATCGCAAGTACGCCCCCAAAAGACGTGCCGACAAGTATGGCCGGTGCGGCCTCGAGCGCGGTCAGGACTGCCGAGAGGTCCGCGAGCGCAACTCGAACGGTGTAGTTGGCGGGATCGCGATCGTATTTGGACTGGCCGTGACCGCGATAGTCGGGCGCCAGCACATATCGCGGCTCGGTAGGATCGGCTGCCAGCGCCGTTGCCAGGGGATGAAAGTCGGCTGCGGTGCGACCGAGACCCGGCAGACACACAACCGAATGCACCGACGCGCGGCGGGATCCGTAGCGGCGCACATGCAGCGTCAGGCCGTCCTGAGCCGTCACGAAGCCACTCGCGAAGCCCGGGCTCGGATGAGTACCTGCGGCGGGCGGGCTGCGAGCTTCCTGAACGCGGCTTGTCGTATGGCGTCGATGAAAGAACATCAGAGCATGATCGCGAAAAAGCCTGCTCCGGACTTGATCCCGGGTGGATACCGGTTTTCGGGAAAGATCATGCTCCACGAATAAGCTGGAGCGGGATGACGATTCGAAGAAAAGTCATCCGGCTCTAGTGTCCCGATTCCGAAGTTCGCACACCCCTGCGGCAACCTCTAATGCGAACTTCGGAATCAAAGGGACACTAGCAACCTTATGATTCTAGTGCCCCTTTTGAACCCGAAGTTCGCAACCGCTCCTGCAGCACAACGTGTGCGAACTCCGGGTTCGGGGCACTAGTCAGGCGGATACGTTTGCGCGACGGAGCATCCGGCGCGACGCAAGTGCGTCGCAGCGCCCGGCACGCAGACCTTATTGCTTCGGCCCGACCGTCGACCCGGGCCAATCATGCAGCGCCGACTCCACGCGCTGCACATCGGTGTCGATGTTCGGCATCGGGGCCGGACTCTGGATGTCTTTTTTCTGCAGGCCTTTTGCATCGGCACCAGACGACGTGTCCATTGGATTTTCAACCCGCCGCGATGCTCCCTCAAAGAGCGAGTCCTCATCGATCGACAATGAACGATGAAAAATGTCGCCCTCGACCGCACCACCGTTCTGCAGCTTGATATGGACGGCACGGATGGTGCCCTTGACGTGGCCACAGACTGTGACGTTCTGCGCAATCACGCTGCCGTCGATCTTCGCGCCTTCGCCGATCAAGAGATCGGAGGCACGAACTTCGCCTTCGATGCGGCCAAAGACCTGAGCCGGACCATTGCATTCGATCTTGCCAACGATCGACATGCCGGAGCCGATGCAAGAGCTCGGTCCCGATTTCGTCGTCGGCTCCGGCCTCGGTGCGACCGGTTCGACGACGGTGCGTGACGGCTGCACCGTCTTCCCCGTGAGCTCGTCGGCGTTTGCGGCCGCGCTCTTATCCGGCTCGGGTGCCTTGCCCTTGAAGCTGCTCAACATGTTAGCCTCCCCTTGTGGTCTGCACGTCGGTGCGATGCGCGAGCAACCTGCCCGTCGGCTTTCAACCAAGCACCAACGCTATCACGCCCGTATGTCGGCCAATAGCTCGACATCGAATTTTTAGGTTCAACTTGGTTAGCGCACGAGTTCTCCGCGCTGCGTGCGACGCGCGCGTGATGAACCTTGCACGCAGCATCATAACATATCGTGATGACTTACGGTACGGCCGCACCCCGCGTTTCACTCAATCATCTCGCCGGCCGCCCCTCTATCGAGAGCGGCACATCGAGCCCGCCTCAAGCGCGTTTCCGCTCGTCCATAGCCCGCGAAGACGGGCGTGAACGCCCTTAAGGCCGCGCTACGGCGATGTCCGGGTTCGTGCTGTGCAGCGAGACCGCCCCACATTTCCCCCGCTCGCCCCCGATCTAGACGGGGGCTTGCGCGGGGGCCATGCGGGCTACCAGGCTCACGCCGGCTACGAGGCTTGTCGCGCGTGATCGAGCGGGCTAAACGCCGTCCATGACAGCGTCACACCAACAAGCTCCGTCGACGTCGAGCGCGCTGATGAGGGGCGCGCTCGGGCAATGTCCGCGCTGCGGTCACGGCCGGTTGCTGCATCGCTATCTCAAGATCGTGGAGCGATGTTCCGGGTGCAATGAAGCTTACGGACATTTCCGCGTCGATGATGCCGCGCCCTGGCTGACGATCCTGCTCGTCGGCCACATCACCATGCCCTTGGTGCTGGCGGTGGAGCAGAATTTCGACCCGGCGATGTGGCTTGGATTGTCGATCTACCTGCCGCTGATCGTGCTGCTGACGTTGGGCCTGTTGCCGCGATGCAAGGGCCTGCTGCTAGCGGTGATGTGGACGACAAAGGCGGAAGGCTCGGAGAAGATCTGAGCGACCTTCGGCGCGGGAGCGTCTTGCTCTCTGCGCAGCTCTTTCGCTCTCAACGCCAGCGACCGCTCCGAATGTGGGGTACCCAGAGCCGCCATAGTGCCAGCGGGCGAGAGACGGTCAAACCGGCCCGAGGCCACTCGCCCTGGGGCGGCGTTCCAGCGCTCGACGGCCCTGCGACCGAAGCGGTCCCCCTTCGAGCATCTCCGCGCCTAGGGCAAACCGTTTATAGGCCGCAGCCACTCCAAAGCATGTTTGACGGAGGATGAGGTCGGAGCTTGCTCGGCCCTCACGCAGCGATCCAGCTGCCAAGTCGCGAAGTCTTGCCGAATCCTTCGACATGCCGCGATCGCGCGCCCTTCGCGCTAAATGGGCGTGTTGGCGCCCGCCAGCTTCAACTTGGGTGACGATACTCTGTTCCTCGTAGATTTGCTTATTTTATTCAATGAGTCGCATCCGCACGGACAGGGCGGTCGATGCATGCTATTCTTGCAAGATCACCGACTGCGGCTCTGCTCCCAGGCGTCGGTGGCTGAGAGACCGATCGCGCTCCCGCCTGTACGGCTAGAGGAGCGCCCCATGGCCCAACTCCATTTCACGTGCCCGGCGACCAGGCATCGCGCCGCGACCGGCATCCAGATTGATGTGCAGAGCCTGCGCGCGTCATGGCACTCAACACTGAAAGTCAATTGCCCGCATTGTGGCGGTCAGCATGACATCGCGGTTCGCGACACATATGTCGATTCTGCCCTCGATGAGCTCCTGCTGCGCCCCTCGCCTTTGCGGGTCAAGCGGCATACGGCATGATTGCAATCGCGGCGCCCGTCGCGCCTCGACATATGCAGTCCGATCCCTGCAAGCGGCAGCAAAAGCCCCGCGGTCGGTGAAACCGGACGCGGGGCCTCGAACCGGAAGCCTTGCCAGTACATCCGTGGTCAAGGCGCAACGGCTGCGCGTTGCCGCTCAGGCGGCGCGGAGATTCTCTGCCGCGGACTTGCCGGTCCTGCGATCAGCAACGACGTCGAAGGAGACCTTTTGTCCCTCATTGAGGCTGTGCATGCCGGCGCGTTCGACCGCGCTGATGTGCACGAAGACATCCTGGCCGCCGCTGTCCGGCGCGATGAAGCCGAAGCCCTTTTGGCTGTTGAACCACTTCACGGTTCCCTTGTTCATGGGAGCCCTTTCTGTACGTATGCGTTAATAGACTGCGCGCGAACGCAGCCGGTTGAATTCGAGATTTTTGGGAGAAGGTCGTTAGTCAGGCGCGCTATTCGCGGCAAGGCCAAGTCGTTCGGCCGAAAACTCGATACGGCTACATAGGGCGTGGGCGTTCGATCCGCAAGACCAAAGGCGCAATTTCCCGTTTACACGAAATGCCCGCTAGTGTCCCGATTCCGAAGTGCGCATCAATGTGCAGCACCCTCGTTTGCGGCGTGGCGTGTGCGAACGTCGGGTTCGGGGCACTGGTTCGACGCTCAACCTCTTCGGTTCGTCAAGGATTTTACCCGGCGCACGGCCGGATGACGCGCGCCATCCCCCCGCAGCTCAGGCCTGAGCTTCGGCCTTCTTGCCGAGGCGCCAGAGCTGAAATCCTTGGCCACCGATTGCGGTTTCGATCGCGTCGCGCGGGAAATTATGGGGCGGAGCATTGCCCGGCGCGACCGCACCGATCGCGGTCCAGGGACCATGGTTCTGCGGCAACCTGCTGCCCATGAGATCGCCCGCGAAGGCACGCAAATCCCCCCTGGATTCCGATTTGAAAATATAGATACGCATGTCTTACCCTTTCTGCGGCTCGAAACCGCACAACGCCTGGAAATCGGCTTCGTGTCTCGCGCTCGGCCACGCGACGAACTCACCGAATGCGGAATCGCGATCCATCATTTCCGAGTCGCACGGCGTATTTGTTGTACGGCAGAATAGCGGCCGACGCGAGGCCGAATGCTTGCGCCTTATCCCTGAAATTGTCCAGGGGAACCCGCCCTTGATCCTCCATCGCGCTGTTGAACTGGGGGGATGAACCGCATACACTGACCAACATTCGAGCTTGGCCTTGTTTTGCGGCGCGCGCTGCGCACTTCCCAAAAGGCAACGCTGACTTCGGATGGGCGATGGCGCGGGATTCGTGCCGTCGCAATCAACTTCGCTCACGCAAGGGAGGCCAAGATGGCTACGGGCACCGTCAAATGGTTTAATCCGACGAAGGGCTACGGATTCATTCAGCCGTCGAACGGAGGCAAGGACGTATTCGTCCATATTTCCGCGGTCGAACGTGCAGGCCGGAGCACCCTCAACGAGGGCCAGACGGTCGAATATGAAATCGTCAGCAATCGCGGCAAGGAGTCCGCCGATAATCTCAAGTTTTGACCCCAGAGGCGCTCAATCGATGCCCTTGGCGACGCACCTTAACCGCGCCACCACCATGATTGGAAAACATTTTGCAGGTATTCGTTCGCGACAACAACGTCGAGCAGGCTCTCAGGGTTCTGAAAAAGAAGATGCAGCGCGAGGGCGTTTTTCGCGAGATGAAGCGTCGCAGGGCCTATGAGAAGCCGTCGGAGCGCAAGACCCGCGAGCGGGGAGAAGCGATCCGACGGGCGCGCAAGGCCGCGAGGAAACTGGCCCAGCGCGAAGGCTTGATCCCGAAACCCAAGCCGCGCGAGGACGCAACCCGTCGGGCGGGACCGCGCCGCGCGTTTTGAATTTT
>JBKPUA010000383.1:0-6330 GCA_046735815.1 Pseudomonadota bacterium
CGGTGGGCCGGAAGCTTGCGCACGAAGAATTCGAATACTGCGGTTTGCGTCTCGCCTCGGTCCAGATAGGCCTGGAGCATGTTGAGCTGATAGAGATCGGTGAGCAATGCGCTCGCAGCCGGGGTCATGCGGATACCTTCGCGTCGACGCCAGCACGTGACGGCGGGCGCCGACCTCGATCAGATCATAGTGATGATGACGGCGGCGAGAAAGCCACGCGCCAATTCATCTGTGCGTGGCATCGGAGCCTTGCGCGAATGGAGCGTGGTCAATCGGTCGCGACGTAGGGCTTGACCATCTTGGCGGGATCGACGATGCGATCGAACTCGGCCTCGGTCACGAAGCCGAGCTCGAGCGCGGCCTCCTTCAGGGTGAGATCGTTGTCCATGGCGTGATGGGCGATCTTCGAGGCCTTGTCGTAGCCGATGACCGGCGCCAGCGCCGTCACCAGCATCAGCGAACGATTCACGTAGTCCTTGATCTTCTTCAGGTTGGGCTTGGTGCCCTCGACCAGGAACTTGCGGAAATTGGTGCAGCCGTCGGTCAGGATCGTGATCGAGTGCGTGATGTTGAAGATCATCAGCGGCTTGTACACGTTCATTTCCAGATAGCCGCTGGCCCCGCCGAAACCGACCGCCACGTCGTTGGCCATGACCTGCACCGCGATCATGGTGAGCGCCTCGGCCTGAGTCGGGTTGACCTTGCCGGGCATGATCGAGGAGCCCGGCTCGTTCTCCGGAATTATGAGCTCGGCGAATCCGGCGCGCGGCCCGCACGACATCAGCCGGATGTCGTTGCCGATCTTGTAGAGCGACACCGCCAGCGTGCGGAGCGTGCCCGAGAGCTGCACCAGGCCGTCGTGCGCGCCCTGCGCCGCGAACTTGTTGGGCGCGGTGACGAACGGCAAGCCGGTAAGCTTGGCGATTTCCGCGGCAGCCGCCTCGGCAAAGCCGGGTGCGGCATTGATCCCGGTGCCTACCGCCGTGCCGCCGAGCGCCAGCCGATAGACGCCCGTTAGCGCGTCGTCGATCCGTTCGAGGTCTTCGGTCAGCATGGCGGCATAGCCCGACCATTCCTGCCCGAGCGTGAGGGGGGTCGCGTCCTGCATGTGGGTGCGGCCGATCTTGACGATGTCATCCCACTCCGCCGCCTTGGCCGCGATCGCGTCGCGCAACGCCTTCACTGCCGGGACGAGCTGTCGCGTGACGCCGAGCGCGGCGGCGATGTTCATGACCGAGGGAAAAGTGTCATTGGACGATTGCGACATGTTGACGTGATCGTTGGGATGCACCGGCGTCTTGCTGCCGAGCGCGGTGCTCGCAAGCTGGCTGGCGCGGTTGGAGATCACCTCGTTCACGTTCATGTTGAACTGCGTGCCGCTGCCCGTCATCCAGACATGCAGTGGAAACATGTCCTGGTGCTGCCCGGAGAGAATCTCGTCGCAGACCTGGACGATGAGCTTGTACGCTTTGTCGTCGAGTCGTTTGGCCGCGTGGTTGGTGTTCGCCACCGCCTTCTTCAGGATGGCATAGGCGGTGATCATCTCGCGCGGCATCAACTCGCGGCCGATACTGAAATGCTCGAGCGAGCGCTGGGTCTGCGCACCCCAGAGCTTGTCGGCGGGAACCTCGACCACGCCGAGGCTATCGGTTTCCTTGCGCACGTTCGTCATATCGCTGTCTCGATCTTGCTCGGTCTGGGGTCTTCTTGCCCAATCCTCTTTCCTCGCAAAGGTAACAACGCCGGCGCCATGGCGAAAGGCTTGCGGCTGCCGCCACCCTATGGTTATGCGTCGCCTCTGGACGTTTACGGCCGGCTAGTGTCCCGATTCCGAAGTTCGCATACCCTTGCGGCAACCTCTGATGCGAACTTCGGAATCAAAGGGACACTAGCAACTCTATGATTCTAGTGCCCCTTTTGAACCCAAAGTTCGCAACCACTTTTGCAGCACGATGCGTGCGAACTTCGGGTTCGGGGCACTAGAGGGAGCTTGGGTCATGGCAAGAACAGCTGCGGATTTCATGGCTGAAGCACTGCAGAAGGCCGGCGTAAAACGTGTGTACGGCGTCGTCGGCGACTCGCTCAACGGATTCACCGATGCGCTGCGCCGCCGAAAGAGCATCGACTGGATTCACGTCCGCCATGAAGAGGCTGCGGCCTTCGCCGCCGGCGCCGAGGCCCATCTCACCGGCGAGCTCGCGGTCTGCGCCGGCAGCTGCGGGCCCGGCAACCTGCACCTGATCAACGGCCTATTCGATTGCCATCGCAGCCGCGTGCCGGTGCTGGCGATCGCCGCGCATATCCCGAGCAAGGAGATCGGGATCGATTATTTCCAGGCCACCCATCCCGAGCGCCTGTTTGGCGAATGCAGCCACTATGTGGAGCTGGTTTCGAGCCCGGAGCAGCTGCCGCAGATTCTCGAGCGCGCCATGCGTACCGCGGTCGGCCGGCGCGGTGTCGCCGTGGTCGTCATTCCCGGCGATGTGGCGCTCGCCTCGCTCGGCGCGAACGTCCCCGACTGGCTCGCGCCACCGAAGCCATTGTTGCGTCCGAGCGACGATGATCTGTCGCGGCTTGCGTCGATCCTCGACGATGCGCAAGCCGTCACGCTCCTCTGCGGCGCCGGCTGCGCCGGCGCGCATGCCGAGGTGCGAGCGCTCGCCAAGCTCTTGAAGGCGCCGATCGTGCACCCGCTGCGCGGCAAGGAGCATGTGGAGTACGACAATCCCTACGACGTCGGCATGACCGGACTGATTGGTTTCGCCTCCGGCTATGCCGCCATTATGAATTGCGACGCGCTGCTGATGCTGGGCACGGATTTTCCCTACCGGCAATTCTACCCGGAGCGCGCGCGCATCGCCCAGATCGATATCCGGCCGGAGGCACTGGGCAATCGCTGCCCGCTCGAGCTCGGCCTCGTCGGCGACGTCAAGGAGACTCTGCTCGCGCTGATGCCGCGCCTCACCCAGAAGACCGACGGCAGCCATCTCGACAACGCGTTGGCCGACTACAAGAAGGCGCGGCAGGGCCTCGACGCACTCGCCGAGAGTGGGCCCGGCAGCACCATCATCCATCCGCAATACGTTGCGCGCCTGGTGAGCGAATTGGCCGCCGACGACGCGATCTTCACCTGCGACGTCGGCACCCCGACGGTATGGGCAGCGCGCTACCTCAAGATGAACGGCAGGCGCCGGCTGATCGGCTCGTTCAACCACGGCTCCATGGCCAACGCCATGCTGCAGGCGATCGGTGCACAGGCGACCTTCCCCGGCCGACAAGTGGTGTCGCTGTCCGGCGATGGCGGCTTCACCATGATGCTGGGCGATTTCATCACGCTCACCCAGGTCGGCCTGCCGGTGAAGGTGGTGGTGTTCAACAACGGCACGCTCGGCTTCGTCGAGCTGGAGATGAAGGCGAGCGGCTTGCTCGATGTCGGTTGCGATCTCAAGAATCCGAATTTCGCCGCCATGGCGCAGGCGATGGGCATCAAGGGGATTCGGGTCGAGCATCCGCGCGAGCTCGAAGGGGCGGTCGCCGCGGCGCTGCGCCACGATGGGCCGGCCTTGATCGACGTGGTGACCGCGCGCCAGGAGCTCGTGCTGCCGCCCAAGACCACGTTCAGCCAGGCCTATGCCTTCAACCTGTTCCTGCTGAAGGCGGTCATGAACGGCCGCGCCAATGAGTTGATCGATCTGGCGAAGGTCAACCTCTGGCGCTGATACCAATGCTGACTCGTCATGCCCGCGCTTGTCGCGGGCATCCACGTCTTGAATCATGAATCCAATCGAAGACGTGGATGGCCGGGACAAGGCCCGGCCATGGCGGCGGAAAGAGCGGCGGTCATAGTGACGATCGGTAGGATGGGGTCGATCAGGATTCCACGATCCAACCGCGTTCGCTGATGAAGCGCGCGGCCGCCAGCCCCAGGGCCATCGCGCCGACGACGAAGCCACCCAGGACGGCGGCCTGCATCGCCGCCAGCACGGCGCCTTGCTCGAACAGCACCACCGTCTCGAAGGCGTAGATGCCCGGCACCATGATGATGATCCCCGGCACCGTAAGCGCGATGCGCGGCTCGCGCAGGCGCCGGCGCGCGAGCGACGCCAGCAAACCAACCGTAAACGCGCCGACGAACGTGGCCAGCTCCAGCGTCATGCCGGCATCGTGCAGCGCAAGCCGCAGCTCGTTGCCGACGAGCGCCAGGCCGCCGACCGCGAGCACCGTGCGCGCCGAGCTGTTGTAGAGAATGGCAAAGCCGCAGCCGCCGGCAAAGCTGGCAATCGCGCGCAGCGACAGCGTCGCCAGCTCGCTTAGCTGTAGCGGAGGCGGAGCTATGGTGGTGAGCCCGGCAGCGGCGGCGACGATGCAGAGCCCGAAGGCGGCGGCCAGCAGCAGCATCGTGCCATAGGCCAATCGCGTAATGCCCGCGAGCATCTGGTGCTGCACAAGGTCGAGCAGGGCGGCGACCAGCGGGAAGCCGGGCACCAGGAACAGCGCCGAGGAGATGAAGCCGGCATGGTGCGAGGCGCGCAATCCGATCCCCGCAGCGGCCGCCGTGATCACGCAGTAGATGCCGGAGGCGACGACGGCGCACAGCGCAGTGACCGCATACTGGTTCAAGCGCCGGCGGAACAGCAGCGACCGCAGCCATTGGCCGGCCCCGCCACCGACAAAGGCGGCGACCACCTCCAGCGGGCCGCCGCCGTTGAGATAGGAGAACGCGCCCGAGGCGACGCCGACCGCCGCCGCGGTCTGAACAATCGTATAGAGCGGCGGCTCGGCCTCGATCGCCGCCAGGCTCGCAGCGAGCTCAGACGGCGTGAGGCCGGGCCGGGCGTGGCGCGCGAGATGCTCCAGCTCCCCCAGGCGCCAGGCATCGATCCCGGGCGGCGCGACCTCGCGCACCAGCGCGGCCTGCTCGTCGCCCCGGTGCGCGGTGGCGCTCAGGCTGCCGAGCGCAATCTGCATGGAAAGCGCGTCTAGACCCATGGCGCGCGCGATCTTCCCCGTCCACTCCCGCACCCGGAAGGCGCTGTTGCCGGCGCGCAGCATCACCGCGCTGAAACGCAGCAGGCCGTCGAGCGCATCGCTCAGCGCCGCGCGCTGCTCGCCCGCTTGCGTGGGCCCCGGCATTGCCGCGTCACGCTCCCCGCGAGATGACGGCGGGCGCTGAGGGGATAGATGACGAGGAGATCACCACACCTTCTCGCTCGACACGTGCATCATCTTGCCGGATCGCCTGGCTCAAACGGTCTGCAAATGCAGCACGGCCGCGGTCTCGGCGCGCACGCGATCGAGGAGCGCGGCGTCGTCGATCAGCGATTCGCCATAGGACGGAATGAGCTGCTTGAGCCGGGAGGCCCAGCCGCCCGCCGCGAGCTTGTCCTTGAAGCAGCGCTCGAGCACGTTGAGGGTGATCCAGACCGCGGTCGATGCGCCGGGCGAAGCGCCGAGCAACGCAATCAGCGAGCCGTCGGCGGCGGGGACCAGCTCGGTTCCGAATTCCAGCATTCCGCCGCGTCGCGGGTCCGGCTTGATGATCTGCACCCGCTGTCCCGCCACCTCGAGCTTCCAGTCGGAAGGGTTCGCGGTCGGATAGAATCCCTGCAGCGTCGCGAAGCGCGCACGCGAGGACTGCAGTACCTGCTCGATCAGGTACTTGGTCAGATCGAAATTGTCCCGCGCCACCGCCAGCAACGGCCAGATATTGTTCGGCCGGATGGAGAGGAAGAGATCGAGCAGCGAGCCGTGCTTGAGGAACTTGGTGGAGAAGCCGGCATAGGGTCCAAATAGGAGCGAATGCTGGCCGCCGATCACTCGTGTATCGAGGTGGGGCACGGACATGGGCGGCGATCCGACGGCGGCCTTGCCGTAGACCTTGGCATGGTGGTGCTTATTCACCGCCGGATCGTCGCAGCGCAGCCAGATGCCGCTCACTGGAAACCCGCCGTAGCCCTTGCCTTCCGGAATGCCGGATTTCTGCAGCAGCGGCAGCGCGCCGCCGCCGGCGCCGAGAAAGACGAATCTTCCAATGGTCGAGCGCTGGTCGCCGCTGCGAACGTCCTTGACCGTGAGCCGCCAGCGTCCGTCCGGCACGCGCTCGAGACCGGTGACCTGGTGGGAGCAGTGGATGGCGAAGCCGTCGAGGGTTTGCAGATAGGAGACGAGGTGGCGGGTGAGGGATCCGTAATCCACGTCCGCGCCGATGACCATGCGTGTTGCGGCGACCTTCTCGCCCGGGTCGCGCCCCTCCATGACCAGCGGCACCCATTCGGCGAGCTGCTGCTTGTCCTCGCTGTACTCCATGCCGCGATAGGAGTGATGCGCGGT
>JBKPUA010000384.1:0-3835 GCA_046735815.1 Pseudomonadota bacterium
CGTGATCGCGCCCGCGCGCTTCGCGATCGCACCCGGCGCCGCCCGTAACGATCCGGACAGCGCATTCCAGAATTGCTTGAGGTCATCTTCCATGGTGGCGAACAGGTCGGTCTTGCTCTTTTCAGGTTTCGCCATTGCAAAATCCTCCAAAAGTCGGTTCGTGGACTCAAAGCGGAGCGTCGCCTTCCGACGCAGCTAAAACCTACACTGCACTCGATCGCACGATACTTTCAAGAATGCGAAGAGCCGCCGCCGTGCCGTCGGCTTCGCCCTTGTCGAAATCGTGCTCCGTCCGTCCCATGGTATTGGTGACGTGGGCGAGGCAAAGAACCCGAGCGCCCGTGCTGTTGGCGAAGGCATAGAGGGCGGCGGCTTCCATCTCGACGGCAAGCACGCCCTTGGATCGGGCCACTTCGATCGCCTCCGCGGTCTCGCGAAAAGGCGCGTCGGTCGTCCAACTGGGGCCGGCAACCGCATGCAGGCCGTCCCGTTCGAGCGCCGCGACGGCGATATCAACGAGACGCGGATCCGCTTCGCCGTACTCCGACGGCGCGGCATAATGATAGCTCGTGCCTTCGTCGCGCAGGGCGCGATCGATGACGACGAAGTAGGGAGGATTGCCGGCAGGGGCGATCTGGCCGGCCGAGGTGAGGCTCAGGAGCAACCGGCAGCCGCACACAAACAGCTGTTCCGCGATCAGGACCGCAAACGGCGCACCCACCGCGCAGCCGACGATCCCGACGGTTCGGCCGGCGAGCGTGAACGTGTCGAGGACCGTATGGTAGCAGGGCCAGCCCTCGAACGTTCGCGCTCGCCCCGCGCGCCTGACGTGCCGGACGATATCGCCGTCGGGGTCCAGGATGCAGATCGGCGGCACCTCGGCAGCGGCGATCCCCTTCTGCCGACGCGCTTCGCGCAGCAGCGCCGCAGGCCGGAAGATCGACGGCGCCGAGGGGTCCTTGTTGTCGAGAATGGGGATCATGGCCTGATCGTAGCCAGCACGACGTATCGCCGCCACATCGGGTCGGCGAGGAGGCTGGGAGACGTCGGGCCCGCAGATTACTGATTTTGTTCCATAAATGAGACGGAAGGCTAGTGCCCCGAACCCGAAGTTCGCATCAGAGCCTGCCGCAAGTGCGCGCGAACTTCGGAATCGGGACATTAGCCGGAAATCTGTCGTCGGCCCCGAAACCAAAACGCCTACGTCGAGTTGTCGACGCAGGATGCGAGTCGGAAGGGGATGACATCCGACGGGGGGCGCCGACGCATCGTTCGACCCTCCCGCCACGGATGAATGTCAGTCAGTTGCCGTTGACGCTCGCGGGTGGATTGCGAGCGAGGTCCGCCGGCGTCCGCTCGCGGCCGCGCCGCGAGCGACCGGCGACATTGTTCAGCCGAGTGCACGCGGATCGCGATGAGCCGCAGAACCGGGGTCGGAACCATGGGCCAAGCGCAACCGAAACGAACCGTGTTGATCGTCGAGGACGACGCCGAGCTGCGCAGCCTGACGGCGGCGCTGCTGGAAGACGAGCACCTCGACACCATCGAGTGCGAGAGTGCGGAGGCGGCGCTCGCCGTCATGCTGATGCGCCAGCACGACATCAGCATGATCTTCGCGGACGTGCGGCTGCCGGGGGTGATGGACGGCGTCGATCTGGCTTGGGAGGTGAAGCAGCGCTGGCCGGCGCTTCCGGTCGTTCTCACGTCGGGCTTCCCCTGCGAGCGCGCCAGGGAACTGCCGCCCGGCGTCGCCTACATGCGCAAGCCCTGGCAGCCCCTCAACGTCCTGGTGCTCGCCGAGCAGGCGCTGGCCTACGCCCAGGGTCGCCGCCAGTGATCGCAGCCGAGGCCGCGGCAATGCGTCCCCGCTGAACGATACGTCCTGCGCAAGCTCAGGCTGCCCCTGCGGCGCTCATCAAGCGCTCCGCAACCGCGCGCGCCACCGAAGGCGCCATCTGAACACGAACGATCTGATCGGTCGGTCGATGCCAGTCGTCGAGGATATACAGCGCAAGCTCCACGTTGCCGTTTACGGATTGAGCCGTCGCCATTTCCACCGTCCCCAGGTCGTGCGGCGGTGGCCCTCTGAATTCGGCGACCATGGCAGTGCCCTCCCGTAACCTGTGCGATCCTGGAAAGGGCCGGCGCAGGCGGCGAGCAAACTATCACAAGGCGATCAAGACGCTGCAGCTATTTGTTCGGTCGCGTCGTGGCGCATGCGTTGGGGCGTGCGTAATCGTGCGCGACAGGCAGCGCCGTTGAGGCACCGCCGATCAGTAGCCGCGGTACGGCTTGCAGCGACCGTCTTGCACGGTCCAGCCCGGCTGGCACCCGTTCCAGGTTCGATACTGGCCGGGCCGGTTATATCCTCGCTCACCACCACCCCCGTAACGGTAATAACGAGGCTCGCCGTAGTCGCGGTAGTAGGGACGCTGGCCGGCACCAGGACCGACGTCGATATACACGCCTTGCGCCGCCGCCGGACCCGGCAGGCTGATGATTGCTCCGATCGCCAGCACAGCTCCCATAAGCGCTTTCATCGTTTCCTCCAAAGGTGAATGTTCTTCATTGCAGAACGCGGATCGCGTGCAGACCGTTCCGCATCCGAACGGCGGGGGCCAAAGGGCAATTGCTGCAGCGCACCGCATCGGACGTCACCACGTCGCGCGGTGGGGACGCTTCGTCGCTTGCATTCGTGAAAGCGACGGCTTGCATGGTTTTTCGGGCGTTGGACCTTGCTCGGTCCTTTCCATTCCAGCCCGGGCGCCCGATACTAGGACAAGACGTTTCGCAACGGCCTCGATGCGAGGTGTCGGCTCGCGCCACGCGCAAAACAGGAGCGAAGGGATGAACAAGCTGATCGCCGGTCTTGCGCTGGCTCTGGCCGTCGGCGCGAGCGGGTCGAGCGCCCAGGCCGGGCCGTGGTGCGCCTTCTACGGCCCGTCGACCTACAATTGCGGCTTCCAGACCTACCAGCAGTGCTACGCGACGATCATGGGCGCCGGCGGATGGTGCCGCCCGAACTTCTTCGAACCCAACGCCGGCGCAAAGCCGAGCGGCCGCAAGGCGCGCGTCAGCCGCTCTTGAACGGGCCGGGCGCCCGCCGGAAGCAGTCCGCCGCTCGAAAGGCCCCTCGCCTTCCTCACTACAAGGCGCGAGCGGCAACTCATCGCTGCCGCTCGCTCGATTTCGACGCTGGCGCGGTCGCGCCTGACGCTTCGGGCGCGAATCAATGCCCCATCATGCAGTCGCTGAAGCGTTGCGCTTGCAGCTGACCCATGTGGCTGCGTCCTTCGCCCTCGCCGCTTTCCTTGCCGACTTGGTCATGACACCTCTTCTCCATCGACGCATTGTCGTCGGTCCTTGTCTTGCCTTTGGACGCAGCGTGAATTGGAGTGGCAAACGCGATGAGAGAAAGCACCAGTACGATCGTCCTCATTCTCTTGTCTCCAGGAGGTTTGAGTTTTCTTTCCTCATCGGGTCGTTTCCGCCCTGTCGCATGGCTCCCAGCCTTCGCGCGCGAGTGCTATCGGCGCGCCGCGAAGTTTTCGTGACATCGCGCGGCGCCTCCCCGCATGGCTGCAATGAACGCGCGCGGCCATCACCGCACTAACATGTGTCTTTCGCTCACGTGGCCGTCACGATCGTGTTAGGGCGCCTCATCACCATTGACAGGCGAGAATGAGATCGCTTGGAACGGGGCCACCTGCATCGCGTTGGTACGGTTGCGGGCTAACAGGCGATGGCGGTGACACGAAGGACGGCGCGGGAGTACCGGCGCCTCGCGCAAGAATGCCGGGCGATGGCGCGCTCGGTCTCGACCGAGGAGGCGCGC
>JBKPUA010000385.1:0-6108 GCA_046735815.1 Pseudomonadota bacterium
GGCCCCAGCGTGCTCCATCTTTACGCCGGGATCGATCAGGACGACACCAACTGGATCGTCATCCTCAAGGACGTCGGCCCGGACGTAGGCGTGCAGACCGCGCGCGAGGGCGAGTGCGACGTGACGGCAAGCCTGCACGAGCGCGAGCTCACCCGCGGCTGGCTCAAGGCCTCGCATCGGGCGATCGATCCGTCACGCTCGCTGCCCGGCCGGCCGTGGCACCCGCTCACGCGCGCCGGCACAAGCCCGTCGTCCCGGCGAGATCAACGAATACGCCATCGAGATCATGGCGACCGCCAACCATTCAAGAAGGATCACCGCATCTGCGTCGAGATCACGAGCCTCGACGTCGCGACCGGCGTCGGCGGCGCCACCAATGTCGAGTACATCCCCTATCACATCTGCAGCAGCAAGACGGTGCTGCATCGGATCTAGCACGATCCGCAACATCCTTCGCACCTGCTGCTGCCGGTGATTCCGAACGGTTGAAGTGCTTTTCGATAACCAGCGAGGATCCATCATGCCCGAGATCACGATTCACAACCCCGATGTGCTGGGCAAGCCGCTCGGCCAATACTCCCACATCACTCGCGTCAAGGCCTCCGAGTTCCTGTTCATCGCCGGCCAGGTGGCGACCGACCGCAGCGGCAAGCTTGTCGGCGACAATGATTTCGACGCCCAATGCGCACAGGTGTTCGCCAATATCGCCGCCGCGCTGAAGTCGCAGGGCGCGGGCTTCGGCAATGTGGTCGAGTTCACCACCTATCTCGTACATTCGCAGGACATCGCAAAATTCATGCAGTTCCGCCTGCGCGAATTTCCCAAGATGTTTCCGAACGGCGTCTACCCGCCCAACACGCTGTTGATCGTGGATCGCCTCGTGCAGGAATCTCTCCTGATCGAGGTGCACACCGTCGCCGCATTGTGATCATCGCGACCGAACGCACCGCAGGCGCGCTCCAACACCGCCGTTGGATTCAGACGCAAAAACATGCTGTGTTGGTGCTCCCGCCAGCAACGGATCAAGATCAATGCCCGTCCATCTCGAGCCCAATCCCGACAACGTGCACTGGGGTTATTTCCACGCCGGCCTGACGCCGCGCGTCGCGATCGACAGCGGCGAGCGCGTGACGATCTCGAGCGTCTCAGGCGGCCCCGAGCTGATGCCTGCGCCGCCACTCGTGGTTCCGCCGACGCTTTCGGCTATCCACGCAAAGGTCCCGCGCCAGCTCGGACCGCACATCTTGACCGGTCCAATTGCGGTTAAGGGCGCCAAGCCCGGGCAGGTGCTCCAAGTCGACATCGAGGCGATCGATGTGCTCTACGACTGGGGCTACAACTCGGTGAGGCCGCTCGCCGGCGCCCTGCCCGACGATTTTGCCGAGAACCGCCACATCCACATCGTGCTCGACCGCGCGCGCAAGTGCTGGCGGCTGCCGTGGGGCCAGGAGGTGCCGCTCAAGCCGTTCTTCGGCGTCATGGGCACGGCGCCGCCGCCAGCCTGGGGCATGATCTCGACCGCGCCACCGCGCAGGAACGGCGGCAACCTCGACAACAAGGAGCTTGTCGCCGGCACCACGCTCTATCTGCCGATCTTCGTCGACGACGCGCTCTTTTCGGCTGGCGACGGCCATGGAACGCAAGGCGACGGCGAGGTCTGCGTCACCGCGGTCGAGACCGGGCTTACTGGCACCTTCCGTCTTACCGTACGCGACGACCTGCGGCTCGAATGGCCGATGGCGGAGACGCCGACGCACATGATCACCATGGCGTTCGATCCCGATCTCGACGACTGCGTGGTGCTGGCGCTGCGCCAGATGCTCGATCTCATTTGCGCACGCACCGGCCTCGATCGCTACCAGGCCTATACGCTCGCGAGTCTGACCGCCGACCTGCGCGTGACGCAGGTGGTCAATGGCAACAAGGGCATTCACGTGATGCTCGACAAACGCTATCTCACCCCGGCGCGGTGATCGCCGCGCCGGTCGCGACTCGCGTTGGATGCGTTGCTCGACCGAGGCGTCGATCAATCCGCGGTGAGCTTGATCACCTCGGCTACTCGGTTGTCTTTGGGATCGACGATCACGATTTCCTGCGCAGTAAGGAAATAGCGGTGCGCCTTCACCTGCGGGACCTTTTGGGCGACATCGCTCGGCATGGCTTGGGTCGTTACGCCTTGCGGAACGGGATCGCCGACCGCGGCCTGCGCGTCGACAGCGGCCCCCTCAGCCTTCTTGTCCTTGATGATCTCGCGAATGGTAAAGCGCTGCTCCAGGCTGAGATTGAGCTTGGGGGCGGTCGGCCGCTCCAAGGCAGGCGGAACCTGCTGCAGCGGAGCCTGCGAGTAGGCAATCGTGCCGGCGAATAGCGGCAGGGTTGCGAGGGCAATGATCGGCGCCTTGTGCATCTGTTCCTCCGAAGGGCGGGCTCGACTGACCCCGGAGCACCACCGAGGACACGCAGCCGGGGCCGGCGCTGAATGAATTGGACTGAACTGTTTTCCCGTGCAAAAGTTCCCATCGGGAGCCGCGCTCGTAAGACGCATCTGCCTCTGCCTTTGCAATCCCCATATGGGGCCGAGCGGATCCCGGGCGCGGCGGCGAGCGGCGAGACCGCACGCATGCGCGTCGTAGCGGCACGACCATGAGCAGAGCTTTCGTGAAGGAGCCGGACGGTGACGACGGCCGCGAGGAGCTGCCGGAGCGGTTGATCTCGTCCCATCCGAACCTGGTTACCATGCAAGGGCTCGCGCGCATCGAGGCCGAGATCGCGCGCTTGAAGGAGGAGCTTGCAGCGGCTCAAGCGGCGGACGACCGCAGCGCGCTGGCGCGGACGGCGCGCGACCTGCGCTATTGGAACGCGCGGCGGGCGAGCGCACAGCTGGTACCCCCGCCCACGGACAAAGCGCAGGTGCATTTCGGCTCGACCGTGACCATCCTGCGCGACGATGGGCGCAAGCAGACGTTCCGGATCGTCGGCGAGGACGAGGCCGATCCGGCGCACGGTACGCTCTCTCACGTGGCGCCGCTGGCGCGCGCGCTTTTCGGCAAGCAGGTCGGCGATACGATCCAGGCCGGCCAATCCGAAGCCGAGATCGTTGAGATTACCTGATCCGAATCAGATCGGCTGTTCGGGAACGTCAAGTCGTGGATAGCCGCCCGCGCGAGGAGCTGAAAGATCAAGGCTTCGTGGTCCAAGCCTTGAAGTCCGCCTCCGAGACATTCGGCAGCTTCTTGACGAAGGCCACGATGGTCCAGATTTCCTGGTCCGGCACTTCGATCAAGCCGAAGCTCGGCATGCCCGTCATGTTGATGCCGTTCTTGATCACCCAGAATAGCTGCTCCGGCGTAAGCTGGTCGGCGACCTCCTTGAGGTCGGGCGGATCCGGACGCAGGCCTTCGGAGAACTTGGCCCAGTTCACGCCAGGCGCGCCATGACAAGTCACGCAGCCGCGCTCGGAGAACGCACGCGCCCCGGCCTGCACAGTGTTGGAATCGTCAAGCGATCCCGGCGGCCGGTCCTTCGCGTGGCGGACGACCGAAGCCTGGCGCACCTTGCCGAGCGCCCATTTGACGACCTCCGGCTCGTCGGCGGTGCCGGCGACGCTGTAGAACCCGCCGAAGAAAAAAACTCCCGCAACAATGGCGATGAAGATCGCGAGAAGACCGATGAGAGCCAGAGTTTTCAGGGTTTTCATGGCCAATCTCCCGGTGAGGCCGATTGCACACATGGTAGCCTGCTGGGCGCAAAAAGAAACGACAGGTTTTCTCGGCGCGCCACACCGGTTCCCATCGCCACTGGTATGAGCTAACAACGGCCGCGGTCATTCGATCGAGCGCGCACGGCGACGATGGGGCGCGCGGCGGATCGCCCGGAGCGGACGCGATGGCGCTGGTCAATGCGAACATCTGCGATTTCGGTTGGAAGGCGCGCGATTTCGCCCTCAAGGGCGTGGACGGCAAGACCTATTCGCTTGCCGACGTGCGCGGACCCGAGGGCATCCTGGTTGTCTTCATTTGCAATCACTGCCCCTATGTGCGCGCAGTCATCGGCCGCCTGGTGGAGGAGGCCGATGCGCTGAAAGCAATCGGCATCGGCACCATTGCGATCAATCCCAACGACACCGAATCCTATCCCGAGGACTCCTTCGACAACATGAAGGCCTTCGCCAAGAAGCACGGCTTCACGTTTCCTTACGTGATCGACGAGACCCAGAAGGTCGCGCGCGCCTACCGCGCCCAGTGCACGCCCGACTTCTTCGGTTTCAACGCGAACGACGAGCTGCAATACCGCGGCCGTCTCGATGCAGGGCGCCCGGGCTTCATGCCGCGCGGACGGCGCGAATTGCTCGAGGCGATGACATTGGTGGCGCAGACCGGCAAGGGTCCGCTGGAGCAGACCCCGAGCATGGGTTGCTCGATCAAGTGGAGAGACTAGAGCTTTTCATTCGAGTGGGGTTTTTTCTCCGCTGCAATCGAGTAGGCTTACGTCCCCTGCCCGCGCCGATGGCGCACACACCCAAGGAGAAAGACCGCAATGGCGAAGGCGTATTGGATTGCGTGCTATCGCTCGATTTCGAACCCCGACGCATTGGCGGCCTATGCCAAGCTCGCCGGACCCGCCATCGCCGCGGCGGGCGGGCGCTTTCTGGCGCGCGGCACCGCCGCCAAGGCCTACGAGGCCGGGGTGGCCGAGCGCGTGGTGGTGATCGAGTTCGACAGTGTGGAGCGTGCGGTCGCCGCTCACGACAGCAAGGAGTATCAGGCCGCGCTCAAGGAGTTGGGCACCAACGCCGCGGTGCGCGATCTGCGTATCGTCGAGGGGTTGGCGTAGAGCGCTCACCAATGGCGCTTGCGCCGATTCCAGGCGTAGAGGGCGTCGGCGAAGCGATCATACGCGAAGCGCGTGACGGGACGGGCGACGGGGTTGCCAAGCAGCGCGGCAAGCCAGCGCTCGCCCGCAGTGCGGCGCCAGAGCGCAAGCAAGACGTCAACACCAACAATGACGCGACCAGCCTCGTCCGTGGCATGAAGCCTTCGCCGCACGTCCTCGAGCGAGGCGCCGTGGGACGCCAACGCCTGCGGCTCGAGATTGATGTCGCGAAACGCAATGGCCCCGCTTTCGACCGCGGCAATCAGCTTGTTGCGCTGGCGATCGATGCCGGCGTCGCAAACGGGGCAACGCGTATTGTACCAGACCACCAGCTGTTGATCCGTCATCTGCCCTCCTTCGGCACCGGCAGACCTCGACGGGTCGTTGGAACGATACCACGAGCACTCGGCGAAGGACCTCCACAAAAATGAAAGACAACGTCAAGCGCGTGTTCTACGTGCGTCAGGTTTCCCATCCCTGCTATCTCGAGATTATCGCGCAGCGGCCGGAGATCCGGCTCGACAAGCTCGAGAACGACACGTCCGACGCGCTCGCCGAGCCGATCGTTACCGCGGCGCACGCCTACCAAATCGGATCGGCGCGCGATGAGCTCAATCCGCGCTTCCATGCGCGGCGCGAGCTGATCGCGCGCATGCCGAACCTGCTCGTCATTTCCACCGGCGGGGCGGGCTTCGATACCGTCAACGTGGCGGAGTGCACCGATGCCGGTGTGCTCGTGGTCAACCAGTCGGGCGGCAACGCCGAGGCGGTGGCGGCGCACGTGCTCGCCATGATGCTCGCGCTCTCGAAGCAGATCATCCAGACCAATCATGCGCTGCGGCACGGCCGCATGCACGACCGCACGGCGTTCACCGGCAGCGACGTCAACGGCCGCACCATTGGCATCGTCGGCATCGGCAATGTCGGCCGCCGCGTGGCCGAGCTCTGCCGTGGGCTCTTCGGCATGCAGGTGATCGCCTATGACCCCTATCTCGACGAGCAGACCATCGCCGCGCGCGGCGCCATCAAGGTCACGCTCGAGGAGCTGCTGCAACGCGCCGATTTCGTATCGATCAATTGCCCGCTCGACGACGAAACGCGCGGCATGATCGGCGCCAAGGAATTCGCGCTGATGCAGCCGCACGCCTATTTCGTCACCACCGCGCGCGGCTCGATCCACGACGAGCGCGCGCTCGCCGAGGCGCTGCGCGCCAAACGCATCGCCGGCGCGGGCAT
>JBKPUA010000386.1:0-4721 GCA_046735815.1 Pseudomonadota bacterium
AAGGATCGACTGGTTTGCTGCCGTTTGCCCAGAGGGGGCGGCGCCCGGCAGTAAGACAGAGGGGCTGGCAATGACTATTTCCGGAATTTTCACCCGTTCGCGGGGCCTGTTGGTGGTGGCCGCGCTCTCGGCTGCGGCGGCGCTTCCCGCGCTCTCTCCGGCCGAAGCGGTGCCGGGCTATGACGGCGTGTGGAGCGTCGTGATCATCACCAAGGAAGGCATCTGCGATCCGTCCTACCGCTATCCCATTCGCATCACCAACGGCAATCTCGGCAACGCCGGGACAGCGAGCGTGAGCATCACCGGCAAGGTCGGCAAGAACGGTGCGATCACCGTCAATGTCAGCACCGGCGACAAGCACGCGACCGGCACTGGCCGCTTGGCCGGCTCGACCGGCACAGGCTCCTGGAGCGGCGGCAACGGCGCCTGCACGGGCGTCTGGCAGGCCGAGCGCCGCAGCTGAGCCGCGCGGCAGGCTCGCTAGCCTGCCCCACAGTTCTGGCGATGCCCGGGCCCCGCGGCCCGGGCATTTGCCATTGTCCGAGGGCCGGCCTCATCGGGGGATGCCGATGCCCAAGCCAGAGCGACCCGCCGGCAGGTTGCGGCCTGCCTTGATCTTCGCCACCGCCTTGACCTGCGGGCTGCTGGCCGCGCTCGCGTTGCAAATCTACTTGAGCCGCGTCGGCTTCGACCTTGCAGCACTTTGGCAAAACCTGTTTGCCAACGCGCGGCAATTGCGCACCACCGGCCCCTGGTGGGCGAGCGCGGGGCTGGCGTTCGCGACCAGCGGGGCGGTGGCCGCAGCGCTCTCCCGCTCTCGCCTCCCCTGGCGTCGCCTGCGCCTGCTGCGATGGGTCTCAGGCGCCATCCTCGTGCTGTTGCTCGCGGATATCGGCCACTCGGCCTCGGCGCCGGAGGCAGCGGGGGTCGGGGTGACCGTCGCGGCAAGACTCGCGGGCCTGGGGCTCGCGACGATCATGGCGGCGCTCGGGGCGGCTTTCGCCATGCGCCGCTGACCGCGTGATTCTACATCAGTTAACACCTTATGATTGCATTTATTGGCTCTCGGCAGCCCTTGATTGCGTCAATGCCGACGAAAGCGGTTACCGTTCGAACCTTACTGCGTTTCGCTGCGACTAACAGTCGAGCCGTGGTGCGTCCTGAGCGCATTCGGGGGGCTTCGTGCGCGAGCAAATCCGGAGAAGTTGATGACATCGCTTGCCGATTGCGCACCGGCCGAAGCGAACACGGAAGACGAGCGGCGCGGGCCTTCGCCCTGGGTGGCGGCCCTTCTCACCGTGCTCACCCCCGGGCTGGGCCACATCTATATCGGCCAGGCGCGGCGCGGCATCACGCTGTTCATCCTTGTCATGATCGCGGACACGCTGCTGATGTTCGCGATGATGGGGGTATTGGCGCGCTTCTGGATGTTCGCCGTCAGCCTCGGCCTGCTGCTCGGGCTGTGGCTCTACATCATGGTCGACGCGATCCATCGCGCGCAGCGCATGCACGACTACCCGTATCAAGGCTACCACCGCTGGACGACCTATGCCGGCGCCTTTCTTCTCGCCTGCCTGATCTTCGCCGGCCCCTGCATCTATGCCGTCCATGCCAATGCGTCGGGCCAGCTGCTCTTGTTGAACGCGGTCACGCCCAGCATGGAGCCGACGCTGCGGGTGGGCGAGTATTTCCTGGCTGACGCCACCTACTATCGCAGCCGCCTGCCGATGCGGGGCGAGGTCGCGGTCTATCTGCACCCCAAGCAAGCGCATCTCTACTACATCAAGCGCATCGTCGCGGTTGAGGGCGACCGCATCGCCATCAAGGGCGGCCGGGCCGTCGTCAACGGAATGGCGGTGGAGGAGCCCTACGTCGACGCCGGGTCGGCGGAGGGACGCTTCGCCGACATGCCGGAGCTGCGGGTACCCGCGGGCTACGTCTATGTGCTGGGCGACAACCGCGCCAACAGCGTCGATAGCCGCGATACGGTGGCGCACGGCGTGGTCCCGATCGCGAACCTGATCGGACGCGTCACCGACATCGCGATCTCCCGCCACTTGACGCGCCTGGGCCGCTGGGTCGGCACCCCGAGCTATCTCTGAGCCGCACGCCGCACGCGCTCCGGCATTCAATCGTAATAGGCCGGTGACTTCTTCTGCGCGTCGCTTTGCGGCTTGTCGTGGTGGATCCACAGTTGCGCCTTTTGCTGCGCCAGGATGCCGGCGATGCGCTCCATCGATGCCAGGGTCTGGTCCCGGTCGACATTGAACGACGGCACCCGCCGCGCGTCCCAATTCTCCTTGAAATGAGCTGCATCGCCGCTGATCAGGATCGGCCCGGATTTCGCCAGGCGGACGAGGATCGATTGATGACCGGGCGTGTGGCCGGGGGTGTACAGGAGCGTCACGCTGCCATCGCCAAAGACGTCGCGGTCGCCCTCGAGCTTGGTCACAGGGTGTTCGGGCTTGAAGCGGCCGACGCCGAGCGGGTTCGGCCACTCGTACTCGGCCTTCTGCACCAGCAGCATGGCGCTCGGAAACAGCTCGACATTGCCGATATGGTCGAAATGAGTGTGCGAGGCCGCGACGTATTTGATGTCCGACGGCTTGACGCCAAGCTCTGCGAGCTGCGAGGCGAGCGTGCGCGCGAGCCGCCAGCGCGTGAACGAGCCGCGGCCCTCCGGGACTGCGGCGAGCTCGTCCCCAACGCCGGTTTCCCACAGCAGATAGCCCTGGGGATGCTTGATGAGGTAGCAGTTCGAGACGTAGTCGATCGGCTTGCCTTCGTTCACGCCGGGCGACCAGCGCGATACGTCGTTGGCGTGGCCCTGCCCGCATTCGATGACGTAGAGCCGCTCGACGGTGCCCCTGCCCTCCTCGCCGACGGCCACTGCGGGCCATGTCACCAATCCGGCGATTAGCGCGATAGCAAGGCGTCGGAGCTTCATCGAACCCTCCCCTGAAGTGGCGTCGCCCGCAGGTCGATACCGCGGCCTACACTCTCGGCGAGGATGCTACCTCACCAACTCGCGCATGGCGCGATCGAGGCCGTCGAGGGTGAGCGGATACATCCGCTCGCCCATGAGCTGACGCATCATGCGGATCGACGGCGTGTAATCCCACTCCTTCTCCGCCACCGGATTGAGCCAGACGGAGGACGGGTAGGTGCGGGTGACGCGCTCCATCCAGCTGGTGCCGGCCTCCTCGTTGTAATGCTCGACCGAGCCGCCCGGCGCCATGATCTCGTAGGGCGACATGGCGGCATCGCCGACGAAGATCACTTTGTAATCGTGGGGATAGGTGTGCAGCACGTCCCAGGTCGGCACGGTGTGGTCGAAGCGGCGGCGGTTTTCCTTCCACACCTTCTCGTACAGGCAATTGTGGAAGTAGAAGTGCTCCATGTGCTTGAACTCGGAGCGCGCGGCCGAGAACAGCTCCTCGGTCGCCTTGATGTGCCAGTCCATCGAGCCGCCGACGTCGAAGAACAGCAGTACCTTCACCGCGTTGTGCCGCTCCGGCCGCATCAGGATGTCGAGATAGCCCTTGTGCGCGGTGCCCTTGATGGTGCCGTCGAGGTCGAGCTCCTCGGGCGCTCCGGTGCGGGCGAACTTGCGCAGGCGGCGGAGCGCAATCTTGATGTTGCGCGTGCCGAGTTCGACCTCGTCGTCGAGGTCCTTGAACTCTCGCTTGTCCCACACTTTGACCGCACGGAAGTTGCGGTTCTCGTCCTGGCCGATGCGCACGCCTTCGGGATTGTAGCCGAAGGCGCCGAACGGCGAGGTGCCGGCAGTGCCGATCCACTTCTTGCCGCCCTGGTGGCGGCCCTTCTGCTCCTTCATGCGCTGACGCAAAGTCTCCAGGAGCTTGTCGAGCCCGCCCATGGCTTCGATCTGCTGCTTCTCCTCCTCGGTCAGATATTTTTCCGCGAGTTTCTTGAGCCATTCGGCGGGGATGTCGGCGGCGAGCGCCTCGCTCATGAGCTCGAGGCCCTTGAACACGTGACCGAAGACGCGGTCGAACTTGTCGAGATTGCGCTCGTCCTTGATCAGCGCAGCGCGCGACAGATAGTAGAAGTCCTCGACCCGACGGCCGGCGAGGTCCTGCTCCATCGCCTCCATCAGCGTGAGATATTCGCGCAGCGTCACCGGCACGCCGGCGGCCTTGAGCTCATGGAAGAAGGCAACGAACATGGCCCAAGCTTGCGCCGTTGACACGCGCGGTCAAGGGCGCATCGCCGTGCTCTAGGCGGCTTGCGGTGCGCGGAAGCGGTCGATCACGACCCGGTTGACGTGGCCGATGAACTGGCGCGCGCTCGCCTCCCACGAGCGGGAGAGCGCGAAGGCGCGGCAGGCCTGGCGCGACACGTGCAGGGCGCCCATGCAGGCGGCACGCAAGTCCTCGTGCAGCACGCCCACCGGATCCTGCCCGACCACGTCCCGCGGCCCGGGCACCGGATAGGCGGCGACCGGCACGCCGCAGGCCAGCGCTTCGAGCTGCACCACCCCGAAGGTATCGGTCTTGCTCGGGAACACGAACACGTCGGAGCCCGCGAGGTAGGCGGGCAGCACCTTCTCATCGAGGAGGCCCAGGAACTTGGCATCGGGAAAGCGCCGCCGCAGCTCGGCCTCCTGCGGACCCTGGCCGATCACGATCTTCGACCCCGGCAGGTCGAGCGACAGGAAGGCCTCGAGGTTCTTCTCGACCGCGATCCGCCCGACGCAG
>JBKPUA010000387.1:0-4357 GCA_046735815.1 Pseudomonadota bacterium
CTGGCGCATCTCGCGGCGGCGATGCTCGGCATTGGGCAGGTGCGGCTTGCCGGCGAGATCATGCCGGCCGACGCCGCGCTCGCACGTGCGGGGTTTGGGCCCATTACGCTTAGGCCGAAGGAGGGGCTGGCGCTGCTCAACGGTACACAGTTCTCGACCGCAGAAGCGTTGATCAACCTGTTCGCCATCGAAGGCGTTTTCCGCGCCGCGCTCATCACCGGCGCGCTTGCGACCGACGCCGCCAAAGGCTCCGACACGCCGTTCGATGCGCGCATTCATGCGCTGCGCGGCCACCGCGGCCAGATCGAGGTCGCCGCCGCCTTGCGCGCCCTGATGGCCGGCAGCTCGATACGCGCTTCGCATCTCGTGAATGACGATCGCGTGCAGGATCCCTATTGCCTGCGCTGCCAGCCACAGGTGATGGGTGCGGTGCTCGATCTCGCCCGCCATGCCACGGCGACGCTCAGCACGGAAGCCAACGGCGTCTCCGACAATCCATTGATCCTCGCCGAAAGCGGAGAGGCCTTGTCGGGTGGCAATTTCCACGGTGAGCCGGTGGCGTTTGCCGCCGACATGCTGGCGATCGGCATCTGCGAGGTCGGCTCGCTCGCGGAGCGGCGCATCGCCATGCTCATCGATCCCGCGCTATCTGGGCTGCCCGCTTTCCTCACGCCGCGGCCGGGCCTCAACTCCGGATTGATGCTGGCGCAGGTGACGGCGGCGGCGCTCGTGTCCGAGAACAAGCAGCGTGCCCATCCCGCCAGCGTCGATTCGATCCCGACCTGCGCCAACCAGGAGGACCACGTGGCGATGTCGGCGCACGCCGCGCGCCGGCTCGCTCCCATGGCGGAGAATGCGGTGCAGGTGGTCGCGATCGAGCTCATCGCCGCCGCGCAAGGCTGCGACTTCCATCGGCCCCTCGCCTCGAGCGCGCCGCTCGAGCGGGTGCGCGAGCGCTTGCGCGAATGCGTGCGGCACCTCGAGGACGATCGCTACCTCGCTCCCGACATCGCGGCCGCGGCCGATCTGGTGCGCTCGGGCGCGCTTGCCGCCGCAGCCGATACCGACTTGCCCGACTTCGAAGGACGAAATCCATGAGCGAACCGTGGCTCACCGTTACGCGCGGCGAGGCGCCGCTTCTGCTGTCGTTTCCCCATACCGGTCTCGACATTCCCGCGGACTGCGCACCGGCGTTGGTGTCGTTGCCGCTCGCGCGCCACGACGCCGATCGGCACATCGACAAGCTCTACGCCTTCGCCCGCGAGCTCGGCGCCACCACCGTGCACACTGCGCTGTCGCGCACGGTGATCGATGTCAACCGCGATCCTTCCGGCGCGTCGCTTTATCCGGGACAGACGACCACCGGACTGCTGCCGACGGAAACTTTCGACGGGCTCCCGCTTTACAAGGCCGGCCAGGCGCCGACGCCGGACGAGATCGAGCGCCGCAAGGCGCTCTATTTCGCGCCCTATCACGCCGCGCTCGCCGGCGAGATCAAGCGCCTGCGCGCCCTGCACCCGCGCATCGTGCTGTACGACTGCCACTCCATTCGATCGGTGATTCCACGCCTGTTCGAAGGCGAGCTGCCGGTGTTCAACATCGGCACCAATTCCAGCAAGAGCTGCGACATCAGCTTGGAGACGGCGGTCGCCCGGCGCTGCGCCGCGAGCGCGTGGCCGCACGTGGTCAACGGCCGCTTCACTGGCGGCTGGATCACCCGCACGTATGGCCGGCCAGCCCAAGGCGTGCATGCAGTGCAGATGGAGCTCGCCATGCGCGGCTATCTGCCCGACGAGGGCGATCCGCCGCCTTGGGATCCCGATTTCGCCAAGCCGATCCAGCAGACCTTGCGCCTGGTGCTCGAAGACTGCCTCGCCTTCGCGCGCGGGTGATAGTCTAACGAGTATTGGTTTGAGCTTAAGGATACGAGAAACAATGCCCACGCGCCTCGACAATGCCCGCGTCATTCGTGCGCCGCGCGGTACGCAACTGTCGGCCAAGAGCTGGCTGACCGAGGCGCCGCTGCGCATGCTCATGAACAATCTCGATCCCGAGGTGGCGGAGAAGCCGCATGAGCTCGTGGTCTACGGCGGCCTCGGACGTGCGGCGCGCGATTGGGAGAGCTACGACCGCATCGTCGCCTCCTTGCGCGACCTGGAAGCGGACGAGACGCTGTGCGTGCAATCAGGCAAGCCCGTCGGCGTGTTTCGCACCCACGCCGACGCGCCGCGGGTGCTGATCGCCAATTCGAATCTGGTGCCGCACTGGGCGACGCTCGAGCAATTCAACGCGCTCGATCGCAAGGGCCTGATGATGTACGGCCAGATGACCGCAGGCTCGTGGATCTATATCGGCTCGCAGGGGATCGTGCAGGGCACCTACGAGACTTTCGCCGAGCTGTTGCGACGGCACTACGGCGGCAGCCTCGCTGGCAAGTGGATCCTGACGGCGGGACTTGGCGGCATGGGCGGCGCGCAGCCGCTCGCCGCCACCATGGCGGGCGCCTCGCTGCTGGCGATCGAGTGCCAGCCGTCGCGCATCGAGATGCGGCTCAAGACTGGCTATCTCGACGCGCAGGCGAGGGATCTCGACGAGGCGCTGGCGATGATCGCGCGCGCCACCGACGAGAAAAAACCGATCTCGGTCGCGCTCCTCGGCAATGCTGCCGAGCTCTTGCCCGAGCTGGTGCGGCGAGGCGTCACGCCCGACGCGGTTACCGACCAAACCTCGGCGCACGATCCAATCAACGGCTACCTGCCGGCGGGTTGGACGCTCGCAGAGTGGGAGGAGCGGCGCGGGAGCGATCCGAAAGGCGTCGAGCAGGCGGCGAAACGCTCGATGGCCGCGCACGTGCGCGCCATGCTCGATTTCTGGCGTCGTGGCGTGCCGACCTTCGACTACGGCAACAATATCCGCCAGATGGCACAGGATACGGGCGTGACCGACGCGTTCGATTTCCCCGGCTTCGTGCCAGCTTATATCCGTCCGCTGTTCTGCCGCGGCATCGGCCCGTTCCGCTGGGCGGCACTGTCGGGCGATCCCGAGGATATTTTCCGCACCGACGCCAAGGTGAAGGAGCTGATGCCGAACGACGGCCATCTGCACCAATGGCTCGACATGGCGAAGTCGCGCATCAAGTTCCAGGGCCTGCCGGCGCGTATCTGCTGGGTCGGGCTTGGCGACCGCCACCGCCTGGGGCTCGCTTTCAACGAGATGGTGGCGCGTGGCGAGCTCAAGGCGCCGATCGTGATCGGCCGCGATCATCTCGACTCCGGCTCGGTCGCGAGCCCCAATCGCGAGACCGAGGGCATGAAGGACGGCTCCGATGCGGTCTCGGACTGGCCGTTGATCAATGCGCTGCTCAACTGCGCCTCGGGCGCAACCTGGGTGTCGTTCCACCACGGCGGCGGTGTCGGCATCGGCTTCTCGCAACATGCCGGCATGGTCATCGTCTGCGACGGCACGCCCGCAGCTGCGCGCCGGATCGAACGCGTGCTGTGGAACGACCCTGCCTCCGGCGTGATGCGCCACGCCGATGCCGGCTACGAAGACGCCATCGCCTGCGCGCGCGAGCACAAGCTCAAGCTGCCGAGCCTGCCGTAACGGTGGACGCGGTTTCCGCCGCCAGCACCGCCTCGGCGCGAATCTCCTCGGTGAGCCGCGCCTTGAGCGCGGAGAATTCGGCGCTGGTCTTGATGGTGTAATGGCGCGGATGGGGCAGATCGATTGCGACCTCGGCTTTGATCCGTCCGGGCCGGGCGGTCATCACCAACACGCGCGAGCCGAGAAAGATCGCCTCCTCGATGTCGTGGGTCACGAACAGCACGGTCTTGCGTTCGCGCTCCCAGATGCCGAGCAGAAGCTCCTGCATTAGCGCGCGCGTCTGGTTGTCGAGCGCGCCGAACGGCTCGTCGAGCAGGAGGATGGCGGGATCGTTGGCGAGCGCACGCGCAATGGCGGTGCGCTGCTGCATGCCGCCTGACAGCTGCTTGGGATAATGGTGCTCGAACCCGGTGAGGCCAATGCGCTCGAGCCAATCCCGCACCGCTTTCTCGCGGCGCTCCCGGGCCACGCCCTTCTCACGCAGGCCGAAGGCGATGTTCTCGGCAACGGTGAGCCACGGGAACAAGGTATAGGACTGAAACACCATGCCGCGGTCCGCACCGGGCTCGCGCACCGGGACGCCATCCAGGGAGATGCGGCCGGTGGTCGGCCGGTCGAGGCCCGCGATGAGGCGCAGCAAGGTGGATTTGCCGCAGCCCGATGGCCCGAGGATAGTGACGAAGTCGTTGTCGGGAATCGCGAGCGTCGTCGGCTCGAGCGCGCGCGTCGGCGGCCCGCGGCGCACACCCGGAAA
>JBKPUA010000388.1:0-10304 GCA_046735815.1 Pseudomonadota bacterium
CGCCGCGCATCCGTCTCGGACAGCGACGCGGGATCCGCGATTTTCGCTGTCAGCAACCCGCGGCCGAGCGGAGAATAGGCAACAAAAGCAATGTCGAGCTCACGCGTCGTGCGACGGGTCTCCTCCCCCTCGGCGCGATAGAGCAACGAGAACTCGTTTTGAACCGCGGCGATGGGGTGAACCTTCTGCGCGCGGCGGATGGTTTCTGGCCGCGCCTCGCTCAAGCCCAGCGCGCGCACCTTGCCTTGCGCGACGAGCCGCGCCATCGCGCCGACCGTCTCCTCGATCGGCACCATGGGATCGACGCGGTGCTGATAGTAGAGATCGATGGTCTCCACTCCGAGGCGCTTGAGGCTCGCCTCGCAGGAGCTCGCCGCGTATTCGGGCCGGCCGTCGGCAAACTTTCCGCCGCGGCCGCCGAGATTGCCGAACTTCGTCGCCAGCACAACCTCGGAGCGTCTTCCCTTGATGGCCTTGCCCACGAGCTCCTCGTTGTGTCCCGCGCCGTAGGCGTCCGACGTATCAAGAAGCGTGATGCCGTGATCGAGCGCCGCGCGGATGAGGGCGATGCCGTCGTCATCGCTGCTCGCGCCGTAGATGCCCGACAGCGACATGCATCCGAGCCCGATCGCGGAAACCTCGATGCGGGACCCGCCGAGAAGGCGTTCTTCGATGCGCTGCTCCTTCGCCATTGCGTGCTCCTTTACGACGGGCGGGATTGGTGTGCGAGGCGCCGGGCGACGCGTGCTCAAGCGGCGAGGCGGGCGTAGTCCTTGGTCGCCATGACCTGGACGCGGCGCATGTAGCGCGGCTCGTCGGCGCGATAGTCGGCGGCGGCATTGTGCACGGTGCCGATATTGTCCCACATCAGCACGTCGCCTTCCGCCCAATGGTGGGCGTAGAAATATTTCTCCTGCGCCTGATGCTCGAACAGAAAGCGCAGGACCTCTTCGCTCTCGGCCTGCGCCATGCCGTCGATGCAGATGGCGTAGCCCGGGTTGCAGTAGAGCACGGTGCGGCCGGTGATGGGGTGCGTGCGGAAGATCGGCTGCGACACCGGCGGTTTGGCCGCGCGCTGCGCCGGGGTGAGTGGGGCGCGCTGAGAGCCCCGGCGCGTGCGCATCATGTCCCAGAACTTGGCGAAGTCGTGGGTGGCGGTGCGTCCCGCGAGCCGCGCTTTGATGTCGGCAGGCAGATCGTCGTAGGCGGCATGCATGTTGCGGAACTGCGTATCGCCCAGCGGGCGGCCGTCGCGCACCGGCACCTTGATGGCGTAGAGCACGTTGGCGAGCGCGATCTCGCGGCTGTAGGACATGTCGGTATGCCAGCCCTGGCCGGCATCTCCGAGCCCGATCGGCTTGCCATCCGCGGTCATGTTGGAGAGCACCATCACCTCGGGAAAGCCGGGCTCGTGGAATTGATTGGCGACGTTGATCTCGAGTTCGCCGAACATGCGCCCGAAGCGCGCGAATTCGTTGGTCTCGAGCCGCTGGTTGGGAAAGCACAGCGCGCCATGCTCGCCGATCGCGCGCAGGATCTGCTTGAAGTCGTCGTCGGATAGGGGCTGCGCGAGGTCCACTCCCTCAATCGTGGCGCCCAAGGCCTTGCCGCTCGGATGGATCTTCATGCCTTTTGCTCCTGCAGGCTCGTATGAAGGACGGCCCTCAAAGCATTGTACCAAAGTCACTATTCCGTCTTTATGCCCGCGGCCTTGATAATCGGCCACCACTTGTCCGCCTCCGCCTTCTGCAGGGCGCGCAACGCCTGGGGCATCTGCTGCGCGCGCGGCGGGATTTCAAGGCCGAGCTCATCGAAGCGTGCCTTCACCGCGGGCTCGGCGAGGATCTCCACCACCACAGCATTGAGCCGCGAAACGATCTCCTGCGGCGTATCCTTCGGCACCCACAGCCCGTACCAGAGCGACGCATAGAAGCCGGCCAATCCCGCATCGTCGACGTTGGGAATGTCGGGCGCGGCCACAAGGCGGGTGCTCGCGGTCACGGCGTAGGGCTTGATGCTGCCCGCTCGTATCAGCGAGCGGAAGTTGGACGACGGCTCGATCATGAAATCGATCTGCCCGGCGAGCAGATCCTGCATCGCCGGCCCGTTGCCGCGATAGGGCACGAACGCAAAGCGCGTGCCGGTCTCGCGTTGGAACGCGATGCCGGTGAGATGCCCGGTGGCGCCGACCCCGGCGATGCCGACCGAAGCCTTGTCGGGATTGGCCTTCAGATAGGCGATGAGCTCCTTCAGGTCGTTGGCCGGCAGGGTCTTCTTGCCGACGATCAGGAGCGGCTCGGCGGCCAGCTGCGCCACCGGCTCGAGGTCCCTGAGCAGATCGAACTGCAGCGTATAGAGGCCGCCGATCAGGACATGCGTGGTCAAGGTGCCGATGCTCAGCGTATAGCCGTCGGGCGCCGCGCGCGCGGCGCGGCCGACCCCGATGCTGCCGGCCGCACCGGCGACGTTCTCGATCACGATTGGTTGACCGAGAGGCGTGCGCATGCGCTCACCCAGGAAACGCGCGACCGTGTCCGTGGCGCCGCCGGCCGGGAACGGCACGATCATGGTGATCGGACGCGACGGATAGCCTTGCGCCCGCGCGCTGACGGCGGCGGCGAGTATGGCGAATGCGACCGCCAGTGAAAGCGCCAGTCGATCAGGACGAACACGCATTATTGTGACTCCTGTCACAGCAACTCCTTGGCCGATGACCCAAAACGGCATCATCGCAGTTTTGTGGCGCATGTGCCACGGAGGCCAAGGAGACTTGTCATGACCAACTTTCGTCGTGGAGTGTTTGCCGCGCTCGCCCTCGTCGTCAGCGGGCTTCCGGGCGCGGCGTTCGCCGACTTCAAGCCGTCGGCGCAGCTGCGCTCAGCCTGCATGAGCGATGCGATGCGACTGTGCAGGAGCTCTCTTACCAGCATGAGCAGCCTGTTGTCCTGCATGCAGGCGAAGAAGTCCCAGGCCAGCGCGGGCTGCCAAGCGGCATACGACGCCGAGGCGAAGACCGTCGCGCACAAGTAGCTGGTCACCGAGTGCGGGCGGCTCAATCGTCGTATTTCGGCGGTTTGGTCTCGGGCAAGACGGTCCACAGCAGGGCCATGCCCGCGATCGTCACCAGCGCCATGGTGAAGAGTCCGCTCGCATCACCGAAATGCTGAGCCACGAATCCGAGGATGCCCGTGCTGCTCGCGGTGGCGATGCCCATCAGCGTTCCGAGCATCCCTTGGGCTAGGTTAAATCGCCCGGTGCCGGCGGTTAGATCGGTGATGACCAGAATGGTCAGCACCGTAAAAATGGCACCGGTGATGCCGTCCAGCATCTGAATGGCGGTCATGAACCACGGGTCCGACGTCAGCATGAATAGGACCACCCGCACCGCTTCGACCGCGAAGCCGATGAGCAGGAGCGGCTTGCGTCCGAACAGTTCGGACCAATAGCCGATCCACGGCGCCAGAATCGCGACGACGATCTGCGGCACGATGATGAGACCGGCCATGTATAGCGCGCCAAGCGACGCCTGGCTGTGTGCCAGGTTCTGCCCCATCAGCGGCAGCAGCGATGCGTTGGCGAAGTGAAATAGCACGATGCAGGCGCCGAAGATCAGCAGGTTCCGATTCTTCCCGAGATCCATCACGCGCTGAAGATCGAAGCTGTGATCGCGTTTGGCGGCGTTGCGCGCGCGGGCGTAGTCGATTTCGTCAGGACGGATTTGGCGCAAGGCCCAGACCGTGGGGATGCACAGGACGGCGGCAGCGATGAAAATCGCGCTGTTCGATAGATACACCCCCAATGCGCCCATGGCGGCGGCGGTGAGCGCGTTGCCGGCGGCGGCGAAACGAAAGTTGCGGCCAACGCGCAGCGCCATGCCGCGCCGTCCGGCAAGGCCGAGGCTGATTGACGCGATCGCGGGCGCCAGGATCCCGCCGCTGGTGCCGTGCAGGACCTCCGCGACGAACACCAAGGGGAAGGTCGGCCATAGCGCCAGGAGCAGGGCCGCCAGCGCGATCATGATGATGGCGCTTGCCACGAGCGCGCGCTTCCACCGCAAGGCGTCGGCGAGTGCGCCGCCTGGAATCTGCGCCGCCACGCCGGCGAGCGCGCCGACGGTGAGCGCGAGCCCGACTTCCTGCTTCGACCAACCGAGGTCAGCGAGATAGAAGGCGAGAAACGTGCCGAAGCCGACCTGTACGTCGGCCATGAAAAAATTGGTCAGGTCGAGGCCCCGCCGGCTCGCATCGGAGACCTGCCGATCGAGCTCCTTCCGCCGCCGTCGATGCGTCGAGACCAGGTGACGCGATCGGGAGGGGAAATCGAACAACAGCCCGGCGATGGAATGGAAGCCAATCCGCCGCAATTTCGAATGAACGTTCGGAAGCAGACCTTCTGAATTCAAGTCCGTACTCGATGTACTCGGCCCGCTGATTCCGAGGCCTGTTGGATCGAACGGCCGGGGCGCGACCTGCGCGACGCGCATCGCCCGCCCTGGACCGTTCCGATTGTCCAGGCCTGCGCTCGGCTATGATGACAATTCGATAACCGGCAGTTGGTTCAAGGCCGGTCGGACGGGCGGTTCATTCGCCGCTGACGCCGGCGAGCTTGGCCATTGTTTGCCACTTCGGAATCTCGCCGGCGACGAAGGTTGCGAGGTCCTCCGGCGTTCCGGGGCGCGCCTCGGCCGCCAGTTGCTTGAAGCGGGCCTGCATGGCCGGCGAGGCGAGGCCGGCATTGATCGCCGCGTTGAGCTTGGCGACGATATCCCTTGGCGTGCCGGCCGGCGCCATGACGCTGGTCCAGGAGCTGGCGACGAAATCCGGAAAGCCGCTTTCGATCATGGTCGGCACGTCGGGAAGCTCGGGCAGCCGTTCCGGCGTGGCGACCGCGAGCGCCCTGATCTTGTTTTCCTTGAGGTGGCCGAACAGCACCGACGTGGTCTCGAAACCGGCCTGGATCTGGCCGCCGAGCATGTCGGTAAGCACCGCCGATGCTCCCTTGTAGGGCACGATCACGACGTCGGTGCCCGTGCGCGCCTTGAACCAGGCCGCCAGCATGTGGTTCGGCGCCGCGTTCGCAACGCCGAAGCTCAGCTTGCCCGGATGCGCCTTGGCGTAGGCGACGAGCTGCTGCGCGTTGCGCACCGGCAGATCGGGCGACGCGATCATGACGTAGGGCACGCTCGACACGAATGCCGCCGGCGCGAAGCTCGCCAGGGGATCGTATCCCGCGCTCTTGTAGAGAGTGGGGCCGATCGCCAGCGTGGCGGCATTGCCCAGCAGCAGCGTGTAACCGTCGGGCTCGGCGCTCGCCACCGCCTTGGCGCCGAGCGTGGTGCCGGCGCCGGCGCGGTTCTCGACGAAGACCTGACCGAAGGTCGCGGAGAGATGTTGCGCCACCAACCGCCCCATCACGTCCATCGGCCCGCCCGACAGCACCGCCACCACCAGCTTGATCGGCCGGCTCGGATAGGACTGCGCCTGCGCGGGCGAGCCGGCGGCGAGCGAAGCCGCGAGCATTGCCGCGCACAAGACCAGGCTGGCAGTTATGCGCTGATCCCTGTCACGCGTGTGATCCCGCGTCCCCGACATTCATTCCGCCTTCACGCCCGCGAGCTTGGCCATGGCCTGCCATTTGGGAACCTCGCGCACGATGAAGGCGGTGAAGTCCTCGCTCGTGCCCGGCTTGGCCTCGGCAGCAAGCTTCTTGAAGCGATCCTGCAGCTCCGGCGAGGTCAGCGCCGCATTCACTTCGGCATTGAGTCTGCCGATGACGGCTTTCGGCGTCCCCGCCGGCGCCATGATCCCGGTCCAAGAGCTGGCGATGAAGTCGGGCAGGCCGCCTTCGATCATGGTCGGGACCTCGGGAAGCGCGGGCAGCCGCGCCTGGGTGGCGACGCCGAGCGCGGTCACCTTGCCCTCATGCACGTGGCCGAAGGTGACCGATGTGGTCTCGAAGCCGAGATCGATCTGGCCGCCCATGAGGTCGGTGATGACGTTCGAGGCGCCCTTGTAGGGCACGATCACGACGTCGGTGCGGGTCACCGAGCGAAACCACGCCGCGATCATGTGCGGCGGTGCGCCGTTGGGGACGCCGATATTGAGCTTGCCGGGATTGGTCTTGGCGTAGGCGACGAGGTCGGGGAGGGTCTTGGCCGTCACGCTCGGCCCCGCGATCATCACATAGGGCACGCTAGAGACGAGCGCGATTGGAGCGAAGCTCGTCGCCGGGTCGTAGCCGATATTGCTGTAGAGCGCAGGACCGATCGCGAGCGAGGCGGCGCTGGCGACGAGAAGCGTGTAGCCGTCGGGCTCGGCCGTCGCGGCGGCGCGTGCGGCGAGCGTGCTGCCCGCGCCCGGACGGTTCTCGACGATCACCTGTTGGCCGAGGGTCGCTGATAGGCGCTGAGCGATCAGCCGCCCCATGACGTCGACTGGCCCGCCGGCCGGGAACGGCACCAAGAGCTTGATCGGGCGCGCGGGATACTTCTCCTGCGCTCGCGCGGTGGCAGCGATGCCGGTCAGGGCAACGGCAAGCAGGAATTTCCTTCGATCGTACATCGACATCATCACTCCGTCGCGCCGCACGCAGCCCTTGCATCGCCGTCGCATCCTACAACGGATCGCATTCCTGCATCCGAATTTGGAAACAAGCGATCAGCGCGCTCCCGCATTCTCCAGAATTCGCGCGATCTGCGAATAACCCCGGCTACGCGCGTGCGCCAAGGCTGTCATACCGTAGCGATCGGGAAGCATGACATCGGCGCCGGCGTTGACCAGGGCGTCGACGGTCGCGGTGTGCTTCGATGAACCGTTGCCGAGCACCACAGCCGCGAGCAACGCCGTCCAGCCGTGCGTGCTGGCGTGATTGAGCGGCGCCTTGGCCGCGATTAAGGCGCGCACGATCTCCACGTGGCCGCGATGGGCGGCCGCGATCAGCGCGGTCTCGTTGTATGGGCCAGTGGTGGCGCGCGGATTGCCGCCGCCGTCGAGCGCGACCTTGATCATCTCGAGGTCGTTGTTGATGGCGGCGATGGTGAGGACGTCATAGCCCTGGGCATCGCGCGTATTCGGCTCCGCGCCGAGCCGCAGGAGCGCGCGGGCGGCGCCGTATTGGCGCAGGAAGGCGGCGACGATGAGCGGCGTACGGCTGTTGGCGTCCTGGACATTGGGCTTCTCGCCCTCGGCCATGAGCTGCTCGATCTCAGCGACGTCGCCGCGCGCGGCGGCGTCATGCAGCCCGGCATAGATGCGCAGCTCCCGCTCGCTCGGCGGCGTCTGCGCCCATGCGGCTGCGCCGAGCGAGAGCAGAGCAAGACCGCACACGACAACACGAAACAAGCGTTGCGTCATGGCTGCACCGAAAAACCTCGGTCAGGTCCCACCACTCAATCGAGCTTCACGCCCGCCGAGGTCACGATCGTCCCCCACTTCTGCGTTTCCTCGGCGATGAAGGTCGCAAAATCCTGCGGCGATCCGACTCTCGTTTGCGCACCGAGTCGATCCAGATTCGAGGTCATGTCGGGCGATTTCAAGCCCTGATTGATCGCGGCATTGAGCCGCTCCACGATGGGGGCGGGCGTGCCGGCGGGCGCCACGAGTCCGGTCCACGAATAAGAGGTGAAGCCGGCGAGCCCACTTTCGATCATGGTCGGCACGTCCGGAAGCTGAGCGATACGAGACGCGCTGGTGACGGCCAGCGGCCGCATCTTGGCGTCGTGAATGTGAGCCACCAGCACCGAGGTCGGCTCGAAGGTCATGTCGACTTGGCCCCCGATGAGGTCGGTGACGGCAGTGGCGGCGCCCTTGTAGGGAATGACCACGAGGTCGATGCCGGCTCTGATGCGAAACAGCTCCCCGGTCAAATGCGCCAGCGTTCCGACCGGAGTGCCAAAATTCAATTTGCCCGGATTGGCGCGCGCATAGGCGATGAACTCACCCGGCGTGTCGGCGGGCACGCTCGGTGCCACGACCAATGCGAATGGTGTGCTCGCAATCAGCGCGAGCGGGACGAAGTCCTTGAGCGGATCGTAACCCACGTTCTTTGCCAGCAGCGGGCCCGTGGCGAGCGTGGTGACACTGCCGATCAGCAAGGTATGGCCGTCGGGCTCTGCGGCAGCCACAACCCGCGTTCCGATCGCGCCGCTGGCGCCCGGGCGGTTGTCGACCACCACCTGCTGTCCCAGCGCCGAGGATAGCCACTGCGCGACCAGGCGGCCCATGACGTCGATCGGGCCGCCGGCAGCGAATGGCACGATCAGCTTGATCGGCTTGCTCGGATAGGATTGCGCGCAGGATGCGCCAGAAGCGAAGACGCCCCAGGCGACGATCGCGACCCACGCGATGCGCAGTGCCAGCATCCCAAACACCGAAGCCCCATCGTCGCGGCTGCATCTTAGCACCGAACCTGTCAGGACGAGTGCGCAGCGCATTCTTGGCACCTGCGACCGAGTTCGCAATTGTCTTGCGGCAAATGTCGTAAACCATTGAAGGAAATGGATAAGGATTCTGTCCGCGGAAGCCTCGGAAGAGCTCAAGCGGCGCCGGCACCGGTCGGGCGCCGGGACGCATGGCCGGCGCGCTTGCGGCACCCTGGAGCGCGCGCTAGACCCGCGTAATGCCGCGGATCGCGCTTTTCCCCGGATCGTTCGACCCGGTGACCAACGGCCATCTCGATCTGGTGCGCCAAGCCGCCCGGCTCGCCGATCGGCTCGTGCTCGCGATCGGCACCCATCCCGGCAAAGCGCCGTTGTTCACGGTCGAGGAGCGGCGTGCGATGATCGAGGAGACCTGCGGTGAAGTTGCGCGCGCCGCCGGCTGCGATTTCGCCTGCATCACTTTTGCCGACCTTGTGGTGGCCGCGGCGCAGCGCGAAGGCGCGACGCTTCTGATCCGCGGATTGCGCAGCGCGACCGACTTCGATTACGAGATGGAAATGGCCGGCATGAACGGGACGATGGCGCCCGCTGTGCAGACGGTGTTCCTGCCCGCCTCACCAGCGGTTCGCCCGATCACCGCCACACTGGTGCGGCAGATCGCGTCCATGGGTGGTGACGTGTCGCAATTCGTCCCGCCGTCCGTCGCCGCCCGCCTGACCGCAAAATTCGCCGGCAAGTCCGGCCGCCGAGCCCGGGAGAATCCATGATCCGCCTGCTTGCAGTTCTTGCCGCGCTGATCTGCGTGGCGCCCGCCCTGGCGCAGCAATTGCCGCCCGGCGCCGATCCGCAGAATACGCTCCTGATCGACACCAAATACGGCCGCATCGTCATCAAGCTGCGCAACGACATCGCCCCCAAGCATGTCGAACGCATCAAGCAGCTCGCGCGCGAGAAGTACTATGACAACGTGCCGTTCCATCGCGTCATCGCGGGCTTCATGGCGCAGACCGGCGACGGCCAGCGCGGCGACGGCACCGGCGGCTCGAAATATCCCAACCTGCCCGCCGAATTCTCCAACGTTCCGTTCAAGCGCGGCATCGTCGGCATGGCTCGCGCGAACGATCCGAACTCGGCCAATTCGCAGTTCTTCATCATGTATGCCGACGGCGCCTTCCTCAACGGCAAGTACACCGTGGTTGGCGAGGTGCTCTCCGGCATGGAGGCGGTCGACAAGATCAAGAAGGGTGAGCCGGTGGCCGATCCCGACCGCATGGTCCGCGTGCAGGTGGCCGCCGACGCCAAACAGTAATGGAACATCACGGGACGAGGCGGCAGCGGTGCGCGCGGCCCACGTGTTGGCAGGATTGAGCGTCTTGGCCGCTGGCATAACTGCGCTCGATACGACGCCGGCGTTCGCGTTCCGCCGCGGGTTCCACCGGCACCCGTACTTCCCCGGCTCCTGCAGCGTGTTCGACTACTATCCTTGCATTCCCTATGGCGATTTCTGGATCGGGCAGGATCTGCGGCTGACCATCGAGAGCAAGAACGCGGGCGAAGGCGGCGCGAGCGCTGGCGCCAACGATGGCACCAGCAAAGAAGGCACCGGCAAGGACGACGCGCTGGCCGACCACGAGCTCCACACCATACGCGCCATGTTCGATGCACTGCGCGCCTGCTGGGTCCCGCCGCCGCAGGCCGAGGCGCAGCCCGGCATGCAAATGTCGGTGCGTTTTGCGTTCAAGCGCAGCGGCAACATCATCGCCACCCCGCGCGTGACCTATGTCAGCCCCGGCGCGCCCCCCGAAGCGCGCGAGGTCTATCTGCACGCCATCACCGCCGCGCTGGAGCGCTGCACCCCGCTGCCGTTCAGCGACGGATTGGGCCGCGCGGTCGCCGGACGGCCGATCGCCATCCGCTTCGTCGACAA
>JBKPUA010000389.1:0-6062 GCA_046735815.1 Pseudomonadota bacterium
CCGGCCTGCCCACCCTACGGGATCGGCAGGAGCGGCTTCTGTCCGGCGTGCAGCTGCATGTCGACGGCGGCGAGGAGCGCCGCCGTGCCGGCATAGTTGCCCATCAGCATCACCAGCTCGACCAGCTTGTGCGGTCCGAACTGCGCCTTCACCTTCGCGAACGTTTCCGCGCGCACCTTGTGGTCGCGAAAGATCTCGCGGCCGAGCTCGATCACCGCCGCGTCAGTCTCATCCAAGCCGTCGGTCGGCTTGCGATGCTTGATCACGTCGATGACGCTTGGCTCGACGCCTTCCTTCAACGCTTCCGGCTCGTGCGCGCACCACTCGAACTGGCTGTCCATCTCGCGCGCCGTGGTGAGGATTGCGATCTCGCGCACGCGCGGCGTGAAACCCGCCTCGAAGCGTAGATAACGGTTGAGCGCGCGCACGTGCTCGGCGGTCTTGAGGCTGTAGAGCTGGATGCCGCTCGGACCCTGCAGGCCAGCGATGGACGCGCCCGGCGCGGATGCGCGGTCGTAGTGCCGCTGACCGGCCTCGTCCAAGTCTTCGCGTTTCGGCAGGGGCAGGCGAAAGCCCGAGTGAGGATCGATGTCGGAGGGCATGTTGGGCTGCATGCTCGGCGACGCGCCGGCCGGCGTCAAGAGCGGCCTAGCAGGCAGATAGACGTGGATGAGGCGAGGGCGATGTCCCTAACAGGACCTCATGCGCGCCGTCGGCTTAGCGGAATGCAATGCGCCAAGCGTTTTTGAATGCGGGCCAGGGCTTCAGGGGGTAGCGCCGATAGATTCCGTAGTGCAGCAACAGGCGTTCGAGGAACAGCACGTTGTGGCTCCAGTCGTACCTCGTGTCCAGCGTAACGCCGGACCAGCACGGTAGTTCCCATCATTTCTGAGTCGGTCGAAACAGTCGAGATATCTATCAGCGGTGTGTTGCTCTTTGATGACGCAATCCAGACGAGGCTATTCTTGGAGCATGATCTTTTCCGAAAACCGGTACCCACGTTTCGGGATCATGCTTTAGCTCGCTGGCTCGATCGTCCCGCGGCATTCGCCGAAGCCGATGGTTGCGAATCCGTCGCGCTGGCAGCGCGCGCGCATGATGACGGTGTCGCCGTCCTCGAGGAAGCGGCGCGTCTCGCCGGAGGGGAGCGTGACCGGCTGCCGGCCGCCGGCGGAAATTTCGAGCAAGCTGCCAAGTGTGTCTTCGCTCGGGCCGGAAATCGTGCCGGTGCCGAAAATGTCGCCCGGCCGCAGATTGCAGCCGCCACACGTGTGGTGGGCCAGGAGCTGGGCCACGGTCCAATAGAGATGGCGTGCATTACTCGTCGCCAGCGGATGCGGCGCGAGCCCCTTCTCCCGCAGGCCGGGCGTTAGCAACAGCACCTCGAGCTCGATATCGAGCGCGCCGGTTGCCTGGTCGCCGTCGTCGAACAGGTAGGGAAGGGGAGCCGGATCGCCGGCCGGGCGCGGCGCCTGTGCAATGCGAAACGGCGCCAGCGCCTCGGGAGTCACGACCCAGGGCGAGATGGTGGTGAGGAAGCTCTTGCCGAGGAACGGACCAAGCGGCTGATACTCCCACGCCTGGATGTCGCGCGCCGACCAATCGTTGAGCAGGCAGAAGCCGGCGATGTGGTCCGCCCCCTCGGCAATGGGGATCGCTGCGCCGAGCTCGTTGCCGGCGCCGATCCAGACGCCGAGCTCGAGCTCGTAGTCGAGATTGCGCGAAGGCCCGAAGCTCGGCACCGATTCCGCCGCCGGCTTGCGCTGGCCGTTCGGGCGGCGCACCCGGGTGCCGGACGCCTGTATCGACGAGGCGCGGCCGTGATACCCGATCGGCACGTATTTGTAGTTCGGCATCAGTGGATTGTCGGGGCGAAACAGCTTGCCGGCATTGGTGGCGTGGTGGATGCCGGCGAAGAAATCGGTGTAGTCGCCGATCATGGCCGGAAGCTCGAGACGGCAATCCGCGGCGCGATGAAGGACCCGCGAACGCGGCGACTCGATACGCGCACGATCGCGACCGGCGGCGTCGAGAATTTCACTGAGGCGCAGCCGAAGTGCGCGGCGTGGCTCGCGGCCGAGCGCAAACAGCGGATTGAGCGTCGCGCCGGAGGCCGCCTGCGCCGCTTGCGCCGCAAGGCCGTCGAACAGCTCGAGCTCGAGCGCGGCCGCGAGATCGAAAATGTCGTCGCCGATCGCGACGCCGCCGCGCGACGCGCCGTCGGGCGGGGTGAACACCCCGAGCGGCAGGTTCTGGATCGGGAAGTCGGCATGCTGGTTGGCCGAGGCGACCCAGCTGCGCCGCCCCGGTGAATGAGTCTCGTCGGTCATGTCGAATCGTCTCGCGCTACGTTGAGGAACGCCTGCACGCCTGGTCCGCGTTTGCCGCGATCAACGCTCACTCCTGCCGGGATCGAAGTGCTTGCGCAGGCCTTGCCAGCAATCGATGTAGTTGTCCTGCCGCTCCTTCAGCTCGGCAGCGTATTTGGTCAGGCGCTGCGGGAAGCGGGTCTCGAACATGAACGCGAGGGTGTGGCTGAGCTTGATCGGCGTGAGCTGGCTGTTGCTGGCGTGTTCGAAGGCGGCTTCGTCGGGTCCGTGCGGCAGCATGCAATTGTGCAGCGAGATGCCGCCGGGGACGAAGCCTTCAGGCTTGGCGTCGTAGACGCCGTAGACCAGACCCATGAACTCCGACATCAAGTTGCGGTGGTACCACGGCGGCCGGAAGGTATTTTCCGCCACCTGCCAGCGCTCGGGAAAGATGACGAAATCGACATTGGCGGTGCCCGGCGTTTCCGACGGTGAGGTCATCACCGTGTAGATCGACGGATCGGGATGATCGAAGAGGAGCGCACCCACCGGCGAGAAGCGGCGCAGGTCGTACTTGTAGGGCGCGTAATTGCCGTGCCAAGCGACCACGTCGAGCGGTGACTGATCGATCTCGGTGGCATAGAGCTCCCCACCCCACTTCACGAACAGGGTCGATGGCTCTTCCTTGTCTTCGTAGGCGGCGACGGGCGTGAGAAAGTCACGCGCATTGGCGAGACAATTGGCACCGATCGGTCCGCGATCGGGCAGCGTGAAGGCGCCGCCGTAGTTCTCGCAGATATACGCGCGCGCCGGGGCATCGACGAGCTCGACCTGGAAGATCACGCCGCGTGGGAGGACGCAGATCTCGCCGGGCTCGATATCGATGACGCCGAACTCGGTGCGGAAGCGCAGCCTGTTCTCCTGCGCGACGACAAGGAGCTCGCCGTCGGCGTTGAAGAAATATTCGTTGCGCATCGATTCGGTCACGAGCAGCACATGCGCCGCCATACCGGCGCGGGTATCGGCGTCGCCGGCGGCGGTCATGGTGCGTAGCCCGCGCACGAAAGTGAGCTTCTCGTCGGGGATCGGGATCGGTCCCCAGCGCAATTGCCCGATCGGCAGCTCGCTCTCCTCGCGCGCCGTCGGTGCGGTGCGCAGCAAGCCTTTATCGGTCTTGCGGTAGCGGCGCGAGTGCTTGACCGCCGGCCGAATGCGATAGAGCCAGGAGCGCTGGTTGCTCGCCTGCGGGGCGGTGAAGGGCGAGCCGGAGAGCTGCTCGGCATAGAGCCCGAAGGCGACTTTCTGCGGCGAATTGCGCCCCACCGGGAGCGCGCCTGGGAGCGCTTCGGTCTCGAACGAGTTGCCGAAGCCCGACATGTAGCCTTCTGCCAGGCCGCTTTGGCGGGAATCGGTCTTCTTCTCGAAGCGCGATGGATCCTGAACGTTCATGGCGATCCTCCGTGGCCCGTGATGACCGCGACCTGCGGGATATATTACCGCATCGTCGCCGGCAGCCAGAGCGCGATTTGCGGGAAGATCATCAAGAGTATGGTGGTGATCACGATCGACACCATCAAGATGCTGGTGCCCTTGTAGACCTTCATGAGATCGACGCCGGCGGTCGCGCTCACGATGAAGGCGATGAGGCCGACCGGCGGGAAAACGAGGCCCATCGCCACCATCATCATCGACATCACGCCGAACCAGATCGGATCGAAGCCGAGCGCGGTGATGAGCGGAAACGTGAGCTGCAGCGTGAGCAGCAGCAGCGGGATTTCGTCCATGAACATGCTGATCACGAAGTAGGCCACCACGATGCCGATGATGACGACCCAGCGGTTGAGGTCCATGGCGCTCACCGCCGTTACCACATCCTGGGGAATGCGGCTCAAGGCCATGTAGTAGCCGAAGATGGTGGCGCCGAGCAGGATGAGAAAGATCATCGCCGAGGTGCGGATGGTCGATTTCACCGCGTCCATCGCTTCGGCGAAGGTGAGACGACCGAACACCGCGCCGATGATGCCGGCAAGCAGCGCGCCGAGCGCGCCCACCTCGGTCGGAGTGGCGATGCCGGTATAGAGCAGCACCAGCACCAGCAGGATGAGAAGGAGGCTCGGCCAGATGCGCACGAGGCTCGCCCAGCGCTCCTTCATGCCGACGCGATAGGTGGTGGGCGCGTGCTTGGGGCTGACCACGACCCAGAGATAGACCATGGCGGCGAGCAGAATGCCCGCGATGATCCCTGGCACCACGCCGGCGATCAGAAGCTTGCCGATCGAGGTTTGGGTAGCGATGCCGTAGATCACCATGGCGATGCTCGGCGGAATCAAAATGTCGAGCGTCGCGCCGATGCCGATCGCGCCGGCGGCGAGCTCGTCGGAATAGCCGTGGCGACGCATCTCGGGCATGGCGATCTTCGACATCACCGAGGCGGCGGCGGTGCTCGCCCCCGACATGGCGCCGAAGATGCCGCAGGCGAACACGGTGGCGATGGCGAGCCCGCCTTTGACGTGGGAGCACCAATTGCTGGCCGCCGTATAGAGGTCGCGTGCGAGCCCGCTCGAGGCCGAGAAGAACGCCATCAAGATGAACATGGGGATGGTGGTGAGCGCGTAGTCCGCGACCGTGCTGAACGGCGCGAGACTGACGATCCCCATCACCTTGCCGAAATCGCCGGTGACGAGATAGATGCCGAGCATGCCCGAGCCGGCGAGCGCGACCGCGATCGGCACGCCGAGCACGAGCGCAACAACCAGCACGAGGAGGGGGAGCGCAACCATCAAGACTCCCGACGCTGCGGCTATACGGATGTCATCTCTTCGCGGAGCAGGTAGGAGCGGCCGCTGCGGATGCGCATGAAGTCGGCGAGCATCACCAGCGTGAGCGCGAGAAAGCCGATGGGTACGAGGCTGTAGGCGGGGCCGACCGGGATCGGCAGTGCGCTCAAGGTGGTGTCGTCCTCAAGCCCGCGCAGCGCCTGCTGGGTGGTGGCGACAAGGATGATCAGGCAGAACGCCAGCGACACCAGATGGGCGAGATAATTGACCACAAGCTTGGCCGCCCGCGGCAGGCGGTCGACCAGGAAGGTGACGCGGATAAACACCCCGCCGCGATAGGCGTAGGACAGGCCGAGATAGATCGCCGCCACCATCAGATATTTTTCAGTGATCTCATAGGCGCCGATGATCGGGCGATTGAGCAGATAGCGGCTGAGCGCATCGGCTGACGTGAGGCACATGATCGCGACCGCAGCGAGCATGCTCATGAACACCAGCACGAGCTCGCCGCGATGCAGCCACTTCTCGATCGATTGCACAGGGTTGTGCCTCTTGATGATGATAACTGTAGCGCTCGTGTCCCGGATGCGGTGCAGCGCGCAGCGGTGCGCCGCTGATCCGGGACCGCCACAGATTGGAACGGTCCCGGGTCTGCAGCGCATCACTTCGTGCTGCGCTGCGCCCGGGACACGGACAGCTAGTTCTTCAGCAACTCGATCGTGGTGTTGAGGACCTCGCGGGCGTTGGCGTGGCCCTTGCCTTCCATCTTCTTCACCCACTCGTTCCAGATCGGCTCGCCCGCGAGCTTGGTCCAGCGCGCGAGCTCATCGGGCGGCACGGTGTAGCGATCGAGCTGGTAATTGCCGGCCTTGGCCCGCTCGATCACGCCTTCCTCCGCGGTGTCGAAAAAGTTCTTGCCCCAGAACTTCGCGCCCGTAAGCCCGCTTACTGTCATGATCGCGCTGCGCACGTCCTG
>JBKPUA010000390.1:0-4498 GCA_046735815.1 Pseudomonadota bacterium
TCGGCGCGATGGTGCCCTCGCGCGTGACCGCGATCCTCGGCGACGGACAGCGCGTGTCGAGTGAGGTCGACGACGTGCCGGGTTTTCCCGGGCGGCCGATGAGCAGGGCCGACGTCGAGCGCAAGTTCCGCGGCAACGTGGCCAGGCGTTGGCCGCGCGAGCGGACCGACGCCATCCTGCAGGCGCTATGGGCGCTCGATCAGACGAAAGACCTGTCGCACCTGATCGCGAGCTTTCAGTTCGGGCCTGGTTGACAGGCAACCGCGGCTGCCGGGTGTTACTCGATCACTTCGTCGGCAAGCGAGAGCAAAGCCGGGGAGAGCGTGAGACCAAGTTGCTTCGCGGTGACACGGTTGATGACGAGTTGGAACCTCGTGGGCTGCACCGTCGGGATATCGGCGGGCTTGGTGCCCTTGAGCATGAGCCCGGCATTGATTCCCGCCAGACGATAGGCCTCCGTGAGGCTGGGGCCGTAGCTCATCAGGCCGCCGTTGGTCACGAACTCACGCCATTGGTAGATCGCCGGAAGGGACTGGCTTGCCGCCAGCGGCAGCACCTGTGCACGGCGGTTGTTGAAAAAGGGGTCGGCGGTCACGAGCAGCGCATCCACGCGCTGCGACGCGAACGCCCGAAACGCACTTTCGATGTCCTGCTCGCCGGCAGCGCTTTGGAACTCGAGCCTGAGATTCATCTTGTCCGCCGCGGCCTGCAGCTCCCTCGACTGACTCTCGACCCCCGGACGGTTCGGGTTGACCAGGACCCCGATCAGCGCGGCTGTCGGCTTCACTTCGCGAAGCAATTCCAGTCGCTTGGGGTCGAGCTCGGAGGTAAGCCCGGCGGTCCCGGTCGCGTTTCCACCGGGCCTGTTGAGGCTCTTCACCAGCCCTAATTTGACGGGGTCGGTGACCGTGGTGAAAGCGATCGGTATCTCTTTGGTGGTATCATGCGCCGCCAACGCCGACACGTGACCGCCGGCCGCGACGATGACCGCTACCTGGAGGTCGACCAGCTCCTTGGCCTGCGCGCGCAACAGCGCGTAATCGTCATTGGCCCAACGATATTCGATCCGGACGTTCTGGCCTTCAGTGTAGCCGGCCTGGCGAAGTCCGCTGTGGAACGCGGCGATCTGCTCACCGCCGCGCGAGGCGGGCGAGGCAGTGGTGAGAAATCCGATGACGGGAACGGCCGACTTCTGCGCGTGCAGCGGCATGGACCATGCCAGCATGCCGGCAGCGATGAGCGGTAAAAGCGCCAGTCGTCCCATCGATCATCTCATCCGTGCGACGATATTATATCATCATCGCGAAGATGATGTGACGGTGACGGCCGCCGACGCCATTATGTCAGTTGCCCGTCGATCGCAAGCTCTTCGGCCCGCCGCGCGATCGCCGCATGGGACGCATGGTGGTCGAAACCCCACGCCAGGGCCTGGATCATGGCGTCGACCCGTCGATGAAAGTGCTCCAGGGCGGAATCGTTGGTCAGAACGAACTCGATATCGCTTGCTGGATTGAGCTCGGCATCGATCTGGAGCATGGCATCCGCCGTCGGGCCCCGTTCTCCGGAAGCACGACGTGCGCGGACGCGCTTCGCAGCAGTATCGACTGGGCAAACAACGCGAAGCGTCGTCACGCTCGCGCCGGCACTCGTCGCGATGTCCCGAAATCTTCGGCGTTGCTGCTCCGATCGAAACGATCCGACGGCCACGACCAGCCGGTTGCGCGAAAGGGATTCGGTGACGGCGGCCGCCATGGCCGAGTACGCATGCGCGATCGCCTCCTTGCTCAGATCCCCCGAGGCTGTGCGCGCAGCAGCGCCTAATTCCTCCGCGAACGTCTCCGACGCAAAGCTGACCGCTCCCCAACGTTCGACCGCGCGAAGCGCCAGCGTGGACTTTCCCGATCCAGGAATGCCACAGACGATGATGAGGCGATGTCTTCTCATGCGAAAGAAAGCCGACAGCGCCGCGCCCTCACACGACCAGGTCGTCGGCGCGGGCGCGCAGCGTTTCCGGAACAGCCACGCCGAGATGCTTCGCGGTGCTGAGATTGATGACCAGCTCGAACTTGGACAACAGCGCGACCGGCAGATCCTTGGGCTGGTGGTGTTGTTGTTTGCGCAGAATGCGGGCGACGTAAAGGGCGGCCAGCTTGTAGGCCTCCGACAGCTTTGGCCCGTAGCTCATGAGGCCGCCCGCATCGACGAACTCGCGCCATTGGTAGATGGCCGGGATTTTTGCGTGTCGCGCGGCGTCAACGACCTTCCGACGGTGATTGTTGAAGAACGGATTGGCGGTGACGACCGCCGCCTTGATCCCCGCTGCGGCCCACTCATGGAAAGCCTGCTTGATCCTGTCCGGGTCGCCGCCATGGTGATGGCCGTTCCTTACGTCCTTGTAGTCGAGGGGCTCAAGACCCAGCATGGCGGCCGCGTCGTCCAGCGCCTTGGTGTCGGGTTGGGGACGAGCCGAGTTCACGAGCGCGCCGATCTTCTTTGCAGCAGGCACGAGCTCGTGCAGCAGAGTGAGTCGCGTCGGGTCGAGCTCAGTCGTGCGCGCGCAGACCCCGGTCATGTTTCGGGCCGGACTGACCGGATAGGCGGCGCTCGTGAACACCACCGGTGTTCCGCTGGTTTGCGTCGCCTCCTTCGCCACCTGCGAAGAAATCGAGCCGCCCGCGGCGACCAAGACGTTCACGCCTTGTTGGACCAAATGCTCGGCGTAGCTACGCAGCTTCGCGGGGTCATCGTGGGCCCAATGCGGCCCATTGATGCTGAACCCGTCTTGGCCATGGACATAGCCCTCGCCTTCGAGGTGAAGGATCAGCGTCGCGATCTGCTTTTCCTGGTCCTGATTGTCTTTCGAGCCGCTGTGTATGATTCCCATTGTTGGCATGATGATCGCCCTCTGCCGTCTCGATCAAATGAATGCCCTCATCCCTCCGAGGGCCTTATGCAACCATGAGTGTATGAACTTGCACATCATATACCACAAATCTGCAACGGGAAAGAGGCTCGGGACAGACGAAAGGCCGCAGCAGAGACGACGTTCGGGAGGAGTCGACATTTTGCGCCCGCTCGATCCGGCATGCGCGATAGCCGGCGGCAATGACCGGCGCGCGCTTGCGCGCGGCGGGCTTCTCTACACCACGCGAATTGCACGTGCCGAGCGGAATGTTCGTCGCCTATCGTGCGGTCGATCAATCGATGGCAGAACGAGCTCTGCTCGAGTCAAATTGACGAGGAAGCGAGTGGACCCGACGCGTCGATGGGCTATTTCGCCGCGATGAGCAAGGCACGGGCAAGCTACGACTTCATTATCATCGGCGCAGGCTCGGCCGGCTGCGCCTTGGCCGCGCGGTTGAGCGAAAATGCGGGCGTCTCGGTCCTCTTGCTCGAAGCCGGCGGCTGGGACCGCGACCCGTGGATCCACATTCCCCTCGCCTGGCCCCACCTCCTGCTCAACCGCAAGCATGACTGGATGTATTTCGCCGAGCCGGAGGCCACCATGGACGGCCGCGGGCTGGAATGCGCGCGCGGCAAGGTGATCGGCGGCTCGTCGTCGATCAACGCCATGGCGTATGTGCGCGGTCACCGCGGCGACTATGACCGCTGGGCGGCATCGGGACTGCCAGGGTGGTCGTTCGAAAAAGTCCTGCCGTACTTCAAGCGCCAGGAGACGTGGGAGCACGGCGCCGATTCCTACCGCGGCGGGTCGGGTCCGCTGACGACCCGCTATTCGCGCTACCGCGATGCTTTGGTCGATGCCTGGTTTGAAGCCGGCGCCACCGCGGGGTTCCCGACGACCGAGGATTACAACGGCGCGCAGCAGGAAGGCTTCGCCGTCTTGCAGAGCACCGTGCGCAACGGCCGGCGCTGCAGCGCTGCCGTCGCCTATCTGCGGCCGGCATTGCAGCGGCCGAATCTCACGGTGCAAGTGGGCGCGCTTGCAACGCGGCTCCTGCTCGAGGGGAGCACGGCTGTTGGCGTGGAATATCTCAGCCACGGAGCGCTGCATTCCGTGCGCGCAGAGCGGGAGGTTCTGCTCTGCGGCGGCGTGATCAACTCCCCGCAACTGCTGATGCTCTCCGGCATCGGCGAACCGACGCAACTGCGTGCCCATGACATCAAGGTCGAGGTGTCGCTTCCGGGCGTCGGCAAGAACCTGCAGGATCACATCTCCGCCGCCGTCGCCTACAGCCGCAAGGAGTCGGGTGCGTTCCACCGCCGCATGCGGCTCGATCGCATCGTGTCTGATCTCGTGCGCGCTTACCTGTTCGGGCGGGGCATGGCCACCGATCTTCCCGGCAAGCTCACGGCGTTCCTGAAGACCAGGCCGGACGCTCCGCTGCCGGATTTGCAGCTTCTCTTCAATGCGGCGCCGATGACCGCGCATCCCTATCTGTCGCCGTTCAGAGAGCCCTATCCCGACGGCTTTGCCTGTCGCGCCGCGCTGCTGCGGCCTGAAAGCCGCGGCGAGGTTCGCCTCGCCAGCGCCGAT
>JBKPUA010000391.1:0-7949 GCA_046735815.1 Pseudomonadota bacterium
GACGATGGCGATCGCCATGCCGACCATGCCGAACAGGTTGCCCTGCCGGCTGGTCTCCGGGCTCGACAGCCCGCGTAGCGCCAGGATGAAGAGGACGCCGGCGACGAGATAGAGCAGCGCGACGAGATCAGGGCTCATCCACCACTCCCGTCACTTCTTTTTCTTCTGGTACATGCCGAGCATGCGTTGCGTCACCAGAAAGCCGCCGAAGATGTTGACCGAGGCGAAGCCGAGCGCGACGAAGCCGAGGGCACGCGCCCAGATCGGTCCCGACCCGTCGGCCAGCAGCGGAACGCCGACGGCGAGCAGCGCGCCGACCACGATCACCGAGGAGATCGCGTTGGTGACCGACATCAGCGGCGTGTGCAAGGCCGGCGTCACCGACCACACCACGTAATAGCCGACGAAGATCGCCAGCACGAAGATCGAGAGCCGGAACATGAAGGGATCGACCGTTCCGCCGCTCGCCGCGTGCATCGCGCCACCGCTTGCCGCCGCGATGATGTCGAGCTGGGCGAGCACCACGTTGGGCGCGGCGTGCGGGCCGGCCTCCGGCAGCGCGGAGCCGACGGCGGCGGTTGCGAGCGGCGCGAGCTTGCCGGCTGCGATCGAGGTCAACATGCGTGGTCTCCGTCGCTCACGCCGCGGTCTTGGGGGCAAAACTCGGATGGATGACCGCGCCGTCACGGGTGAGCGCGGTCGCCTTGACGATCTCGTCGTCCCACTTGATCGCCAGCGCCTTGGCGCTCTTGTCCACCAGGATCTCGAGGAAGGCGAAAAGGTTCTTGGCATAGAGGCTCGAGGCGGAGGCGGCGATGCGGCTCGGCACGTTGAGGTGGCCGATGATCTTGACGCCGCCCGTCTCCACGACCTCGCCGGGCTTGGCGAGCTCGCAATTGCCGCCGCGCTCGACCGCGAGGTCGACGATCACCGAGCCCGGCCGCATCGAGGCCACCATCTCCTTAGAGATCAGCCGCGGCGCCGGCCGGCCCGGGATCAAGGCGGTCGTGATCACCACATCCTGCTTCTTGATGTGCTCGGCGACGAGCGCGGCCTGCTTGGCCTGATAGTCCTTGGACATTTCCTTGGCGTAGCCGGCGGCGGTCTCGGCCTGCTTGAACTCCTCGTCCTCGACCGCGATGAACTTGGCGCCGAGGCTCTCGACCTGCTCCTTCGCCGCCGGCCGCACATCGGTGGCCGTGACGATGGCGCCGAGCCGCCGCGCAGTGGCGATCGCCTGCAGGCCGGCGACGCCCGCGCCCATGATGAAGACCTTCGCCGCCGGCACCGTGCCGGCGGCCGTCATCATCATCGGCAGCGCGCGACCATATTCGGCGGCGGCATCGATGACCGCGCGGTAACCGGCGAGATTGGCCTGGCTCGAGAGCACGTCCATGACCTGCGCGCGGGTGATGCGCGGCATCAGCTCCATGGCGAAGGCGGTGACGCCGGCCTCGGCCATGGACTTGAGCGCGGCATCCTCGCCGTAGGGATCCATGATGGCGATGACCAGCGCGCCCTTCTTGTAGCCGGCAAGCTCGGCGCGCGACGGCCGGCGCACCTTGAGCACCACGTCGGCGTCCTTGACCGCGCCGGAGGCGACGGTGGCGCCGGCCGCGACGAACTCGGCGTCGGGAATCCCCGACTTTAATCCGGCGCCGGGCTCGATCACCACGTCGGCGCCGAGCCCCTTCATCTTCTTGACCGTCTCCGCCGTCGCCGCGACCCGGCCCTCGGTCGCATCGGCCTCGCGCGCTACCGCAATGCGCATTCGCTCGCCTCCTTATGACCGACGACAGCCCGCATGAGCGGCGAGAGCCCGGATCAGCCGCCGGACGTGAGCGCGAGCGCGAGCAGCGAGATGCATACCATGACGAGCGTGGGCAGCCGGGCGCCGGTGGCAAAGCCGTGAATGGCCACCCCGCTTGCAATCAACATGATTGCGATGGCGACGAGCCAGTGGTCCGTGACGCCCCCGATCGCCAATCCGAGAACGATGCTGGTGACATGACCGCCGAGGACGACCACGAGGTGGATGAAACGCTCATAGGTCGCCTCGTGCGATGGAAGATCGTTACCCTCCGCGGTCGCGTATTCGACCTGCCCGTGGTCGGCCATTCGCTCCTCCAATGCTCGTCAATTGGCAGTCGGGGGCTTAGCGCAATTGCCACATGAGGGCAACGGCGCCAGGCCGTGCCGTATCGCTGTCATTCCGGCGTCACGCCCGCCGCGGTGGGCACGGCTTGTTGTTGGAGCATGATCTTCTCCGAAAACCGGTGCCCACCCCGGGTCAGAGTCCGGGGCAGGCTTTTCGGGATTATGCTCTAAGATGCCGGCCGTTCGAGACCGACGGCGGCGAGCGCAGCGTGCTGGCGATCGGCGACCCGGCGGAGCGAGAAATCCTCGATCGCGGCTTCGAACAGCCGGTGATAATTGAGCTCGGCGCGCAGATGCAGAAACACCGCGCCGAGCCCGATCGCGGCGCGGTCCATGAACACGAATTCGCGCGGCACCGTGACCGGGCCGCGCTGCTTGAGCGCCTGGTGCACGCGGAACGCTTCGCGCCGGCCATACTCGGCGGGCTTCACGCCGTCGGCGAGGCTGCGCACGCGGTCGACCAGCAGCGGCCCGTAGATGAAGCGCGCCCAGATATTGAGCACGTCGATCAGCTCGCGGCTGAGTCGCTTGAAGCCCCAGGTCTCGTAGGCGTGGACGACGAGATCGTCGTCGCCCCGCAGCAGACCGTGGTAGAGATCGACCACTCCGCCGACGAATTTCGTCGGAAAGATCCGGATGCAGCCGTAGTCGAGCAGATTGATGCCGGCGGGGCGGCCGCCCGCCTCGAACACGGTGTAATTGCCGAGGTGCGGGTCGCCATGGATCACGCCGAAATGGCTGAACGGCCACCACCACGCCGTGAACATCGCGGTGCCGAGCCGGTTGCGCGCGGCGAGATCCGCCTCTCTATGCTCCAAGAGCCGCCGCCCGTCGAGCCAATCGAGCGTGAGCAGCCGGCCGGTCGAGAGCTCGGGCCAAATCTTCGGCACATGAATCGAATCGATGCCGGCGAGCATGCGGCGGTAGAGCATCACGTGCTTGGCCTCGCGCCGATAGTCGAGCTCCTCGCGGATGCGCGCGCCGATCTCCTTGGCGATCTCGCTGGTGTCGATGACCGGGTCCATGCGCCGGTGGATGGCGAAGATGAGCTGCAGCTGGTGCAGGTCGGCTTCGACCGCCGACTGCATGTCGGGATATTGCAGCTTGCAAGCGAGCTCGCCGCCGGCACCTCCGCCATCATGGGCGCGGGCGCGATGCACCTGCCCGAGCGAGGCGGCGGCGGCGGGATGATGCTCGAAGCTGGCGAATTTCTTCTGCCAGTCGGGGCCGAGCTCGGCGCCCATGCGGCGCTTGACGAAGGCCCAGCCCATGGGCGGCGCCTCGCTCTGCAGCTTCATCATCTCGGCGGCGTATTCCGGCGGCAGGGCATCGGGAATGGTGGCCATGAGCTGGGCCACCTTCATGATCGGTCCCTTGAGGCCGCCGAGCGCCGCCGCCAATTCGGCGGCGTTCTTGCCGCGGTCGAGCGCGAGCCCGAGGAGATGCGCCCCGGCGAACCGCGCCGCCACCCCGCCCACATTGGCGCCGACGCGGGCATAGCGTGCCGCGCGGGCGGAGAAACGATTGGCTTCGCGGTCGTTCATTATTGCCATTCTGCGCCGAGAATATCGGCGATCACGCTTGATTTAGGCCCGTATTGCGGAATCACAGGTCGTGCACCGCTCACGGCTTCGGCCAGTTGTCGCGAATCCAGCGCGCAAGACTTTCCTCGCTGACCTCACCTGCCGCCAGCGACATCATCATCGCGGTTGCCTCGGCGGGATCGGGAGCAAATCGGACGTTATTCTTGCGCAGGGATACCAGCATGCTCATGAACGCGATCCGCTTGTTGCCGTCCACGAATGCATGATTTTTCGCAAGGCCGAAGCCGTAGGCGGCAGCGAGCTGCGGCAGCTGCGCTTGCTCATAGTGCCACTTGTTGAGCGGACGTTCGAGCGCGGAGCGCAACAAACCTTCATCGCGCAGTCCCGCTGCACCACCGAAGCGTCGCAGCTGTCGGCTGTGGATGGCGATGACCTGGTCGTACATCAGCCACTGCGGGACGCTCGCCTCACTCATGTGATCGCTTGATCATTTCGCGAGCGCTGAAAGCGTGTCGCGGTACTCGTCCATGACCTGGTCGGCGATCTCGATCGTCTTCTCGAAATCAGGGTCGTATGGCAGGGCCTGAAAGCCGCCACCGGCCAGCTCGACGAGGTGCAGGAATTGTCCGCGCTTGAGATCGAGGCGCTGCATCAGCTCGCGCGGCAGGATCAAGCCGTCGGAATTGCCAATTCGTTTGATTTCGATCTTCATGGCGCCGTCCTTGCTCCCATACGGCGAGTGGCATTCATATAGGGCGTTGTACAAAATGTACAACGCCCTATATGGGCGGGGAAAGCCCGCCACCCATCAACATTTACGGAGATCGTGGCGCGCTATGCGGCTTTGACCGGGCTGGGGGCCGGCACAGCCGGCAGCCAGTCCACAAAGCGCCGATGCGATCCGGGCGTGTCTTTGGTCACACGCGGAAAGAGCTGGTCCAGCAACTCGGCGTGCACAGACGCGCGCGGGAATTCCGCCGGGTCGAGCTTCGCAAAATCGTCGCGGCGGTCGAACAGGCCATTGGCGGCGTGATAGCCCAAGGCGCGGTAGGCCTCGAACTGCTCCTCGCAGAACATCTGGTCGAGCGTGGTTTCGTGCGGAAAATCGGAATACCGCTTTCGATAGTGGAACACGTAGTCGTTCTCGTCACCGGTCATGGACGACTTGATGTAGACCAGCGTTCCCTTGCGGCCGCAGGGATAGCTGATCTCGCCGATGGCGCAATGCGGCCCTTTCGCCTTCTTCGCATCGCCTTTCTCGTCCATGGCCTCGTTGGTCGCCCGAGCCCGATCGGTGATCTGCTGCCAGGGGAGGTCGATCTCCAGTCCGAGATCGATGCGGGCATGGCGCACGAGCGAATTGAACGATCCGAATGCCATCTCCCGATCGGCCTCCGCGTCGACCGCGATGATCACGCGACAGCGGCGCTTGAGCAGCTCGTAGACGCCGAGATTCTCGATGTGGCCGCCATCGGTCAGGTAGACCGATTTTCTGCACTCGTTAAGCCGGCCGAAGAGCTCGAGCAGAAAATAGAAATTCGCCCATATGTTGCGAGACTTCCAGAATTCACGCTTGCCCACGCGCCGCGGATTGCGCAACCAGTAGCCGAGCCGAATGTTGAGGATCGCCAGCGTCGGCGTCAGCGGCTTAATGCTTTGCGAACCCATGCTGGAGGACGCGGCTGCGCCGGAAACCGCCATCGCGGTCGCGAGGTCTAGTCGCGTCGCAATCTTCTCGAGCTCATGGGTCGCCACGTAGCCGGTCGCTTCGCTGCCGACGAAATTCTGACTGAGGAGAAAGAAATCCGCATTGCGACCGCGCTTGTTGGCGGTCTTCGAGTTCTGAATATTGAGCGCCGTATTGATGAGATGGTACGGCCCGTACTGCCCGGTCAGCTCGCTCAGTCGCAGCCGTGCCGGCTTGAGCTCCTCGTTCTTGCGCAATGTAGCCCGCGGCTCGAACAGGAAGGCCTTCCCGAGCCGGTCGCGGTAGAGCGGATGCAGCGAATTGGCGTTCGGCTGCAGGATCAAGGACAGGACGAAGAATGCGGCGGCGACCAGGAGATACAATTTCGTGGCGGGGTGCTCGCCGAACACGGCATGATGCGCAAGATCGTTCAGCCACTGGGGAGCACAGGCTTGCGGCGGCTGCGGGTTGATGCAAAGACCCCAATAGGTGATGTTGAGATAGATCGCCCACAGCACCAGCGGAACGGCGAGCGCGCCGAGATAGATCGCGGCCTTGGCCGCGTAGCCCGCGAACCTGGCTCGCATGCGCGGTGATTCCGCCGCACTCTTGACGAATTGAGCGAGCTTGCCGCCGAGGAACGCGAGCACGGCGGCGACCGGCGCCAGCATTGCAGCGATTGAGTTGATCGACTTGGACAGAGCCGCGAAGAACGAACCCGATTGCTGCTCGAACATTCCGGCCAGCACGAACGGCTGCAGCTCGCAAAACGCGGACAGCAGAAGGAAGAGTACCGCCCAACCGATGAAGTTGGTAGGACCGCTTGGGACTTCCGCGCTGTTCTGCAGCAGGGCTGACGACCGCAGCAGGCCCCAGCCGACGATCAGGACGAGCAGTGCGATGCCCAGATAGGCGGTGATGACGAAATAGTGCCAGCCCAGCACGACGTCGGTGCCGTGCAGGTCGGCGGGCGTCGGATGCCAGAATAGCGTGAGCGCCGCCGCGGCCAGCAGGAACGGCATGATCAATACGAAATTTGCGACCAGGCCCCGCGCGTAGATCGAGCCGTTGTGCAACAGGTCGATGGCGCCGCGGGGAAACAGATAGTTCGAATGGTCGCGCAGGTGCTGCATCGCCGGTGTTTCGTCCTCAACCGTCGGACTCTCGAATGGAAATACCCCCTGCGTCGATTCCAGGCCCGCCGACAGCGAGCAGCCGACATAGCCGCCGCCGGAGACGGTGGAGAGATAGTCGACCCGATCGAGAACTCCGGCTTCGTTCAAAGCCTGCAACGTGCCCAGGCAGAACGCGGCCGAGCGCACGCCGCCGCCCGAAAGCGCCAGGCCCACGACGTTCGCGTCCTCGTTCGGACCGAGGATGGGACCGCCGGACGAATCAGCGGCATCCTGCCGAAGCGTAACGGTGCCGCGACCCTGGCGCTCGCGCCGGGCGTTGATGACCCCGATTTCGGCGCGGAAGACGTCGTTGAAACCGAACACCTGGTCGGACGGCATGGCGCGTCCTCCATTTTGGTTCGGCGGTTAGTGTAGCGGGAGGACGCGCCGGTTCAATCTATGCTTGCATTTCTCGCTATTGCGTCCGGCTATCGCCGGTCCAGCGTTTCCAACTCTCCGATCATGCGCTCGATGACGCCGAGGCCGCCCTGCCAGAATTTGGGGTCGCGGGCGTCGAGGCCGAACGGGGCCAGGAGCTCCGAATGGTGCTTGGTGCCGCCGGCGGCAAGCATCTGCAGGTAGCGCTCGGCAAAGCCTTCGGCCGCCTGCTCGTAGACCGCGTAGAGCGAGTTCACCAGGCAGTCGCCGAAGGCATAAGCGTAGACGTAGAACGGCGAGTGCACGAAGTGCGGGATATAGGCCCAGAAGGTCTCGTAGCCCGGCTTGAGCTCGATTGAAGGCCCCAGGCTCTCCCGCTGCACCTCGAGCCACAGCGCGTTGATGCGCTCGACGGTGAGCTCGCCGCTCCTGCGCTCGGTGTGGAGCTTGCGCTCGAAGGTGTAGAACGCGATCTGGCGCACCACCGTGTTGATCATGTCCTCGACCTTGGCCGCCAGCATGGCCTTGCGCTGGTTGGCGTCGGCATTGGCAAGGAGCTTGCGGAAGGTGAGCATTTCGCCGAACACGCTCGCGGTCTCCGCGAGCGTGAGGGGGGTCGGTGCCATCAGCGCGCCGTTGGGCGCGGCGAGCACCTGATGCACGCCGTGGCCGAGCTCATGCGCGAGCGTCATCACGTCGCGCGGCTTGCCCTGATAGTTGAGCAGCACATAAGGATGCGCCGACGGCACGGTTGGATGCGCGAAGGCGCCCGGCGCCTTGCCCGGGCGTACCGGCGCGTCGATCCAGTTGTGCTTGAAGAAGCGTTCGGCGATCGCCGCCATCTCGGAGGAGAACGCGCCATAGGCGGTGAGCACGGTATCCTGCGCCTCGCTCCAGCCGATGGTGCGGGTCGCCACCTTGGGCAACGGCGCGTTGCGATCCCAATGGGGCAATCGCTTCTTGCCGAACCAGCGCGCCTTGAGCGCGTAGTAGCGATGCGACAGGCGC
>JBKPUA010000392.1:0-8519 GCA_046735815.1 Pseudomonadota bacterium
GATGCGGTGGCGGACCGCGGTCCAGATCGCGGTCGCTCCCATGCAGAAGTCGCCGTCGCCGAGCATCGCTATCGGATAACGTCCGCGCGCGTGGAGCGCGAGCGCCGCGCCGACCGAGAGCCCGGGCCCGGAACCCAAGCCTCCACCGCCATCCTTGCCAAGATAGGCGAAGCCGTCCTGGAACGGCCAGATGTCGATCGGCCAGCCGCGACCGAGCGTGCAGAAGCTCACCTTTTCGGGATCGTTGAACTCGGCACGCAAGCTCGAGGCGATGTGCTCCATGCTGACAACATGCCCGTCGACGCCCTTGGCCTTGGCCGGAGGACGCGCCTTCCATGGCTCGCGCCGGCTGTCGGCGCCCAACGCCTCGAGCAGATCCTCGACCACCGCGTCGGCGGTGGCCGCCATCGCCACGTCGGCCGGCGGCAGCGCCTGATACTCCATATTGGCGCCGGTATGCAGATTGGGATCGAGCGTGGCGGCAATGATCTTGGCCGAAACATTTCCCGCCGTCTTCGCCTGCCTGAGCGCGCCGCCGAGGTCGACCCAGTCGAGCGCCAATATGACGTCGGCCTCGCAGAGAAGGTCGCGCGCCGACTTGGGAAGAACATTGAATGGCGGCAGGTGGTGCGCAGGATGGTCGGTGGGAAATGTCGCGCCCTGCTTGAGGTCGGTGACCACGCAGGCACCGAGCCGCTCGGCGAGACGCACGCGCGGCTGCCAGAATTCCGGCTTGCGCGAGCCGCGCCCGAACATGATGACCGGCCGTTCGGCGCTGGCGAGCAGCGCCCGCGCCCGCTCGACGGCGCCCCGCGCCGGACGTGGCGGCTCCGCCGGGACGAAGCGGGCGACGTCCGGCCATTCCGGCTGCCTTTCGAGGCGTGACTCCTGCAGCCCCGCGTCGAGGCAGACGTAGACGGGCGCCGTCGGTGCCGTTCGGGTCGCGATATGCGCCCGGCACATCGCTTCCACCAGCGCCTGTGGCGACGACGGCTGGTCATCCCATTTGATGATGGAGCGGATATAGGCACCTTGGTCGCGTGAAGTATGGATCCAATCGATCCACGGCCGGCGCTTCTCGGCATCGAGCGGGCCGGTGGCGCCGAGCACGATCATGGGCACGCGGTCGCACCAGGCATTGAACAGGCTCATCATACCGTGCAGCAGCCCGACATTGCTGTGCAGCACACACGCCATGGGCTCGCCGGTCGCCTTGGCGTAGCCGTGCGCGATCGCAACCGAATGGTCCTCGTGCAGGCAAAGCAGAATCCCCGGCCGCTCGTTGCCGAGATGGTTGACGATGCTGTCATGGAGCCCGCGATAGCTCGCGCCGGGGTTGAGGCTGATATAGGGGATGCCCAGACGGCGCAGCATCTGCGCGGCGACGTCGCTGCCCCAGGCGACGGTTTCGTCCGGCTTTCCGTCAATTCGGTCGAGCTGCATCTTGCTTCCTTCCCGTGCGCGAGAGTCCAAAGTGCCGCACGCGGGCCAACCCGGATGCGGCCTCAGACGCCTTTCCCACCATCTGATCTTCTGCTTACATGACCGCCAAAATAACGGAAACCGGGGCGGCCATGCAGGCCCAGGTGCTGGCCGTTGCACCAGTGCGCGGGGACGGGCGGACAAGCGGGATGCGAATTCAACCTAACGTGATGCACGCTGTCACTCTGAGGGCCTGATCTCGCCCGACGAGGGCGGAGGCAGGGGCGAGGCGGGTGCGCAACGCATTCGTCGCAAGACGATTGTGCGTGTGGTCGATCGCGGAGAGCGGAAGCAATGGAAACGATCGGGGGGGAAATCGGCTTCATGGCCGCCTCCGCGGCCAAAGCCTTCCTGACGCTGATGGAGCCGCACCGCCTGATGTTCCTCGGGCTCGGCTGCATCATGGGCCTGGTGCTCGGCATCATTCCCGGCATCGGCGGCCTGACCGGAACGGCAATGCTGCTGCCGTTCACCTTCAACATGGATCCCTACTCGGCCTTCGCGCTGCTGCTCGGGCTCGGCGCCACCACCGCGACCGGCGATCCCATTCCAGCGATCCTGTTCGGCGTGCCCGGAGGTGCCGCCTCCGCGGCAACGGTGCTCGACGGCTTCCCGATGGCGAAGAAAGGCGAGGCTGGGCGCGCGCTCAGCGCCGCCTACATGTCGTCGCTGATGGGCGGCCTGTTCGGTGCGCTGCTGATGGCCGTCAGCATCCCGATCTTGCGCCCGGTGATGTTGTTCATCGGCTCGCCGGAGCTGCTGGCGTTTTCCGTGCTCGGCATTTCCATGGTTGCCGTTCTTTCCGGCAACGCGCCGCTGCGCGGGATCACCGCCGGCTGCCTCGGCGTCATGATCGCGATGATCGGCACCGATCCGCAAACCGGAACGCTGCGCTGGACCTTCGACAGCCTCTATCTCTGGGACGGGTTGCCGCTCACGCCGCTCCTGCTCGGCGTTTTCGCGCTGCCAGAGCTGTGCGATCTCCTCATCGCCCGCGTGTCCATTTCCGCCGACACCGGGACGGCCAACATCTACAAGGGCCAATGGCAGGGCGTGAAGGATTGCTTCAAGCATTGGTGGCTGATCATGCGCTGCTCCTGGATCGGCGGCGGTATCGGCTCGATCCCCGGCATCAGCGCGTCGGTTGTCGATTGGCTCGCCTACGGCCACGCGCTCAAGACCGAGCGCGGCGCGAGCGCGACCTTCGGCAAGGGCGACGTGCGCGGCGTGATCGCGTCGGAGAGCTCCAACAACGCCAAGGAGGGCGGCGCGCTTGTTCCCACGGTCGCCTTCGGCGTTCCCGGCAGCGCCACCATGGCGATCCTGCTCGGCGCCTTCCTGATCCACGGACTGGTGCCGGGCCCCGACATGCTGACCAAGAATCTCAGCATCACCTATGCGATGGTGTGGTCGGTGGCGCTCGCCAACGTTCTTGGCGCCGGCCTTTGCTACGCCTTCAGCCCGCAATTCGCCAAGCTCGCGACGCTGCGCTACACGCTCATTCTCCCCGCCGTGCTCGGCATCATCTATATCGGCGCGTTCGAGGCCACACGCCAATGGGGCGATCTCTTTGCCTTGCTGTTTTTTGGTCTGGTCGGTTGGACCATGAAGCAGTTCAAGTGGCCGCGCCCGCCGCTCATTCTGGGCGTGGTGCTGGGCGACACCATCGAGCGCTACCTGTTCATCTCGATCGAGCGCTACGGGCTCTCCTGGATGCTGCGTCCCGTAGTGGTCGTGCTGTTCGCGCTCGCCTTCCTCGGCCTGGTGCGGCCGCTGCTACAGGACATCCGCAGTCAGGGCGGGCTCGCGAGGATGCTTACCAGCTTCCAGCGGCCGACGTTTCACCCCTCGCAGCTGTTCACGATGTTCATGATCGCGCTCGTCGGCTCCGCGGTGGTCGTGGCGCTGCGATGGGATTTCAGCGCCAAGGTCGTGCCGCTAGTCGTCGGCACAGCCGCACTCTGTGCGGCGGCGCTCAGCCTGTTCAACGAGATGTGCCGCAAGCCTTCTGCCGCCACGCCCGAAGGGCTCGCCGATCATGCCGAGCATGAAGTGGAAGAGAAGATCCACATGGATCTCACCTCCGACACCGGCCATCTCGCGGTGCGCGAGATCATCCGGCGCGCTGCATTGTTCTTCGGCTATCTCATCGGCTTCATGGCGGTGATGGCGGTGATCGGGCTCATTCCCACGGTGGGATTGTTCGTCGTCTTCTTCATGCGCTACGAGGCGCGCGAGCGCTGGTCGCTCGTTATTCCTTATGCCGCCGTGCTGGTCTTCTTCATCTGGTTCGCCTTCGATTATTTTATGGCGGTCCCTTGGCCGCCGACTCTGATCGGGCAGTGGTTCCCGGCGCTCAAGGCCATTCCATCGGTGTAGCAGGTGGTTTCGAGCCACTGCTCTTGCAATGCAGGCGTGCTGCAATGATCGGCCGCCGGGCTTTGACCCGGCGGCGGCGAGACCCTAAAGAAAAGCGTATGCAGGCGCGGGAACGGGACGTGACGGGGACGGGCATAGCGGAAAGCGACGCGAGCTTATTTCGTTCGGCCGTCAGCACGCTCCAGGCGAAATCGCTGGCCATCGTTGGTGCGTCCGAGCGCTCGCGCTGGGCAAGCGACATCTTCAAGAACCTGCGTGAGTTCGGCTATCCCGGGCGTATCGCTCTGATCAATCCACGGCAGGCTGAAGTCTACGGCGAGCGCTGCTTTCCCTCGCTGCGCGACCTGCCCGAGCCGGTCGACCATGCGCTGGTTATCGTGCCGGCGGTGGCGGTCCCCGGTGTCCTCACCGACGCGGAAGAAGCCGGCGTCAAATCCGCGACCGTCTATGCCTCCATGATCGGCGACGGCGAGGAGCCGGAATCGAAAACGCGCGGCGCCTGGCTGACGGACTTCGTCGCGACGAGCCGGCTGCGAGTCGCCGGGCCGAACTGCATGGGCGCCTATTCCTATCGCGAGCGCCTGTTCGGCTATCCCAATAGCGAGTTGTGCCGGCTCGCACCCGGCCCGGTCGCGTGCATCTTCCAATCGGGCGGCACCATCCAGTTCTGGATGAAGGCCGCGGCCGAGCGGGGCTTGCGCTTTTCCTATTGCATCACCTCGGGCAACGAGCCCGATCTCGGCCTCGCCGACTATCTCAATCTGGTCATCGACGATCCCGACACGCGGCAGGTCGTGCTGTTCATCGAGGGCATCAGGCGGCCGGAAGCGTTCATGCATGCCGCCGGCCGCGCGCTCGCCATGGGCAAGCCGATCCTGGCAATCAAGACCGGCGCAACCGCGCAGTCGCAGGCAGCCTCGGCGTCGCACACCGGCGCGATCGCCGGCGACTACGCCGCCTATCTCGCCATGTGCGAGCGCTATGGCATCGTCAACTATCGCTCGCTCGACGATCTGGTCGAAGCGGCGCTCGCCTTCGATGGCGGACGGTTGCCGAAGGGCCCGCGCATCGGCTTCGTCACCACCTCGGGCGGCACGGTCGATCTGCTCTACGATTACGCCGAGGCCGAAGGCGCGGCCATGCCCGATTTCGCCGATGAGACGAAGGCGGCGCTGCTGCCGATGATGCAGGAAGGGATCGCGCCGAAGAATCCGCTCGACGTCGGCATTCCTTCGACCATCGAGGTTGCGGCCAAGATTTGCGCGACCGCGGGGCGCGATCCCAATGTCGACATGGTGGCCTGGGCTTCCCCCATGCCGCGCAAGACCGATGGCTGGGGAGACGTGTCTCCCCTGCGCCGTCTGCTGACCGAGACCAACAAGCCGATCGTCGGTTTCGGCCGCGTGATCTCCCAGTTCGGCGAGCCGCACGTCGCCGCCCAGGAAGCGGCCGGCTTCCCGTTCCTGCAGGGAATCGTGCCGACCATCCGCGCGCTCAACGGCTTGTGGTTTCACGCCGCACGCCGCGGCCGTCTCCCGGCCGCGCCGCCGCCGGCGCCAGCGAGCGAGCTCACGCCCGCCACGCTCGAAGCGACGCTGAGCCGCTACGGCATCGCGCTGCCCAAGAGCTGCGCTGTCGCCAGCGTCGCCGAAGCCGTCAGCGCGGCCGAGCGCATTGGCTTTCCGGTCGTGCTGAAAATCAGCTCGCGCGACATCTTGCATAAGACCGAGGCCGGCGGGGTGGCGCTCGACTTGCGAGATCGCGCCGCGGTGCAGAGCGCCGCCGAAACACTCCTCACCGCGGCACGCGCGAGCTATCCGGACGCGCGCATCGACGGCTTCCTCGTGCAGGAGATGGCGTCGGGCATCGAGGCCATCGTCGGCGCGCGCAGCGATCCGCTTTATGGACCAATGCTGCTCGTCGGAGCAGGTGGCGTACTGGTCGAGCTCGTCGAGGACGCCGCGTTGCGGCTGCTGCCGATGACCGCAGACGATGTGAGCGAAATGGTCGATGGATTGAAGCTCGCAAGACTTTTGTCCGGCTTTCGCGGACGACCCGCCGCTGACCGCGCGGCGCTCGAAGCCACGGCGTTGGCGCTCGGCCGCTTCTTCCTCGATCACCGCGCGCGCATAAGCGACGTCGAGATCAATCCGCTGATGGTGCGGCCGAAAGGCAGCGGCGCGGTCGCGGTCGACGTGCGGGTGGTGTGGCGGGAGGACGCCCAGGGAGCGTAACGCATGGATTTCGAGCTGCCGGAAGAGCTGCGCATTCTCAAAGCCGGCCTGCGGCGCTTCGTCGACAACGAGTTGATCCCGGTCGAAAGGGAGACCACCGACGGCGAGCGCATGAAGCCGGAATATCTCGCGCGCTTCGAGCAGCGCGCCAGGGATCTCGGCATTTGGCAGCTCGACGTGCCGGAGGAATATGGCGGCGGCGGAATGCCCATCCTCGCACGCGCGGTGGTGTGGGAGGAGCTTTCGCGCACCATCGCCATTCCGGCGCGCGGCGAGGGCATCACCGGGCCATCCGCGCGCGGCATCCTCTATTCGCTCAAGGGCGAGATGAAGGAGAAGTACCTACTGCCGCTGCTGCGCGGGGAGAAGAAGGCCTGCTTCGCCCAGACCGAGCCCGATGCCGGCTCCGATCCCGGTGGCATGCGCACCACGGCGGTGCGCGACGGCGAGCATTATGTGATCAACGGCGTCAAGCGCTTCATCACCGGCGCCGGCGACGCCGACTTCATGCAGCTTATGGTCGCTACCGACCGCAGCAAGGGCTCACGCGGCGGCATTTCCTGCTTCATCGTCGACATGGATGCGCCGGGCGTGAAGCTCGGCGCCTGCTACGAGACCATGATGGGCGACAAGCCCTGGGAGATCGTGCTCGAGAACGCGCGCGTGCCGGCAAGCCACCGGGTCGGCGAGGAAGGCGAAGGCATGCGCTTCGGCCAGGAATGGCTCAACATCGGCCGCGTCAAGCACGGCGCACGCGCGCTCGGGGTCGCCGAGCGCTGTCTCGAAATGGCGACCTCCTATGCCAAGCAGCGCTCGACCTTCGGCCGGCCGCTCGCCGAGCGACAGGCGGTGCAATGGATGCTGGCCGACATGTTCATCGAATTGCAGGCCGCGCGCCTGCTCGTCTACAAGACCGCCGCGCGCCTCGATCAGGGCGAGGAGGCGCGCGAGGACGCCTATGTGGCGAAATATTTCGCCGACGAGATGGCGTTCAAGGCTGCCGACCAATGCATGCAGATCCACGGCGGCATTGCGCTCACCACCGATCTGCCGATCGAGAAGATGTGGCGGCAACAGCGCAGCTATCGCATTACCGAAGGCGCGAGCGAGGTGATGAAAATGGTCATCGCTCGCCACGTGCTGAAGACCTACGGCTAAGGAAGCGCCATGATCAAAGTGCGACGCATCGGGCACGCTACCTTCGAGACGCCCGATCTCGACCAGCAGATCGAACATTTCACCCAGGTGACCGGGCTCGTGCTGGCCGCGCGCGAGAGGGATCGCGCGCTGCTCGCGACCAAGATCGGTCAGCTCGCGGTGCAGCTCAAGAAGGGCGACGAGCCGCGCTGCGCCAAGCTCGCCTTCCAGGTGGCGCCCGACGCCGACTTCAAGGACCTCGCCCGTGCGCTCGCGGACGACGGCATCAAGAGCGAGCTGCGCAGCGATGACCTTCCCGGCACGCCCAAGCTGCTCGCCTTCGAGGACAACAAGGGCACGACCATCGAGGTGTTCACGCAGTGGGACTACATCGCGCCCAACCAACAGGTGGTGGGCGTGGGGCCGATCAAGCTCGGCCACTGCGCCTTCGTCGTACCCGACGTGCAGCAGACCTGCGACTTCTATGAGCGCGTGCTGGGCTTCAAGGTGTCGGACTGGAACGGCGACTTCTTCGTGTTCATGCGTTGCAATCCCGATCATCACACCGTCAACTTCCTGCGCGGCAAGCGTGCGCGGATGCACCATATCGCCTTCGAGGTCCGCGACTTCTCCGCGGTCGAGCACGGTTGCGACGTGCTTTCGCAGCACCGCGTCCCGATCATCTGGGGACCGCTGCGGCACGGCCCCGGACATAACGTGTCGATCTATCATCGCAATCCCGACCGGCACGTGATCGAGTTCTTCGCCGAGCTAGATCAGGTCCTGGACGAGGAGCTCGGCTTCTTCGATCCGCGTCCCTGGCACGCGGACCGTCCGCAGCGGCCGAAGGTCTGGAGCAAGGATGACCGCGCAGTCGCCGGCTGGGGCCCGCCACCCACGCCGGACTATCATCTGAACCACGACGACTAAGGCGCGTCCCGGGCGCAGCGCAGCGTAAGCGTTCATCATGAGCACCGCACGCTATCGCCTCGGGGTCGATGTCGGCGGAACCCATACCGATCTCGTGCTGCTCGACACAACAACGGGCGAGCTCCTGGTCGAGAAGGTCGCGAGCACGCCGAAGAACCCCGCGCTCGGCGTGCTCGATGGGCTCGCCAAATTCATTGCCAGGGGCGTTGCGCCGGGGGAGATCGGTTTTTTCGCCCACGGCACTACCATTACGACCAATGCGTTGCTGGAGATGCGCGGCGCCAAAGTCGGACTGCTCATCACCAAAGGCTATCGCGCGGTGCAGGAAATCCAGAACCAGGCACGTGACAGCAACCT
>JBKPUA010000393.1:0-10675 GCA_046735815.1 Pseudomonadota bacterium
CCTCAATCCGTGGGTGCCGCGCGCAGGCATCAGCCGGGAAGAGTATCTCACCACCAAGTTCGGCTCGCCCGAGCGCTATCGCAGCATCGCGCAGCGGGTCGCCCAGGCGGCCGCCGCCGAGGGACTGACCTACGCGCTCGATGGCATCAAGCGCCAACCCAATACGCTCGATTGCCACCGCCTGATCCGCTGGGCCGGGGAGATCGGCAAGGCGGCGCGCATGAAGCAGCGCCTGATGGAGCTCTATTTCAGCGAGGGCGGCGATCTCACCGACCGCGACGTGCTGGTCAAAGCCGCGGTCGACAGCGGCCTCGATACCGAGCTTGTGCGCAAGCGCCTCGCGGGGGAAGACGACGTGGAGAATGTGACGCGGGAAGCCGAGTCGGCGAAGGAGGCCGGCATCGACGGCGTGCCCTGTTTCATCTTCGATGCCCGTCTCGCCGTCTCGGGTGCGCAGGCGCCGGAATATCTCGCGCAGGCGATCGAGCGCGCGGCCAACGAGCACGCCAAGGCCGTGGCCGCGGAATAGCGATCGCCGAGCTAAAACAACTGCCCGCGCGCGAAGCGCAGCGCCAGCACGAGCATCGCACTTGCCGCGATCCACGAGCCCAGGATGCGCACGCCGATGCGGAGCGCGCTCCGCTTCCGCACGCCCACGACATAGCTCGCGCCAAGTACCACGGCTGCGAGCGCAAGGCTTGCTCCGATCCCGGTGCCGATCAGCGTGAGCGTGGCGACCGCAAGCGAAATGGCCTCCGGCGGCGAGTCCAGGCCTAACGCCGCGCCGGCGACGGCGGCGAGCGCCGCGCCAACGAGCGCCGGCAAGGGTCGCCCGAGTGCCACCAGGAGTCCGGCAAGGCCCGCGGCAGCGAGCAAGACGTCGCCCGCGGGCGTCTGCCCGACCGCGAACGCGATCGCGATGAGCCCGGCTGCCAATCCGGCGACGAAGGCCACCCAAAGCATAAGCCGCCGCTCCACCCGCTGTTGGGCGATGAGAAGGCCGAACGCCAGCAATGTCAGCGCATGCGCGGGTAACACCAGCGGCTGCAGCAGCCCGCCGACGAGCCCGCTCATCCGATGCCGCTCAGGAATGCGATGCCGGCCAGAGCGATTGCGCCACCAGCCGCGCGCACGGTGACGCGTCCCGCGGGCCAACGCGCGAGCAGGCCAAAGGCGATGCCGCTGAGATGAAGCAAGCCGGTCGCGACTACGAAACCGACGGAGAAGGCAACCGCGTCGGTGCCGGGCGGCAGCTCGTTGCCGTGAGCGTGGCCGTGGAAGATCGCGAACGCGCCGACGAGCACGGCGGCCACCCACAACGGCGGACGCGCCGCCAGCGCTACCATCAGGCCGAGCACGATCGCCGATATGGCAATGCCGATCTCGACCCCGGGCAACGGCACACCGAGAATTCCCAGCACGCCGCCGCCTGCCATCACCAGCGGAAATATCACCGGCAACAGCCAGATCGCGGGCGCCCCGAGAAACGCGCCCCACAGGCCGACCGCCACCATCGCCACCACGTGGTCGGGCCCGAACACAGGATGGGTGAAGCCGCCGACGAAGCCGCCGCTCCCACTGCCGGTGTGAGCCAGGGCGGGAGTTGCCGCCGCCGTCAGCATTGCCACAGACAGCGCCATCGCGAGCTGACGGCGCAGGGTGGAGGCTCGCGTGCTCATGGCCGGTTCGATAAAACTGTCACGCGGCTTTCGCCGGCTGCGCCAGCGCCACCAGGTTGCGCAGAATGGCCGCGGTGCCGCGCAGGCGCGCCTTGGGATTTTCCCAGTCGTCGAAGAACACCACCTTCATATCGGGCCGCACCCGCGCCGCCGGACCCTGGTCGCGGATGAAGGCGACGAGGCGGTCGGGATTGGCGAAGGTGTTGTCGCGGAACGACACCACCGCGCCTTTCGGCCCGGTCTCGATCTTCTCCACATTGGCCTGCCGGCAGAGCGCCTTGATGGCGACGATCTGCAGGAGATGCTCGACCTCCTCCGGCAATGGCCCGAAGCGATCGACCAGCTCAGCGCCGAATGCCTCGATCTCGCGTTCGTCCTCGATCTCGGCCAGGCGGCGGTAGAGCGCGAGCCGTACCGGCAGGTCGGCGACATAGTCCTCGGGGATCATCACCGGCGTGCCGATGGTGATCTGCGGTGACCACTTGTCGGCGACCGGCGCGGTGATGCCCGCCTTGAGACTCGTCACCGCCTCTTCCAGCATTTGCTGGTAGAGCTCGAAGCCGACCTCCTTGATGTGGCCGGACTGCTCCTCGCCCAGGAGATTGCCGGCGCCACGGATGTCAAGGTCGTGGGAGGCGAGCTGGAAGCCGGCGCCTAGCGTGTCGAGCGATTGCAGGACCTTGAGCCGGCGCTCGGCCTGGGGCGTGATCTTGCCTACCGCCGGCAAGGTGAACAGCGAATAGGCGCGCAGCTTGGAACGCCCGACCCGCCCGCGCAGCTGGTAGAGCTGCGACAGCCCGAAGCGATCGGCGCGGTGCACGATCAAGGTGTTGGCGGTCGGAATATCGAGGCCTGACTCGACGATGGCGGTGGACAAGAGCACGTCGTACTTGCCGTCGTAGAAGGCGGACATGACGTCCTCGAGCACGCTCGACGGCATCTGGCCGTGCGCGACCGCGAGGCGCATCTCCGGCACGTGCTTGTCGAGAAAGTCCTTGGCGCCGGCCAGATCCTCGATGCGCGGACAGACATAAAACGCTTGGCCGCCGCGATAGCGCTCGCGCAGCAGCGCCTCGCGCACGATCACGGGATCGAACGGCGCGACGAAGGTGCGCACGGCGAGCCGATCGACCGGCGGCGAGGCGATGATCGACAGGTCGCGCACGCCGGACAGAGCGAGCTGCAATGTGCGCGGGATCGGCGTGGCCGTGAGCGTGAGGACGTGCACCTCGGCGCGTAGCTGCTTGAGCCGTTCCTTGTGCGCGACGCCGAAGTGCTGCTCCTCGTCGACGATGATCAGGCCGAGGTCCTTGAACTTGATGGCCTTGCCGAGCAGCGCATGGGTGCCGATCACGATGTCGACCCCGCCCTCGGTGATCTGCTTCTTCACGCGCGCCAACTCGGACGACGACACCATGCGCGAGGCTTGCGCGATATGGATCGGGAATCCGCGGAAGCGCTCCATGAAGGTCTTGGTATGCTGGCGGGCAAGCAGCGTGGTGGGCACCACCACGGCGACCTGCTTGCCGTCCATCGCCGCTACGAAGGCGGCGCGCAGTGCCACCTCGGTCTTGCCGAAGCCGACGTCTCCGCAGATCAAACGATCCATCGGTCGCCCGGCGCCGAGCCCGGCGAGCACGGTGTCGATTGCCGCCTGCTGGTCCTCGGTCTCCTCGTAGGGGAAACCGGCGCAGAACTCGTCGTAGGGCCCGTGCTCGACTGTGAGCCGCGGCGCCTCGCGCAGCTGCCGCTCGGCCGCGATCTTGATCAGCTCGCCCGCGATCTCACGTATGCGGCTCTTCATGCGCGCTTTGCGCGCCTGCCAGGCGCCGCCGCCGAGGCGGTCGAGCTCGACGTGCGCCTCCTCCGAGCCGTAGCGCGACAGGAGCTCGATGTTCTCGACCGGCAGGAACAGCTTATCGCCGCCGGCATAATGGATTTCGAGACAGTCGTGCGGCGCGCCGGCGGCCTCGATCGCGCGCAACCCGACGAAGCGCCCGATGCCGTGGTCCACGTGCACCACGAGATCGCCGGCGGAGAGGCTTGTCACCTCGGCGATGAAGTTCTCCGCGCGGCGGGCGGCGCGGCGCGGGCGCACCAGCCGGTCGCCGAGAATGTCCTGCTCGCCGACGATGGCGGCTTCGCCGGTCTCGAAGCCGCTCTCGAGCCCGAGCACCGCGATCGCCGCCTGTTGCTTGGGCAACCGCAGCGCCTCCGGCCACGACTCGACTGGCGCGAGATCGGTCAGCCCGTGATCGGCGAGCACGTGGCCCATGCGCTCGCGCGCGCCTTCGCTCCACAGCGCGATCACCACGCGTTTGCCGGCCGCCTGCAGCGCGGTGACGTGCCGGGTCACCACCTCGAACACGTTGCGGCCGGGCTCGGCCCGCTCGGCGGCGAAATTGCGCCCCTGCTTGGTCCCGACATCGATCACCGTCCCCTGCCCTTCCGGCACGGAGAACGGGGTGAGCCGCACCAGCGCCGCGGCGTCGAGCCGCTCGCGCCACTCGGCTTCCCCGAGGTAGAGCCGATCGGGCGGCAGCGGCTTATAGGGCGGTCCGGAGCCGCGCTGGCTCAGCGCCTGCTGCCGCGCGTCGTAATAGTCCTTGATCTGGGCGAAGCGTTCGTGCGCCGCGTCTTCGGCTAACGGCTCAAGCACCACCGACGAGCCGGGCACGTAATCGAACAAGGTCTCGAGGCGGTCGTGGAACAGCGGCAGCCAATGCTCCATGCCGGGATGGCGCCGCCCCTCGCTTACCGCTTCGTACAGCAGGTCGTCGGGCGCGGGCGCGCCGAAGGCTTCGACATAGCCGAGCCGAAAGCGCCGGATGGTTTCGGTCGTGAGCTGGAATTCGGCAACCGGCACGAGGTCGAGCGCGCGCAGCTGGTCGGTCGTGCGCTGGCTTTCAGGATCGAAGCTGCGGATGGTCTCGAGCGTGTCGCCGAAAAAATCGAGCCGCACCGGCTCGGCCATGCCCGGCGCGTAGAGGTCGACGATGCCGCCGCGCACGGCGTATTCGCCCGCCTCGCGCACGGTCGAGGTGCGCATGAAGCCATTGAGCTCGAGCCACTGAGTGATGCCATCCATCGCAAGCATGTGGCCGGGCGCAACCGAAAGCGATTGCCTGGCGACGAAGTCGCGCGCGGGCACGCGCTGGAGCGCGGCATTGATCGTGGTGAGCAGGAGCGACGGGCGATCGCGGCCCTGCACGCGCGCGAGCCGCGACAGCGCGATCATGCGCTGGGCGACGAAGCCTGCGTGCGGTGAGACCCGGTCATAGGGCAAGCAGTCCCAGGCCGGGAATGCCTCGACGGTGAGATCGGGCGCGAAGAACGCAAGCGACTGCGCCAGCGCGGCCATGCGCGAGCCGTCGCGGCACACCACCACGAGGCTGGTCGCCGCCGCATCACGGCGCGCCGCCGCAGCGCGAGCGAGGTCGGCCGCAACCACGCCCTCGGCGCCGTCGGCAACGCCCGCAAGCGTCAGCGGACGGCCCGGCACCAGTAGTGCGGCGGGATTGCGCGGCAGGCTCACGTCGTCCGCTCCCCGCTATGGCTGAACTCGCGCAGTTGGCGGAACAGCGCGGTATTGTGCTCGGGCGGCACGGCCGCCTCGCCGGTAATCCAGGCCAGGATCTCCTGGTCGGGTGCCTCCATCAGGCGCTCGAATTGCGCCATTTCACCCTCGGTCAACTGCTCGACCGTGGCGTCGGCGAAGCGACCTAAGATCAAATCCACCTCGCGCATGCCGCGATGCCAGCAGCGGAACAAGAGCTTGCGCCGGCGCAGATCCAGGCCCTCGCTCGACCGTGTCGTGCCGCTCATCCAATCCTCGCCAGTGCTGGCCCAACGCCAAAAGCCCGGACGGGCCGGGCGATGTTATATAGCCATGCCGAAGAGCGATGTCAGCGGCATCACCGCATTTTGCTCGCGCCTCCGGATTGCACCGGCGGTGTAACCGCCCCGCCGCACGCATTGCCTATCCGGCACAACCGCGCGAGCATTGACGCGCAAATCGAGATGCGCGCATGCGGCCGAGCCTGCTCAATCCGCTGTTCGCAGCCGTCACGACGCTCCCCGGCGTCGGTCCGCGGCTGGAGAAGCTTTATCGCCGCCTGCTCGACCGTGAGCAGACGGCGCGCGTGGTCGATCTCCTGTTTCACATGCCGACCGGCGCGATCGACCGCCGTTCGCGGCCGAAACTGCGCGACGTGACGCCCGACAGCGTGGCCACGGTGTTGGTCACGGTCGATCGCCACCGGCCGCCGCCGCCGCACCGGCCGCGCGCGCCTTATCAGGTCTACGCCAGCGACGAGACCAAGGATGTCATTCTGACCTATTTCAACGCGCGCAAGGATTACTTGCAGAAGCTCTTGCCGGTTGGCGAACGGCGCTACGTCTCCGGCACGATCACGCTCTACGATCACATGCTGCAGATGGTGCATCCCGACCGGGTCGTGGCGGAGGCGGACGTCGCCAAGTTGCCGCTGGTCGAGCCGATCTACCCGCTGACCGAGGGGCTGAGCCTCAACCAAGTGCACAAGGCCGTCGAGGCTGCACTCGTGCGCGTGCCCGAATTGCCGGAATGGCAGGACTTGAGCTGGGTGGCACGCGAGCGCTTTCCGCCTTTCGCCGAGGCCCTGCGCAGCCTGCACCAGCCGACGCGGCCCGATCATCTCTTGCCGGAAGGGCCGGCCTGGTCGCGGCTCGCCTATGACGAATTCCTCGCCGGCCAGCTGGCGCTCGCGCTGGTGCGCGCGCATTTGCGCCGGCCCGCCGGGCGGGCGACCGCGGGCACCGGCCACCTGCGAAAAAAATTGATTGCGGCGCTGCCCTACTCTCTCACGCCGTCGCAGTCGCGCGCCGTCGCCGACATCGTCGCGGATCTCGCCAAGCCCGAACGCATGCTGCGGCTACTGCAGGGTGACGTGGGATCGGGCAAGACCGTGGTGGCGCTGCTGGCCGCCGCCGCGGTCATCGAGGGCGGCCGGCAGGCTGCGCTGATGGCGCCGACCGAGCTGTTGGCGCGGCAGCACTTCAACACGATCGCGCCGCTTGCGGCCGCGGCCGGCATCAATGTCGCCATCCTTACCGGCCGTGAGCGTGGCCGCGAGCGCGAAGATATTCTTGAACGTCTCGCGCTGGGCGACACCCATATGCTGGTCGGCACCCACGCTTTATTCCAAGAGACGGTGGCGTTTCGCGACCTCGCGCTCGCGGTCGTCGACGAGCAGCATCGCTTCGGCGTGCATCAGCGTCTCGCGCTTGCCAACAAGGGCGAGGCGGTCGACGTGCTGGTGATGACCGCGACGCCGATTCCGCGCACGCTGGTGCTCACCTATTTCGGCGACATGGATGCCTCGGAGCTGCGGGAGAAACCGGCCGGTCGCCAGCCCATCGATACCCGTACTGTTCCGCTCAACCGACTCGAAGAAGTGGCGGGCGCGGTCGGCCGCGCGTTGGCCGAAGGCCGGCGCGTGTACTGGGTGTGCCCGCTGGTCGAGGTCACCGAGAATACCGACCTCGCCGCCGCCGAGGCGCGCTTCGCTGCGCTCAAGGAGCGCTTCGGCGCCATGGTCGATCTCGTGCACGGCCGCATGAAAGGCGCCGACAAGGACCGCGCCATGGAGCGCTTCGCTGCGGGCGAGACGCGGCTCCTTGTCGCCACCACCGTCATCGAAGTGGGCGTCGATGTGCCGGAAGCGACCGTCATGGTGATCGAGCATGCCGAGCGCTTCGGGCTGGCGCAGCTCCATCAACTGCGCGGACGGATCGGGCGCGGCAGCGAGCGCTCGACCTGTCTGCTGCTCTACAAACCGCCGCTGGGAGAAACCGCCAAGTCGCGGCTCAACATCATGCGTGAGACCGAGGACGGTTTTCGCATCGCGGAGGAAGACCTCAAGCTGCGTGGCGAAGGCGACGTGCTCGGCACCCGGCAATCGGGCATGCCCGGCTTTCGCATCGCCCGCATCGAGAGCCACGGCAAGCTGATCGGTGCCGCCCGCGACGACGCCTCGCTGCTCCTGGCGCGCGATCCGACCCTCGCGTCGGAACGCGGGCAGGCGCTGCGCCACCTGCTCTATCTGTTCGAACGCGACGAGGCGATCAGGCTGCTGCGCGCGGGCTGATCGAGCGCTCCGCTACGGTCACTTCGCCGGCGCGGCGGTGCGGTTGTCCTGCGCCGCGCGCGCCATGCGCGCGGTCTCGGCCAGCGCGGCGAGCTTCTTCTGCTGGTCGCCGGGTTGCACCATGCCCGCCGACATCAGGAGCGTCATCGCGGCCTCGACCGTGATGTCGAGATCGACGATGTCGCGGCGCGGCACATAGAAGAAGAATCCGGTCGTCGGGTTGGGCGTGCAGGGCATGAAGGCGGCCACGTGCTCGATGTCGGGCAGCCGTGCGGCGATGTCCGGGCTCGCCGAATTCGACAGGAACACCAGCGACCACATGCCGGGCGAGGGGAACTCGACCAGGCCGACGCGGCGGAAGCTCGAGCCGCCCTTGGCGAACAGGGTCTCGAAAATCTGCTTCAGGCTTTTGTAGATCGGCCGCACCACCGGCATGCGGTTGAGAATGTTCTCGCCGATTTCCACGAGCTTGCGGCCGATGAAATTGGCGGTGAGGAAACCGAGCAAGGTCAGCGCGGACAGCGCGATGATGAGGCCGGTGCCGGGAATTTTCACCGGCAGATAGGTCGTGGGCTGAAAGGCGAGCGGAATGAAGGGGCGCACCAGGTCGTCGACCCAGTTGATGAACCACCAAGTGAGACTGATGGTGATGTAGGCCGGCCCGACCAGGATCAGCCCGGTCAGGAAATAGGTGCGCAGCCGGCCGATCAGGCCGTGGTGGTGCACCGGCTTGGCGGGTTCCGCCGGCAGATCGGGCAACGGCGCCTCCGGCGCGATCCCCGGATTGCGATCCAACTCGTTCATGGGGCCTACTCGGTTACATGCCCGGCCGGGGAAGAATACCCGGCCGCGCCGGCGGCGGCGATATAGCGCAAAGTCGCGGGGGGATCACTCCACCGTCACCGATTTGGCGAGGCTGCGCGGCTGGTCGACGTCTTTACCCATCACAGCGGCCGTGTGGTAAGCGATGAGCTGGACCGGGATGGCGTAGACAAGTGGCGTCACCGTGGCGGGCATCGCCGGGAGCGTGAGCTTGTAGAGCGAATCGACGTGCGCCTCGTGCGCGCCCTGGGGATCGCTGAGCAGAATGATCTTGCCGTCGCGCGCCGCGACCTCCTGCATGTTCGAGACGGTTTTTTCGAACACCCGGTCATAGGGCGCGATGACAATGACCGGCATGGTCTCATCGATGAGCGCGATGGGTCCGTGCTTGAGTTCGCCCGCAGCGTAGCCTTCGGCGTGGATATAGGAGATTTCCTTGAGCTTGAGAGCGCCTTCGAGCGCGATCGGATAGCTGGTGCCGCGGCCGAGATAGAGCACGTCGCGGCTTTTGGCGAGATCGCGCGCCAGATGCTCGATCTGCGGCTCGAGCGCCAGCGCCTCCGCCATCAGGCGCGGCACCTCGATCAGGGCGTGGACCAGCGTGCGTTCATCCTCTTCCGACAGCACGCCGCGGGCGCGGCCGGCGGCGACCGCGAGACAAGCCAACACCGCGAGCTGGCAGGTGAAGGCCTTGGTCGAGGCCACCCCGATCTCGGGGCCGGCTAGCGTCGGCAGCACCGCGTCGCTTTCGCGCGCGATCGTCGAGGTGAGCACGTTGACGACCGCGACGGCGTGCTGCTTGTGCTCCTTGGCATAGCGCAGCGTCGCCAGCGTGTCGGCAGTCTCGCCTGACTGCGACACGAAGATCGCAAGCCCGCCTGGCGCCAGCGGCGCCTCGCGATAGCGGAACTCGGACGCGAGATCGATTTCGACCGGCAGGCGCGCAAAACGCTCGAACCAGTATTTGGCGACCAGACCGGCGTAGTAGGCGGTGCCACAGGCGGAGATGGATATTCGCTCTAGCTTGCGAAAATCGAACGGCAGCGGACCCGGGAGCCGCACCTGCTCGGCGGCCATGTCGAGATAGTGCGCGAGCGTGTGGCCGACGACCTCCGGCTGCTCGTGAATCTCCTTGGCCATGAAGTGGCGATAATTGCCCTTGTCGACGAGAAAGGCCGCAGCCGAGGACTTGAGCACGGCGCGCTCGACCTTGCTGCCTTTGGTGTCGAACACGTCGACGCTGTGACGCGTGAGAACGGCGGAATCGCCGTCTTCGAGATACGAGATCGTGTCGGTGAAGGGCGCGAGGGCGATGGCGTCGGAGCCGAGATACATCTCGCCTTCGCCATAGCCGATCGCGAGTGGCGAGCCCTTGCGCGCGCCGATGAGGAGATCCTCCTCGCCTGAGAACAGGAAGGCGAGCGCGAAGGCGCCGCGCAGCCGCGGCAGCACCGTCGCCACCGCCTTGGCGGGCGGGCAACCGTTCTTCATCTCCTCCGTCACGAGATGCGCGACCACCTCGGTATCCGTGTCGGAGCCGAACTTTGCGCCTTTCTTTTCCAGCTCCTCGCGCAATTCGCGGAAATTCTCGATGATGCCGTTGTGGACGACGGCGAGGCGATCGGTCGCGTGGGGATGGGCGTTGCTCTCGGTCGGCCGGCCGTGGGTGGCCCAGCGGGTATGCCCGATGCCGATCGTGCCAGTGAGCGGCTCGCGCGCGAGCCGCCCCTCGAGATTGCGCAGCTTGCCTTCGGCGCGCCGCCGGACGAGCTGCCCGTTCTCCAGCGTGGCGACGCCGGCGGAATCATAGCCTCGATATTCGAGCCGCTTGAGCGCATCGACCAACGATGGCGCGACCGGCTCACGCCCGAGAATGCCCACAATTCCGCACATGCGAGCCGCGGCCTCCTATGCTGACGGCGCAGATCGTGCCCAGGGAACGATGTATCGGCGGTGAACGCCAAAAGCAAAAATCAAAATACCTCTCAACCCTGTGACAATTAAGGCTAACGCGCCCATCGATGCTTCACTTTGCCGGCGCCTTTT
>JBKPUA010000394.1:0-5023 GCA_046735815.1 Pseudomonadota bacterium
GGCGCGGCCGCCGGTGAATAAGGCGGACAATTCGAGATCGGCCGGTAAGCCAGTAAACAGGTGATGATTTCGTCACAAAGTTGGATTACATAACGCGCAACTGAGGAAGTTAGCGTCATGGCTCACAAGAAAGCAGGCGGATCATCCCGCAACGGCCGCGACTCCAATAGCCAGCGGCTCGGCCTGAAGATTTTCGGCGGCCAGGAGGTGTTGGCCGGCAACATCATTGCGCGGCAACGCGGCACCAAGTGGCACCCCGGCTCCAATGTCGGTCTGGCCAAGGACCATACGTTGTTCGCGCTGACCAACGGTCGCGTCGAGTTCCGTACCAAAGCCAAAGGCCGCGTTTTCGTATCGGTGCTCCCGATGACGGAGGCTGCGACCGAGTAGACGGCGGATCGATCTTTAGTCCGCCGGCACCCATCGAACCGGCGGACCCATCGGGTTCCATGAGGGGAGACGGGATGCCGGCTCCCCTCTTCGTTTTGAGGAGCCCGTGCGATGACAGTGCTGGACCGGACTGCGGCGGAGAGCTCCCGGCCGAGAGCCATTCCCATCCTCGAGACCGAGCGGCTGACGTTGCGCGCTCCGCGCCGCGAGGACGCGAAAACGATTGCGGCGCTCGCCAACGACCGGCGCATCGCGGAAAATCTGCTGCGCCTTCCGCATCCCTATGGCCTCGCGGACGCCGAACGCTTCATCGCCCGCGCCAATGCCGCCGGTAGCGAAACCGAGTTTCTCATCACCCGTGGCACGACCGTGCTCGGCGCCTGCGGCGTCGGCAGTCGCGACGGCGGCCAGCCCGAGATCGGCTATTGGCTCGGCATCGCGTTCTGGGGGCACGGCTACGCCACCGAAGCGGCACGCGCACTGATCGACCATGCCTTCGGCGACCTCGGCTATGACGTCCTGGTCGCCGGCGCGCGGGTGAGCAACCCGGCCTCGCGCCGCGTCTTGCAGAAGTGCGGCTTCCAGTGGACCGGTGTCGGGCTCTACCGCATCCACGCGATCGCCTCGTCCGCCCCGGTCGATCGCTTCCGCCTCGACTGCGGCCTATGGGCCTCGCTGCGGAGCTGGGGCAGAGTCAGCGGAGAGACCTAGTGGCAACCCGGACGGGCATCGAGATCCGCACCGCGCGGCTTGTCGTGCGTCCCGTGCGCGCGAGCGATGACGAGCGCCTGTTTGATCTGTTCGCGAATTGGGAGGTGGTCCGCTGGCTCAGCTCGCCGCCCTGGCCCTACACGCGTGCCGACATGCAAAGCTTCGTCCGCGAGCAGGCAAATCCGGCGACCGCGGATCCCGAGTCGCGTTTTGCCATCACGCTCGATCGCGAGCCGATCGGCATCATCGGCGTGCGCATGCGGCAGGCGAGTCATCTGCAGCGCGGCGCCGGTCCCAATATCGGCTACTGGCTGGGACAGATCTATTGGGGCTGCGGCTACATGACTGAGGCGCTCCGCGGCGTCGTTCGCCATGCCTTCTGCGAGCTGCCCGACGATACGATCTATTGCGGTGCGTTCGTGGGAAACGACGCGTCGCTGCGGGTGCAGGAGAAGGTCGGCTTCGTGCGCGACGGCGAAACGGTTCTGTACTCGCGGCCGCGCGGTGGAGATTTCCCGCACGTCAATACGCTATTGATGCGGAGTAGATTCGAATCCCGCTGAGCGGTTATCAGGCGCTACAGCCGACGACATCCATGGCCGACGTTGCGACCTACGACATCCTGATTCGCGGCGGCCTTCTCGTCGACGGCAGCGGCACCGTCGGCATGCGCGCCGATCTCGCCATTCGCGACGGCCGTATTGCCGCGATCGGTGCGGACCTCGGTCAGAGCGCGGCCAAGGTCATCGACGCCGCCGGTCTGGCCGTGGCGCCCGGCTTCATCGACATCAAGACCCATTCCGACTTCACCTTGCCGATCAATCCCAAGGCCGAGAGCAAGGTGCGCCAGGGCGTCACCACCGAGATCATCGGCCATTGCGGCATCTCGGTCGCGCCGGCGCTGCCCGGCAAGGTCGAGTTGCTGCGCGATTATCTCAGCCCCAGCGCGCCCTGGCTGCCGTTTCGGGAAACGACGTTCGCTGATTATCTCGCAAGCTTTCCCGCGACCGCGGTGAATGCCGGCATGCTGGTCGGCCACAATACGCTGCGACTGATGGTCATGGGCATGGCGGAGCGCGCGCCGGACCCGGACGAGCTCGCGCATATGGTCGCCTTGCTGGAGGAGGCGCTCGATGCCGGCGCCCTCGGCCTCTCTTCGGGCCTGTTCACCGCGCCCGGCTCGTACGCGCAGCCGGACGAGCTGGTTGCGCTCTGCCGCGTGGTCCAACGCTACAACGCCGGCTATTTCACCCATCTTCGCGACGAGTCGAACAAGGTGCTCGACGCGCTCGGCGAAGCCATCGCCATCGCCGAGACCTGCGGCGTGCACGTGGAGATCGTACATTTCAAATGCTCCGGCACGGACAATTGGGGCAAGGCGCAGCATGCGCTCGACATGATGGCGGCGGCGAAGGCGCGCGGGCTCGACGTCGACTGCGATGCCTATCCCTATGCCGCCGGTAGCAATCCGCTCAAGAACCTGCTGCCGCAATGGGTGCAGGCGGGTGGGGTCGACGCGATGCTGGCGCGGCTCGCGGAGATACCGACTCGCCAGCGCATGCGCGCCGACATTGCCCGCGACGGGCTCAACAATTGGGGCCGCATTCCGTCGTGGGACTGCGTGCAGATCTCGATCTCGCCGCATCTGCCGCAACATGCCGGACAGACCATCGGCGCGCTCGCGGCCGAACGCAGCGAGGACCCGATCGACACCGTCGCCGACTATCTCGTCGCCGACAAAGGCGCAACGCGCGTGCTCGTCACCTCGATCTCGGAGGACGACATCCGCGCCATTGTCGCCTCGCCGCTGGCGCTCGTCGGCTCGGACGGCAATTGCGTGGCGACCTACGGCGCGGTGAGCCAGGGAATGCCGCACCCGCGCTTCTACGGCACGTTCCCGCGCATCATCAGCCGTTATGTCGGCGAGCTTCGCGTGCTGCCGCTCGAGCTCGCCGTCCACAAGATGACGGGTGCGACCGCGCAGGCCTTGAAACTCCGCGATCGCGGCCTGCTGCGCGAAGGCTATCGCGCCGATGTCACGATCTTCAATCCTGCCGACTTCAAGGATCGCGCCACCTATTCCGATCCGCATCAGTATCCGACCGGCAGGCGCACCACCGTGATCGTCAACGGCACCATCGTGGTCGAGGACGCGACCCATACCGGCGCGCTGCCAGGCAAGGTGCTGCGCCGCGACCGCGACGGGCAGGTGGGTTGATGCCAAGATTCGCTTCCGCAAAATTCACTGGCGCCGCGATTTTTCGGCACTGATATCGACAGCTGCTCCAACGAGTTATTTTCCTGGTATGATCATGCTACCTGCGGGCGCTCTTTGTAGTTGACTACGTAACGCAACTGTGCTACAAAACTGCATTCTCCAAAACTGCGCCAGAGGCGTTATCGCGGGACTCGGCTGCGCGATCAGCGTGCTACGCGCCAATGGGCCAATGCCCAAGAATTTCGCCGAAATGCCCGTTTCAAGCAGTGCCGCCTGTTCTTTTCCTGTTATTTACAGGGAAGCGGCGGGCGCGAGCCGAAAAGTTGGGCAATAGCCCTCGCATGCGCACTCGCGCCCGCTCAAGGATCTGCCATCGACTTGAACAACGGGTCGAGCTTGCCGACCAGCGCCGGCCCGAAATGGCCTTGGGGGTTGGACGGCGGCACGCGGTCCAACTTTTCCCAGGCGTGGATCAGGATGCGGGCGTGGTCGAAGGCGCGCCTGAAATCGGTGCCCGGCTGCAGACTCTGCTTGAACAGCGCATCGCCGAAATAGGTCCAGTCGCGTCCGGGCGCGCAACCGAAGGAGGTGCTGAGCGCATCGGCGGCGGTCAGCACGATCGTATCGTCGTTTGCCAGCGGCGGAACGAACACGCCGCCGTAGCACGCCGACACGATCACGACCCGGTTCCTGATCCCTTCGCTGTCGAGCGTCGCCTTGACCTCGTGCGCGCGCAGCACCGCCCCGCCGCCGCCCGGGAACTGCAAGCCGAGGCCGCCCATGCCGCCGTGCGAGGTCATAAACAGGAGCAAGATGTCCTCGTTCTTGTCCATCGTCTGGCCGACCGCATGCAGCGCCGCGGCAAGATTGCGGTGCGTGGCAAGCGGCGCCGTGCGGACCGTTTCGGGATTGTTGAGCAGGCGGAGCGCGCGGTCCTTGGTCGGCAAGGAGCGCTCGAGCACGGCCAAGGCGCCGTCGACCTCCTTGATGAAAACATCCTGGGTCGACCAGCCCGCGACTGCGACCGTGTAGATGTCGGTCGCTCCCTTGCGTTGCGGAGCCAGACGCGAAAACGCCGCCTGCAACAGCGCCGGCTGCAGCTCCTGCAGCCGCGCGGTGGGGATCTCCGGGTCGCGATCGCGCGCGGGACGCGCGGGATCCTTGGCGTGTGCGGACGGCGACGAAATGAGCGTAGGGGCGTCGACATTCGAGACGGCGAACAGCACCGTGCCCGCGCCAATGACCGACACCAGCGCGACCCCGCGCGCCGCGAAGCTGAATGACCACCGCACGCTGAACACCCTTCCCCGGCCGGCACCGTGTAGCCCCACGACCCGTTGTCGTTCAAGGCAGACGACACGATGACACACGATGTGAGCCACTGCGACCAACGAACCATTGACAGCGCGAGTGACCACGAGCAGGATTTGAAGGTGCGCGGGATCACTCGTCGGGGTGACGCCCCGCGGTAAGAACCGAACGGAGGTGCGATGCCCCCGGGCTATTTGCGCCGCGATGACCGCCTCGGCATCGTTCGGGCTTCGGCGTAGCGGCAATTCGCGGACGGCGCGTCGGGAGCGGCCTATTGGGCCGCATCAGTGAGGCATGGCCCGCCTTGGCCCCTCCCGGCGGATGCCTTTCGAAGGTCTTCCAAAGCTTTTCGCTGGAGTTGTTTGAAGCCGTGCGATCGTCGCGCGGCATCTC
>JBKPUA010000395.1:0-2525 GCA_046735815.1 Pseudomonadota bacterium
ATCTGTTCCCACATCCAGGCTGCGCAGGCCCCCTCGGGGCTGCGCAAGCAAACCGGTCCGGCCAATGGCGGACCATCTGCATTTCGCTCAACAACGAGGTTATGCCATGCGAACTTTCGATCTTGCTCCCCTCTATCGTTCGACCGTCGGTTTCGACCGGCTGTTCTCCATGCTCGACGGCTTCGAGGCCGCTCCGGGCTATCCGCCCTACAATATCGAGCGCACCGGCGAAAACGCCTATCGCATCTCGGTAGCGGTTGCCGGCTTCGGCGAGAACGAGCTCTCGATCGAAGCGAAGGAGAACACCCTGACCATCAAGGGCGAGAAGCACGTCAAGGACGAGAAGAACAGCGGTGAGGTGCTCTACCAGGGCATCGCGGCGCGCGCGTTCGAGCGTGTCTTCCAGCTCGCCGATTACGTCCAGGTGAAGGGCGCGGCCCTCGAGAACGGGCTCCTGCACGTCGATCTCGTGCGCGAGATTCCCGAGGCCAAGAAGCCCCGCCAGATCGCGATCGGCAACGGTCAGAAGACGGTCGAAGCCAAGGCTGCGTAAGCCTCACATCCGATCGGAGGGAGCGCCCCGGTTTCCGGGGCGCTTTCGTTTGTGGAGCTGGCTTACTCTTCGAGGGGCGGCAGCGACGACGGGGCTGGCCGCACCACGGTGCCGGTGGTCTCGTTCGCTTTGCTGCCGGGGGATGCTGCGGGCGCAGCGCTCGCTGGCTTGTCTGCGGGGGTGTCGGCCGTGGCCAGCTTGGGTCGTGGCCGAGGCAGCGGCAGCCCTGCGGAACTCGCGCCATCCGGCGGCGGCGCGGCGCTAAGCGCAGGGCCGTCGGTACCGGGCAGCGGCATTCGCGCATTTGGCCCATACGCGTCGGGGGCCATGGCGACGCGCCCCGGCGGCCGCACCACCGGCACGCCACGCGGCATCACTACCGGGACCATTCTGACGACGTTCCCGACCTGGGCATCGACGATGACGCGGAGTTCCTCGCCGCCGGCGGGGTCGACTGCACGTATGGTGTAGACAGGTCCGCGGCGCACCGGCCGCCCCAACGGCTCGAGCCCGGTCGAACGCACAATGGTAATGACCTCATGCGGCGGCAGTGCCGGTCCAGCGTCGGGATAGATCCCGGGTGGAACCGCTTGCGCCCAAGCCGCGGCCGAGCCGATCAGGGCGAACGCGAAAACAGCGGCGCAGCGTCCGAACGTTTGCTTCAAGACACGACTCCGATCTGTCTGGGTGTGCCCGCAACGATAGTCCCGATTGGGGCATGGCTTTGACGCCCGCGTGTCAGCAAGAAGCTCGTACGGTCGCCAGAAAACGCTCGGTTTCCTCGACCGTGGTGGCGAACGAGGTGACGAGGCGCACGACGGTACCGTCGCGCGCCGATTTGGAACCGTCATTCACTGTCCAGGGGTAATAGGTTGCTCCCGCCGCCTTGAGCCGGGCATCGACGTGCGGCGGCAGCGCCACGAAAATCTCGTTGGCCTCCACCGGCCAGTGCGGAACCAGGCCCGCGGCGGCGAGCCCGACCGCAAGACGATCGGCCATGGCATTGGCGTGGCGCGCGAGCTCCAGCCAGAGATCACCAGCGAGATAGGCCTCGATCTGGGCGGCGATAAAGCGATGTTTGGAGATCAAATGCCCTCCCCGCTTGCGCCGCTCCGCCATGCCCGCGCCGCGCACCCGATCGAAGAAGATCACCGCTTCGGCGGCGAGCGCGCCACCCTTGGTAGCGCCGAAGGAAAGCGCGTCGACGCCGACCATCCAGGTGGCTTGCGCCGGCGAGGCGTTCATGCGCGCGAGCGCATTGCCAAAGCGCGCGCCGTCCACGTGCACCGCCAGCCCGCGGGCATGGGCGATGTCCGCGAGGTCGCGAATTTCGTGCGGCCGGTAGACGGTGCCGGCTTCCGTCGCCTGCGACAGCGACAGCACCGTCGGGCTGACATGATGGGGGCCACCCCATGAGCGGTTCTCAAGCGCATGCCTCAGCGTTGCAGGCACGATCTTGCCGGCCTCGCCTGCAAGGCCGACGAGCTTGAGGCCACCGCCGAAAAACTCGGGCGCGCCGCATTCGTCGGTCGCGATATGCGCGTCCTCGTGACAGAGCACCGCGCCCCACGGCGGGGCGAGGTGCGCGAGCGCAAGCGCGTTGGCCGCCGTCCCGGTGGAGACCAGAAAAACCGCGACCTCGCGCTCGAAGAGATCAGCCAATCGGCGCTCGGCGCGCTCGGTCCAGGGATCGCGGCCATAGGCGAGCGCCGCGCCCTCGTTTGCCAGCGCGATGGCGGAGAGCACCTGCGGGGCAATTCCCGCCGCGTTGTCGCTCGCGAAATTCATTCGGTCCCCGCCAACATCAAAGGCTGCGGCATAGACCCGGAGCAGGCCCCGGAACGCGCCGCTGCCTAGCAAGCGTGCGCGACGTTATTTTAGGCATCGATTGCGGAAACTTCGCACGCGGCGGCTGCATTTTCCCGATAGGCGGACGCTTGTGTTCGTGAGTAGAATTTGGCAAGGTAAAGTA
>JBKPUA010000396.1:0-6526 GCA_046735815.1 Pseudomonadota bacterium
CGATCTCCGCCGCGACCTGACGGCGAACCGATGGCCGGGCGAAGATGTCGAGCCCGAGCGCGCCCATGTCGCCGCGGAAGCATCCGTTCGCATCGACGAGATCGGGCAGGCGCTCCGGCGGTAGCACCGGCCGGCCCTCGAGCAAGACAATGTGCAAGCCGACGCACAGGCGCGGCAGCCGCCGCGCGCGCGCGACGGCATCCGCGGCGGCGGGACTACCAACCATGAGGCTGGCGGCGGTGAGGATCCCCTTCCGATGCGCGATCTCGACCGCTTCGTTGACTTCGCCCGCTAGGCCGAAGTCGTCGGCGGTGACGACGACCTGCTTCAGAGCGCGGGCTCCCGGCGCTCGCGCAGGAAGCGGAAGAACTCGAGGCCTTCGCGCAGCCGCCGCTTCAAGAGGTCCGGGCTTCTCACCATTTCGCCGGCAATGGCGGCAATCTTCGGTGCCCGGAAATAGAAGCGCTTGTAGAAGGCGTCCACGGACTGGAAGATCTCGGTGCGGCTCAGATGCGGATAGCTAAGGGATGCCGCCTGCACGCCGCGCTCGGTCAGCAATTCCGCATCCTCGTCGTCGAGCCAGCCGTTCTCCCGCGCCTGCCGATAGAGAAACGTGCCGGGATAGGGCGCCGCGAGCGAGACCTGAATGGTGTGGGGATTGATCTCGATGGCGAAGCGAATGGTCTCCTCGATCGTCTCCTTGGTCTCGCCGGGAAGACCAAGGATGAACGTGCCGTGGGTGACGATGCCGAGCTCGCGGCAGTCTTTCGCAAACCGCTTGGCCACGTCGACAAGCATGCCCTTCTTGACGTTGTGCAGGATCTTCTGATTGCCGGACTCGTAGCCAACGAGAAGCAGCCGGAGGCCATTGTCCTTGAGCACCTTCAAAGTCGCGCGCGGCACGTTGGCCTTGGCGTTGCACGACCACGTGATCCCGAGCTTGCCGATCTCGCGTGCGAGCGCCTCCACGCGCGGCAGATTGTCGGTGAGGGTATCGTCGTCGAAGAAGAACTCCTTCACTTGCGGGAAGGCCTTCTGCGCCCAGGCGAGCTCCTCGATCACGTGGCCGATGCTGCGGGTGCGATAACGGTGACCGCCGATCGTCTGCGGCCAAAGGCAGAACGTGCAGCGCGACTTGCAGCCACGACCGGTGTAGAACGATATGTAGGGGTGTTTCAGATAGCCGATGAAATAATTCTCGATGGCCAGGTCGCGTTGGTAGACCGGCGTGACGAAGGGCAGCTCGTCCATGTTCTCGAGGACGGCGCGATCCTCGTTGTGCACGATCACGCCTTCGCCGTTGCGCCAGGAGAGCCCGGCGATGCGGGCGAAGTCACGTCCTTCCGCCACTTCCTTGATGGTGAAATCGAACTCGTTGCGCGCGACGAAGTCGATGGCCTTCGACGCTGCGAGCGTGGCGTCCGGCTCGACCGCGGCTTTGGCCCCGATCATGCCGACCTTTAAGCTCGGATTGAGCGCCTTGAGGGCCTCGGCTGCGCGCATATCGGCGGGGAACGACGGGGTGGAGGTATGCAGCACCACGAGGTCGCGCCTGGCGGCCTCGGGAGCGATGTCTTCGAAGGTGAGCCGGTGCGGCGGCGCATCGATGAGCTTCGAGCCCTCGATGAGCGCGGCGGGCTGAGCGAGCCAGGTCGGATACCAGAACGACTGGATCTCGCGGCGCGCCTGGTAGCGCGCGCCGGCGCCGCCGTCGAAACCGTCGAACGACGGTGCTTGCAGAAAAAGCGCTCTCATCATCGTGTGTGCGATCCCCGATCAGCAGCCCAACCGCCGCCCGCGAGCATCCGGTAGCGGTGACCTTTCCAGCTCACGCCCCGGCCGAGAAAGCTCACAACGAAGACGGCAAACGAGAATAGGTCACGCCCGGGCACAAGCCAATACGGCTGCGGCGGCAGGGCGCCCGCCTGTTCCACCCGCCACAGGAGCGCCATCCGGCACATGATTGCGGCCACGGCGAGGCCGACGGCCGGCCAGAGGGCCGCTGAGCCCGCGCCAAGAACGATTCCGATCAGCGCCCATGGCAGGGGATGGGCAATGATCGACCCGGCGTAACCGGCGGGATCGACGCTGCGGATCGTGCGCGCCCATCGCAGCTCATGCAGCCATAATTGGCGCGCGGAGGTCTGGCCGCAGATATGAGCGATGGCGAAGGGCGGTATCGCGACGGTGCCGCCATGCACACGCAACGCATGCCCGATGGCGTAGTCGTCCGCGATGGAATCGGCGAATGCCGCAAATCCGCCGATCTCCGCCAAAGTGCTTCGTCGTAGCGCTACCGTCGAGCCGAAGCAGGGGCGCGCCAGGCCGAGTGACACCCCCGCGACGACACTCGGCAGGAAATGCGCATTGATGCCGAGCGCCGACAGGTGCGCCCACAGGCCGGTGACCGGGAGCCCGTAGTAGAGGCAGGTCACGCCCCTGACGCCGGGCTGCTCCAACGCCGCGACGACTTCGCGCAAGTAAGTGGGTTCCACCCGGATGTCGCTGTCGCTGAGGACCACAACGTCGTAGCGACTGGATGGCGCCATGTTGACGAGGTTGGAGACCTTGCGGTTCAGCCCGTGCAGCGTGGTTTCGATCACGAGGTCGATCGCGCACGCGGGCAGGCGTTCGCGCAGGCGCTCGACCACCGCGACGGCGCGGTCGCCGGGATCTTGCACGCCGCAGATGATCTGAACGCGGCCAGAATAGTCCTGGGCGCAGAACGACGCGAGGTTGTCGAGCAGGCCCGGCTCGTCGCCATGCAGCGGCTTGAGAATGGTGACATCAGGGGCGGCGGCGGGGCTTGCGCGGCCGCGCTGGCGCATGAAGCGGTCGACCAGAAGCGCAGCAGCGATCAGATAACCGCAGCCGACGAGCGCGATCAGCAAGGCCGCGACCGAGGCCCAGAGCAAGCTCAACGGTCCGGGTCGACTCGTGACTGGCGCGCGCGGAGCGAATATTTCGGCACCAGCCGTCCCCATTCCAACATCTGCCAGCCGAGCAGCCCGGGCACGCCGACCACAAGGTCGGCGGCGCGCTTCACGAGCGAGAGCGCAATGGCCTGTTCCGGCGGAATGCCGAACACGGCGCACAGCAGGATCAGGCCGCCTTCCTGTGCGCCGAGCGCGCCGGGAATGGCAAAGGCGGCGCCGCGAACCGCGTGCAGGAGACTTTCGATCACCAGCGCCTCGCCGATGCCGATCGGATGACCCATGCAGGCGAACACGATGAGGACCTCGGCGGTGCCGAACAGCCATCCCGCCATGTGCACGACGCAGCTGGTGAGGAGGTCCGAGCGGCCGGCGTAGATGACGGCCAGCTGGTGATAGACGGCGTCGATGGTGCCGAGCATGCCCCATTGGCGACCGCCGGTAAGCGCGCTGATGATGGCGTGCACAATACGTTGTCCGCCGCGGCGCTGTGCCAGATAGAAGGCGCCGAGGAGGAGCACCGCGATGCCCAAACCGAGCGCGGTGACGCCCGCCACCGCGGCGTCCGCCCCGAGCGCCAGGAGCATCAGCAGGCCGACGATGGCGAACAACAGCTGCGTTGCCGCCTGAACCAGGACGTCGACAATGACGCTCGCCGCCGCCAGCGAGCCCGGTACGGCGTAAGCGGTCAGCAGGCCGGCGCCGATGACATCGCCGCCGACCTGCGCCATCGGCAGCAGCACATTGGCCGCCTCGCGCACGAATCTGAGGCCGACGCACGTTTGCAGCTGCGGACGCGCCTTCGGCGGAAACAACAGCCACCAGCCCACGCCCGCCACCGAGACCGTGACGCAACGCACCAGCACGACCAGCAGAATGCCCCAGCCGACGCTCGCCACCGCGTGGCCGACGGCATCGAGGCCGGACCAGGCGGTCACGGCGACGAGCGCGGCGATCCCCACAAGCCAGGCGATGACACCGGCGTGCTTCACTATCTCCACTCCCATCCCAACCCCGACGACTGGTCGCCGCCGATTACCACACGGACCTACATGTCCCGGCGCGGCGGATCGTCGCCGCGCGGTTGCGCTACCAGGGCGACTTAATGTCGATCGAGTACGTTGCCCCAAATCCTATCGTCAGCTGGTCAGGGGTGCCGCGCTGCACGACGAGCGGCGAGCTGGCGGCATCCCCCATGAGTCGTTCGTATTCGAGAAAGGCGTGGGTCGCGAGTTGCGGGGTCCAGAAGTAACGCGCCTGCGTTCCTGCTCCGACCGAGCGCACGCCGCCTTTGGCATCGAAGATCGGAAGCCCGGAGGCCACAGACTGGGCGGCATCGATGCTGAAATACGGGCCGGTGGCGGGAGCGGTCGCCAGCGTCAATCGCGGCCCCCCGGAGAACGTCCATTGTGGCCCGACCGGGATCACGGCATCCACGAAAATGTCGGAGACGATGCCGTGATGGCCGTGCACGCCTTGCCGAATCTCGGCGCGCGTGCGCAGCCAGGGGACAGCCCAGTACTCGGCGAAAACCCCAAGCTCGAGCGCCCAGGGGACGTTGCCGAGGCCTTGCAGAGCCTGTGGATCCTGCTGCTCCCGGCGCGGCATGTTGAGCTCGCCGACCGGGCCGATCTGGAAGACGTTGTTGCCGATGAGGCCGACGCCGGCGCCATCGCGAGGACCGCGGAACGGCTCCGGGGTGCCGAAACGGCGAACGGCGAAGATCGGGTTGGGAAGCAGGGCACGCTTGTTCGACCCCTCGAATACGGGCTCGTAGCGCCCTTCCGCGCCAACGGTGATGGTCCAATCGTAGACAGGAGTAGGCGAAAGATATCCGCGTGCGCCGTCGTTGGCTGCCGACGCTATGGCCGGAGTCAGCAGGGCAGCCACAAAGCCAGCAATGGCGGTGCGCCGACCCCGCATCTGCCCCCCAATTCCCCGATGCCCGCGAGGCGTAGTATCGACCGGCAATATTCAGCCATCGTTAACATGGCGGAACAGCGGCGCACAATGCTGCACCGCCCCCATCGGGCTGCGGCAAATTCGTTTCCACGGCCCGTGTTGCGCAGTTTCAACAGCGGCAAAAGTTGTCAGAGTTTCAAGCTGTTGGCTTGTGCTCGGTGGAGCACAACCGAGTCCCGCCGGCGCTCGCCACTACCACCTTACGGCAGCGCCTTGAGATGCCGCATCGGCCGGCCGGGGGTGAGCGTAGCCGCGGCCGCGACGATGGCATTGGCGTCGATGCCGTAGTGCCGATAGAGATCGGCGATCGAGCCGGTCTGGCCGAAATGCTCGACGCCGAGCGGGCGCACACGATGGCCGTGGACGGCCCCGAGCCAGGCCAGCGTCGCGGGATGGCCGTCGAGCACCGACACGATGCCGCAATGGGACGGCACGTCTGCCAAGAGCTTCTCGATATGCGAGCGGGCATGGACGAGGCCGCGCTCGCGCGCCCGCTGCGCCGCGGTCCAGCCGGCGTTGAGCCGGTCGGCCGAGGTCACGGCGAGCAGGCCGACATCGCGCCGATCCTCCGCCATCAGCCCGACCGCCTGGATCGCCTCGGGCGCGACCGCGCCGGCATAGGCAACTACGACCTGGCAGTTCGGGCCGGGCTTGCGCAGCCAGTACGCGCCGTCGACGATGGCCTGGCGCAGCTCAGGCGTCATCGCGCGCTTGATCTGCTCGATCGGCCGCGTCGACAGGCGCAGATAGATCGAGCCGCCGGTCTCGTCGCGCAGCCAGTTGCGCTCGGAAGCTTCGCCTTCGCCGTCGCGCTGGATGTAGTCGAAGGCAAAGGCGAGGATCGCCGCGAGCTCGTCGACGAAGGCCGGCTCGAAACCAGCAATTCCGTCCTGCGCCAGCCCGATGAGCGGCGTCGCGATCGACTGATGCGCCCCGCCCTCGGGCGCGAGCGTGATACCTGAAGGCGTCGCCACCAGGATGAAGCGCGCGTCCTGATAGCAAGCATAGTTCAGCGCATCGAGCCCGCGCTGAATGAACGGATCATAGAGCGTGCCGATCGGGATCAGGCGCTCGCCGGCGATCGCGTGCGAGAGCCCGAGCGCCGACAACAGGATGAACAAATTCATCTCGGCGATGCCGAGCTCGATGTGCTGGCCCTTGGGCGAGAAGTCCCAATTGAAGGTGGAGGGAATGCGCTCGCTCTTGAACGTATCCGCCATCTTCTCGCGCGCGAACAAGCCGCGGCGATTGACCCAGGGGCCGAGATTGGTCGAGACGGTGACGTCGGGCGAGGTGGTGACGATGCGCTCGGCGACCTCGCTCTTGCCGCGGCCAATCTCGTTGAGCAGCGCGCCGAAACCCGCCTGCGTTGACGTCACCGGCTGGATCGTCACCGGCAGCTCCGCCGGCGCGGCGATGCGCGGGGCGCGCTGACGGCGATCGCCGGCGGCGAATGGCACCCGCGCGAGAAATTGCTCAAGCTCAGCCGGCGCGATGCTCAAGCCTTCGAACTTGTCCCATTCATGTCCCGGGCGCACGTTCATCGCTGCGCGCAGGCTTTCGGCCTGCGCCGGCGTCATCAGGCCAGCATGGTTGTCCTTGTGGCCGGCGAACGGCAGTCCGAAGCCCTT
>JBKPUA010000397.1:0-14261 GCA_046735815.1 Pseudomonadota bacterium
GACGGGGCGACGCACCTCCTTGGCGATCAGCGCGCATTCGGCGGCATAGTCGCCGAGCGAGCGCCGGCCGAAGCCGCCGCCCATGTAGCATTGGTGGAAGTCCACCTGCTCCTCGGGTAGCCCGAGCGCCTTCGCCACCGCCTTGCGCGATTCGTCTGGCGCTTGGCTTCCTTCCCACACCTCGGCTTGGTTGCCGGCGTCGTTGATGCGCACCACCGCGTTGAGCGGCTCCATCTGCGCATGGTAACCGTAATCGCTGCGAAACTCGGCATGATAGGTCTTGGCCGCGTTGGCGAAGGCCGCCTTCACGTCGCCTTTCTCTTCGAGCTTCGCGGCTTGGGCATTCGGGTCGGCGTGGATGCGCACGTAATCCGCGAGCGCCTCGTTGGAGTTGAAGCCGTCGGCTTTCGCCTTCGACCACGTCACCTTCAACGCGTCGCGCGCGGCCTTGGCGTTCTCGAAGCGATCGGCGACCACCGCAAGCCCGTTGGGCAGCTTCACCACCGCGATGACGCCTTTCATCGCCTTGATCTCGGCGTCGTTCCAGCTTTCCGGCGCGGCCGCGGAACGATCCTGCTTGCCCGGATCCCAGATTCCGGGCTGCGCATTGTGAATGGGCGAGTGCAGGGTCGAGGCATGGACCATGCCCGGCAGCTTCACGTCGATGGCGTATTGCGCCTGTCCGTTGACTTTGAGCGGCGTGTCGCGGCGCGGCACCGATTTGCCGATCAGACGGAAATCCGCCCGCGGCTTGAGCTCCTTGGCATCGACCGCGGGCAGCGGGGAGGGGATCGTTCCGAATGCGGCGATCTCGCCATAGCTGAGCCGTGCGCCGTTGGCGGGGTTGACCACCGCACTCGGTTCGGTCTTGAGCGTTGCTGGATCGACACCCCACTTCTGCGCGGCATTGGCGATCAGCACCTTGCGCACCTGTGCGCCCGCCATCCGCAACTGGGTGAAATAGAGCTGCACCGCGCGGCTGCCGACGATCCACATCAGGTTCTCGGTGCCGAACGGATCCTTGTAGCCGTAGACCTTGGCGTCGGCCGGGACCCACTCGATCGCGACCTTCGACCAGTCGGCATCCATCTCTTCCGCCACGATCAGGGGCAGCGAGGTCATCGAGCCCTGCCCCATCTCGGCGCCTGCGCTGAGAATGGTGATGCGGCCGTCGGGCGCGATGCGCACCCATGGCGTGACGCTGGCATTGGCTAGAGCGTTGGCCTGCGCCTGCGACATCAGGCGCACGCCGTCATTGCCGACCGCGATGCAGAAGGTCAGCCCGCCGAGGCCGGCGAGCACGCTGCGGCGGGACAGATTGGTATCGAGCATCGTCATGGCTCAGCCCTCCCGCGATGCGCGCTGGACGGCGGCGATGATCCGGTGATAGGTCCCGCAGCGGCAAATATTGCCGTCCATGTGAGCGATGATGTCGGCGCGCGTGGGCTTGGGATTCTTCGCGAGCAGCTCCGCCGCCTTCATGATCTGGCCGGACTGGCAGTAGCCGCATTGCGGCACCTCTTCCGCCACCCAGGCCTTCTGCAGCGGATGAGAGGAGTTGGGCGACAGTCCTTCGATCGTCACCACGCTGCGGCCGGCGACCGAGCCCACGTCGATCTGGCACGAGCGTTGCGCCGTGCCGTCGATGTGAATGGTGCAGGCGCCGCAGAGGCCCGCGCCGCAGCCGTATTTGGTGCCGGTCAAGCCGACATGGTCGCGGATCGCCCATAGGAGCGGCGTGCCCGGCTCGGCATCGACCGAGACTTGTCGATTGTTCAAGGTGAACGAGACCATGCTTCCTCCTCCTGAATGCGCGTTCTCGCATGCCCAAGCGCACGCGAGGCGGCCCGATTGACGGTTGTTGAGCTTTGGAACCAGTCTAGCCTGCGCCGTCGCGCTGTCACATCGAAAAATCCGGCACAACCAGCGGTTCCAATTTTAGCGTGCTTCGGCTCTCGTCCTCCATTACGGTGCGGCGAAATCGTTTAATCCCCATATGACGGTCATGAATCAGCAGAACCAAACACTTGCCGGCGCCGCCGGCAGCGAGAACCCGTTGTTGCCGGAAGCGTCCGGCCCGTTCCGCGTGCCGCCGTTCGACCGCATCAAGCCGGAGCATTTTCCGCCGGCCTTCGCGCACGCCTTCGCCGCCCACGCGGCCGAGGTCGCGGCGATTGCCGCCGATCCGTCGGAGCCGACCTTCGCCAATACGATTGTTGCGCTCGAACGCGGGGGCGACGCGCTCACGCGTGTCGGCAGCGTGTTCCACGTGCTGGCGGGCGCGCACACCAACGACGCCATCCTCGAGATCGAGCGTGACCTCGCCCCGCAGGAGGCGAAGCACTGGAACCGCATCCTCATGGATGAGAATCTGTTCCGGCGCATCGACGCCCTGCAGCGCCGGAAAGATCAGCTTGGGCTGACGGCGGAAGAGGGGCGGGTGCTCGATCGCTACCACGTAATGTTCACGCGCGCGGGCGCCGCGCTCGATGCCGCTGCGAAAGCGCGGCTCGCCGAGATCAACGAGCGCCTCGCCACGCTCGGCACCAGCTTCGCCCAGAATGTGCTCGCGGACGAGCAGGGCTACACGCTTGTGCTCGAAGGCGAGGACGACCTCGCCGGTCTGCCCGATTTCGTGCGCGCGGCGGCGCGGGCGGCGGCCGAGGAGCGCGGTCTTGCCGACAAGCACGTCATCACCACCTCGCGCTCGAGCGCCGATCCGTTCCTGCAGTTCTCCGCGCGGCGCGATCTCCGCGAAAAAATCTTTCGCGCCTGGGTCGCGCGCGGCGACGGTGGCGGCGCGACCGACAACAAGGCGATCATCGCCGAGATGGTGGTGCTGCGCGCCGAGCGCGCGCGGCTGCTCGGCTATCCGACCTTCGCCCATTACCGGCTCGACGACGCCATGGCGAAGACGCCGGAAGCGGTGCGCGCGCTGCTCGATCGCGTCTGGGCGCCGGCACGCCAGCACGCGATGGAAGATCGCGACGCGCTGCAAAGCCTGGTGCAGGCAGAGGGAGGAAATTTCGCGCTCGCGCCGTGGGACTGGCGCTACTACGCGGAGAAGCTGCGCAAGGCGCGCTGCGACATCGACGAGGCGACGGTCAAGCCGTACTTCCTGCTCGAGCGCATCATCGAGGCGGCCTTCTACACCGCGAACCGTCTGTTTGGGCTCACCTTCGAGCGGCGCGACGGCATTCCGGTCTGGCACCAGGATGTGCGGGTGTGGGAGGTGCGCGACGCCGCCGGGCGCCACCGCGGCCTGTTCTTCGGCGACTATTTCGCCCGTGCCTCGAAGCACAGCGGCGCCTGGATGACGACGTTGCGCGACCAGGAGAAGCTCAAAGGCGACATCCGTCCCCTCGTCGTCAACGTCATGAATTTCTCCAAGGCGGGCGCGGGCGAGCCCACCCTATTGTCGTTCGAGGACGCCAAGACCCTGTTCCACGAGTTCGGCCACGCGCTGCACGCGCTCCTCTCCGACGTCACCTATCCCATGGTCTCCGGCACCGGCGTTCTCACCGACTGGGTGGAGTTGCCCTCGCAGCTCTACGAGCATTGGCTGGAGCACCCGGACATCCTGCGCCGCTTCGCCCTGCACCATCGCAGCGGCGAGCCGATGCCGCCGGACCTGCTGCAGCGCCTGGTCGCCGCACGCACTTTCAACCAGGGCTGCGCCACCGTGGAATACGTGGCCTCGGCGCTGATCGATCTCGACCTGCATCTTGCGCGCCCCGCTGCGGACGAGAGCTTCGACATCAACACCTTCGAGCAATCGGCGCTGGCGCGCATCGGCATGCCGGCGGAGATCGTCATGCGCCATCGCCCCACTCATTTCCAGCACGTGTTCGCGGGCAGCGGTTACGCCGCCGCCTATTACAGCTACATGTGGTCGGAGGTGCTCGACGCCGACGCGTTCTCGGCCTTCGAGGAGACCGGCGACATCTTCGATCCCGGCACCGCAAAGAAGCTGCACGATCACGTCTACTCCGCCGGTGGCACGCGCGACCCGGCCGAGCTCTACACCGCCTTCCGCGGCCGCTTGCCCACGCCCGAGGGTTTGCTCAAGCGCCGCGGTTTGAGCGAAGGCGTATCCGAGCGGCCAGTGTGAATCTCAGTGTGGAGGCTTGCACGGGTGGGCTCCCTCTCCCCTTCGGGGAGAGGGAGTGCACCGAGTTTGCCGCTCGTTCCAACCATGGACCTCCACACCTCCGGACATCGCCGCGGCGTCGTCGCGGCGCCGCACCACGCGGCGGTTGAGGCCGGCCGCGCGGTGCTGGCCGAAGGCGGCAACGCGCTCGAGGCCATGGTCGCAATGGCGGCGACCATTGCCGCGGTCTATCCGCATATGACGCAGGTGGGCGGCGACGGTTTCTGGCTCGTGCGCGAGCCGTCGGGCCGCGTGCGCGCGTTCATGGCGGCCGGCCGCGCCGGCAGCGATGCGCGCCGCGAGCTCTACCGCGAATACGAAAGCGTGCCGGCGCGCGGGCCGCTTGCCGCGCTCACCGTGCCGGGAGCAATCGCCGGTTGGAGCTTGGCGTTGGAGGCGGCACGCGCGCATGGCGGGCGTCTGCCGCTGTCCGATCTGCTCGCGCCGGCGATCCGGTACGCCAGCGAGGGTTACCTCGTCACGCCGAGCCAGGCACGCCTTACCGCCGAGAAGCTCGGCGAACTCGAGCACGTGCCGGGCTTCGCGCCGACGTTCCTGATCGACGGCAAGCCGCCGGATGCCGGCGCCCGCCTCACGCAGGCGGCGCTGGCCGCAATGCTTGATCATCTCGCCCATGCCGGGCTCGATGACTTCTACCGCGGCGATATCGGGCGCGAGATCGCCGCCGACCTCGAACGCATCGGTAGCCCGGTCACGCGTAGCGACCTGGAGCGCCAGCGCGCCATGCTGGGCGAGCCGCTGTCGGTTGCGCTCGCCATCGGCACCGCCTTCAACACGCCGCCGCCGACCCAAGGTCTGGCTTCGCTGATGATCCTCGCGCTCTACGAGCGCTCGCGCGTTCCACAGGGTGAAGGCTTCGATCACGTTCACGGGCTGATCGAGGCGACCAAGCGCGCCTTCGCCGTGCGCGATCGCGTCATCACCGATCCCGATCGCTTCCCCCATCCGGTCGAGCGCTATCTCGATGGCAAATTTCTCGAGAGCGAAGCGCTCGCGATCGATCGCCGCAAGGCTGCGCACTGGCCCGCGCCCTATGGCGAAGGCGACACGGTGTGGATGGGCGCTGCCGATGCCGCGGGGCTCGTCGTCTCCTACATCCAGTCGCTCTATTGGGAGTTCGGCTCGGGCGTGGTGCTGCCGCGCACCGGCGTGATCATGCAGAATCGCGGCGCGAGCTTTTCGCTTAACGCGAGCGCGTTGAATGCGCTCGCGCCCGGCCGGCTGCCGTTCCACACCCTCAATCCCGCGCTGGTCGTGCTCGCCGACGGCCGGATCATCGCCTACGGCACCATGGGCGGCGACGGCCAGCCGCAAACGCAAGCGGCGCTATTCACCCGCCATGTGCTCTACCGTATGCCGCTCGAGCGCGCGCTCGATGCACCGCGCTGGCTGTTGGGCCGCACCTGGGGCTCGACGCACACCAATCTGCGCATGGAATCGCGCTTCGAGGATTCGCTCGTCGATCGGCTGCTCTCGGCCGGCCACGATGTCGAGGTGCTACCCCAACCGTATTCGGACGTCATGGGGCACGCCGGAGCGGTGGTGCTGCACGCCGACGGAACCCTGGAAGGCGCCCACGATCCGCGCGCCGATGGTGGGGCGGCGGGCTTGTAACTTTCGTGTCATCTTGTGATCGCGGCGTCCTGCACCTGCAATTCGGCCTCCATTCCGCCGCAGTCCATGATATCGTGCGGCCAAAGCTCGGCGAGCCAAACTCATGATCCAACGTTTCTTTCTCTCCGTCGCGGCAGCGCTGGCAGCGCTCGCAAGTGCGGCCGCGCCGGCATCGTCGCACCCGCACGTCTGGGTCACGATGAAAAGCGAACTCGTGTTCGCGCCCGACGGTACGATCACGGGCGTTCGCCACGCCTGGACCTTCGACGACATGTTCTCGGCGTTCGCCACGCAGGGCCTCGAGGCGAAGAAGAAGGGCGAATTCACCCGCGAGGAGCTCACCCCGCTCGCCGAGGTCAACGTCACCTCGCTCAAGGAATACGACTTCTTCACCTACGCCAAGGCCAACGGCAAGAAGGTGGAGTTCAACGAGCCCGCGCCGGGCTACTATCTCGACTTCGACACCAAGGAAACGGTGCTGACGCTGCACTTCACGCTGCCGCTCAAACAGCCGGTGAAGGCGAAGGACCTCACTGTCGAGGTGTACGACCGTGAGTTCTTCGTCGACTTCAGCTTTGCCGAGAAGGATCCGGCCAAGCTCGTCGGCGCGCCGGTGCAGTGCAAGCTCACGGTGGCGCGGCCGGAGGAGATGAACGCTGCACTGGCGCAGCAATTGAGCCAGCTCGGTCCCGATCAGCGCGATCCGTCGCTGACCATCGGCGCCCAATACGCCAACAAGCTCGTGGTGAAATGCCCGTGAAAACCGTCGTCGCGGGACGACCGGTCATTCATATCCTCTTGCTCGCGGCCGTCGTCGCGGGTGTGCTCGTCATGGCCGGCGTGCTGGACGCCGCCTTCGCGCAAACCTCTCCGTTCGGCACGCCGCGCCCGCAAGCATCGCCAGCGCCGGTGGGCGGCGTGCTCGGCTGGATCTTTGCCAAGCAGGCGGAGTTCTATCGCCAGTTCTCGAGCCTCATTCGCGCCGCCAAGGCCGACGGCAGCGCCGCCTGGGGCCTGTTCGGGCTCTCGTTCCTCTACGGCGTCTTTCACGCCGCCGGCCCAGGTCACGGCAAGGCGGTGATCTCGTCCTACATCGTCGCCAATGAAGAGACCTGGATGCGCGGCGTGGTGCTGTCGTTCGCCTCGGCGCTGTTGCAGGCGCTGGTCGCGGTGGCGCTGGTCGGCGTCGCCGCCGTTCTCCTGAATGCCACCGCGGGCACTATGCGGCGCGCGGTCGACCTCATCGAGATCGTCAGCTACTCGCTGATCATCTTGATCGGGCTGCGCTTGCTGTGGGTGAAGGGCCGCGCGTTTATTACGACGGCGCGGACACTCAATCGCCCCGCCGCCGTGGGCGCCGCGGTCACGCCGCCGGATCATCGTGCGCATCACGATCACGCGCATGACACACACGATCACCATGCGCACGACCACGACCATCATGCGCACGACCATGCCTGCGACGCGCACGGTCACGATCATCACCATCATGGCGATGGCCACGCGCATCATCACGATCACGACGACCACGCCTCGGCCTGGGGGCACGCCCATGCGCCGGAGCCGGAGGAGCTTGCCGGGCCGGGCGGATGGAAGCGCGGCCTCTCCGCCATCGTCGCCGTCGGTTTGCGGCCGTGCTCGGGCGCGATCCTGGTGCTGGTGTTCGCGCTGGCGCAGGGGCTGTTCTGGGCGGGCGTCGTCGCCACCTTCGTCATGGGGCTCGGCACCGCCATCACGGTGGCGATCATCGCCACCATTGCGGTCGGCGCCAAAGCCTGGGCCAAGCGGCTCGCCGACGCGCGCTCGGGCTACGGCATGCTGGCGATGCGCGGCATCGAGGTCGGCGCCGCCGTCGTGATCATCGCCTTCGGCAGCCTGCTGCTCACCGGCTATATCGTCACCGAGCGCATGGTCGCTATCTAGCGCGCGACGACCTTGCCGGTCGCTCGCGAAAGGCCGCACAGATTCCCATCCAACAGCTTTCGACCAAGTGCTGCATCGTCGGCGGCGGACCCTGCGGGATGATGCTCGGCTTCCTGCTGGCGCGTGCCGGCGTGGACGTGATCGTGCTCGAGAAGCACGCCGATTTCCTGCGCGACTTCCGCGGCGACACCATTCATCCTTCGACCCTGGAGGTGATGGCCGAGCTCGGCCTGCTCGACGAGTTTCTCAAGCTGCCGCATCACAAGGAGGCCAATATCGGCGCGTATTTCGGCGGTCAGGAATACGCTTTCGCCGACCTCAGCCATCTGCCGACCCGCTGCAAGTTCATTGCCTTGATGCCGCAATGGGATTTCCTCGATTTTCTCGCCGCGCACGGCCGGCGCTATCCCGCGTTCCGGCTGCACATGCGGACCGAGGCGCTCGATCTGATCGAGGAGAACGGCCGCGTCGCCGGCGTGCGCGCGCAGGCGCCGGATGGACCGATCGAAATTCGCGCCGATCTCACCGTGGGCTGCGACGGCCGGCACTCGACCGTGCGCGAGCGCGGCCACCTGCGGGTCGAGAATCTTGGCGCTCCGATGGACGTGCTCTGGTTCCGGTTGCCGATGAAGAGCAACGATCCAGAACAAACCATGGGACGGTTCGAGGCCGGGCGCATTGTCGTGCTGCTCAACCGCGGCGATTATTGGCAGTGCGCCTTTCTGATCCGCAAGGGCGCCTTCGAGGAAACCAAGCGCGCTGGTCTGCCGGCGTTCCGGCGCAACGTGGCGGAGGTCGTGCCGGTGTTCGCCGACCGCGTCGACGAGCTTAAGGACTGGGATCAGATCAAGCTTCTGACCGTCACGGTTGACCGGCTCGAGCGCTGGCACCGTCCGGGGCTGTTGTGCATTGGCGATGCCGCGCATGCGATGTCGCCGATCGGCGGCGTCGGCGTGAACCTCGCGGTGCAGGACGCGGTGGCGGCCGCGAATATCCTCTGGCAGCCGCTCAAAGCCGCCACCGTGAGCGAGGATGATCTCGCGCGCGTGCAGAAGCGGCGCGAGCTTCCCACCCGCATCACCCAGCGCATTCAGGTGTTCCTGCAGGACAAGGTGATCGATCGCGCGCTCGGCGGCGCTACATCGCTTGAGCCGCCATTGGCCTTGCGATTGATCTCGCGCTTTGCGCCGCTGCGCCGCATCCCGGCGCGCCTCATCGCGGTGGGCGTGCGGCCTGAGCACGTGCATACGCCCGATGTCGGTGGCGCAGCGGCCGGCCCTCGCTAATCCGCAAAGTCTTCGGGAGTGAGCTCGATCGGCGTGCCGTGCGGCGTGCGCTCGGCAGCATGCGCCCACGCCTCGCGGTAGCGATCGAGCGCCTGCGCGTTCGCCACGCCCTTGGCGGCGACCATGCGCTCGAGGGTGTTGAGCCAATGGCGATAATAGGTCTCTCCGGTGTCGGGATCGCCGGCGGCCTGCGCGCGCTTGATCTCCTCGGCGAGCATCGCCGCCCATTCCGGCCAGGTGAACAGGCCGCGTGCGTGCAAGCCGAGCGCCATGGCGAAGGCCTGCGCCTCCCACGGCTCGCGAAACACCGGCCCCTCCGCGTCGCGCGGAATACTGGGCACCGCGTCGGTCGCGCGGCGGGAAGCGATGGGATCGATCGAGGTCATCTCGTGCTGACGTCGCGGACGGAGGCCAACCCCGTCACATCGAACGAAGCTGTCTAAACTCCACATCCGACCAATACACGCCGATCGTAACGACAGCGATAGTAGCCCAGTCGTTAATGTCGGGCACGTTCAGAAGCCATAGCGTCGCGATAATGGCGGACGCTGCCAAGGAGCAATTCAAAGCGCGGCGCATCTCCGCGTGCTCCACGTCATGAGGCCGCATCGAGATAAGGCTCGAACGCATCGATCGAGACCTTCAGCGTCGGGTCGGCGTCGGGGCCCCACAGCTCGCGGCCGTCGAACACCACCGTGTAGAGCCATTGCGGATTGTCGCCCTGGTCGATCGCCACCGCGTCCGGAAAGGCGTGGCAGCCGTGCACGAGCTCCACGACGCCGAGCTTGCCGCGGGCGTAGCGCGGCAGTCTTGTATGAGTCTGCGGATGGATGTTCTTGGTGCGCACCCGGTCGCCCGGCTTGAAGCGCGCCGGTGCTGCTGCCTGCCGGAAGAACGAGCCGCGCGTGAGCCCCTGCTTGATCACGTCGGGTGTGAGCTTGCGCTTGAGCGGCTTGGCCGGGTGCAATGCGTGGCCGGCGGCGATCTCGTCCGCGCCGGCATAGCCGCGCTCGACGACATTGCACTCCATCGCCAGCGCCCAGCGCTGATAGTACGACGCGCCGAGATAGACCTGCGGCGGCAGGCGCTCCTGCGCAAAGCGCGACATGTCGATGTGCCACGCGCCGGCATAGCCCATGGCGCGCTGCATCGCGAGCACGCGCCCTTCCCACGCCGCATGGAACACCGGCTCGTTCGGCTCGGGCTCGACTTTGCCGAAGCCGTCCATGCCGCCCATGTCGTGGATGCCGTCCATCAGGCGATCTCCTCGGGCCGCTTGGCGAAGCCGGTGCCGATCATGGAGTTGCGGGTCACGAGCTCGGTCAGACGTTCCTCGCTCCAGCCCTCGGTGCCGGACGGCCGCATCGGCAACACCAGGAAGCGAGTCTCGGCGGTCGAGTCCCATACCCGGATCTCGGTCTCCTTCGGCAGCTTGATGCCGAAATCGGCGAGCACGCCGCGCGGGTCTTTGACCGCGCGTGAGCGGTAGGGCGCGGATTTGTACCAGACCGGCGGCAAGCCGAGCATTTCCCACGGATAGCAGGAGCACAGCGTGCACACGACCATGTTGTGCAGGCGCGGGGTATTCTCGACCGCGACGAGATGGTCGCCGACCCGGCTCTCGTGGCCGAGGGTGCGCACTGCCGCCGAGGCATCCGCGAGTAGCGCCTGCTTGAAGGCGGGATCGTTCCACGCCTTGGCGACGACGCGCGCGCCCACATGCGGCCCGACCTTGCGCTCGTAGGTCTCGATGATGGCATCGAGCGCCGCCGGATCGATGTAGCCTTTCTCGGTGAGCACCGTCTCGAGCACTCGCACGCGCAGCTGTGCGTCGGAGAGCTCGGAATGCTCGTGTTCGTGATCGTGTTCGGCCATGGGAAACCCTGCGTTAATTGTGCCATCATCGGGCGCCGTTCCCGGTGATGGCGGAGCGTTTGTTCAAGTATCGTCCGCGGCGGGAGCGAAGTCGAGGGTATGGATGAGCATCGCAGAAATGTTCGATCTCAAGGGCCGCGTCGCGCTGGTCACCGGTGCATCGAGCGGGCTCGGCGTGCGTTTTGCCGAGGTGCTGGCGGAGGCGGGCGCCGCGGTCGCGCTGGTGGCGCGCCGCGCCGACCGGCTCGCGGCGGTGAAGGCGCGTATCGAGGCGGCCGGCGGCCGCGCCATCGCGATCGAAGCCGACGTGCTCGATCGCGGCGCCATGACGCGCGCGTTCGACGCGGCGGAAGCCGCCTTGGGCACCGTCACCATCCTGGTCAACAATGCCGGCGTTGCGCATGCCAACCGTGCGGTCGAGCTGCCGGAGAAGGAGTGGCGGCGTGTCGTCGGCACCAATCTCGACGCGGTATTTTTCTGGGCGCAGGAGGCAGCACGCCGCATGCTGGCGGCAGGCAAGGGCGGCGCCATCGTCAACATCGCCTCGGTGCTCGGCTTCGGCGTCTCCAAGGGCACCGTAGCCTATTCGGTGGCGAAGGCCGGCGTCATTCAGCTCACCAAGACGCTCGGGCTCGAGCTCGCCTTCAAGGGCATCCGCGTCAACGCCATCGCGCCGGGCTGGATCGTGACCGAGCTCAACCGCGACTATCTCATGAGCGAGCCGGGCGCGGCGATCAAACGCGAGATTCCCGTTGGCCGCTTCGGCGAGGAACGCGATCTCGACGGCGCCATGCTGCTTCTCGTCTCCGACGCCGGCCGCTTCATCGCCGGCACCACCATCGTCGTGGATGGCGGGCAGATGGTGGCGCTGCGCGGGTAAGAGAGTGCAGTTGCGACACTGAGGCAGAACATGGACTTCACCCTTCCGCCCGAGATCGAGGACATCCGCGTGCGCACGCGCCGCTTCGTCGAGGAGCACGTGCTGCCGCTCGAAGCCGATCCCGCCAACTATGACGATCACGAGAACATCCGTCTCGACGTGCTGCGCGCCGTGCAGGCCAAGGCCAAGGCCGAAGGCTTATGGGCGCCGCAGGCGCCGAAGGAGTACGGCGGCATGGCACTGCCGGTGGTGGGCTGGGCCGCGATGTACGAGGAGGCGAACCGCTCGATCTTCGGCCCACTCGCGTTCAATTGCGCCGCGCCCGACGACGGCAACATGAACCTCCTCGCGCGCGCGGGGACGCAAGCGCAGAAGGAGCGCTGGCTCGCGCCCATCGTCGCGGGCGCGGTGCGCTCGTCCTTCGCCATGACCGAGCCAGCGCCCGGCGGTGGCTCGGATCCCGGCATGATCCGCACCCGCGCGGAGAAGAAGGGCGACCGCTGGGTGATCCACGGCCACAAGTGGTTCATCACCGGCGCCGGCATCGCCGACCATTTCATCCTGGTGGCGCGCACCTCGCACGATTCGCGCCGCGGGCTCACTGCCTTCCTCTATCACCGCGACCAGCCGGGCTGGAGCATCCTGCGCCGCATTCCGATCATGGGGCCGGAGGAGCACGGCGGTCACTGCGAGCTTCTGTTCGAGGGGCTCGAGGTCGCGGGCGAGAACGTGCTGATGAAAGTCGGCGACGGCTTGCGCGTCACCCAGATCAGGCTCGGCCCGGCCCGGCTCACCCATTGCATGCGTTGGCTCGGTCTCGCCAAGCGCGCGACGGAGATCGCGCAGGCTTACGTGGCGGAGCGTGAAGGTTTCGGCGTGCGGCTCGCCGATCGCGAGAGCGTGCAGATCAAGCTCGGCGAGGTGGCGCATCGCATCCAGATCGGTCGGCTTTTGGTGATGCATGCGGCCTGGAAGCTCGATCAGGACGATCGCGCGCGCAAGGAAGTCTCCATGGCCAAGGTGCACGTCGCCGACACGCTCCACCAAGCCGCCGATGTCGCCATCCAGCTCAACGGCGCGCGCGGCTACTCCAAGGACACGATCCTCGAATGGATCTACCGCTACGCTCGCCAGGCGCGCCTCGTCGACGGCGCCTCCGAGGTGCACAACATGGTGCTCGCCCGCTTCATGCGCGAGGAAGGCCGCGACTTCTGGAGCTGGAGCGCAGGGAATAAAGTGTGACCGAACTTCGGAATCGGACACTAGGGGGAACCTGCCGCTTGTTTGGGCGCGCCGAATATCTGGGCACGTGCTGCTGGCAAGATTTCAAACAATAATGCGTAGAAGAACATTTCTTATGCAGAATCGATCCCAATTCGCGGTCATTTGAGGTCATTTATGACTGATTAAAGTATTTGCAAAGTCATTGTTGCAACGCGTCGCTAAAAATTACTGGCCTCAGCCATCATATTCCGGTATCCGAGCCGCCCCCGAATGCGAGAACGCTCGCGCCGCGGCGATTTGCGCCGATTAGCCTGTCGAAGGTCGAGACTCATCCCATGCAAATCCGTGTTGGCTTCGAGATGCTCTACGAGTTCGTCGAGCGCACCCCGATGGTGTTGATGCTCAACGTGCATCCGTCGCGTGCGTCCGACATCATCAAGCCCGATCATCTTCACATCACGCCGACGCCGATGGCGCCGGTGACGCGCTACACCGATGCGTTCGGCAATATCTGCACACGGCTGGTCGCGCCAGCGGGCCAGCTGGAACTCTCGACCGATGCGCTGATTGCCGATAGCGGCCTGCCTGACCCGATCGAGCCCAGCGCGCGCCAGCACGAGATCGCCGATCTGCCGCACGATGTGCTCGTGTATCTGCTGGCGAGCCGCTACTGCGAGACCGATCGCCTGATGCAGGCGGCCTGGGCACAGTTCGGCAATACGCCGCTCGGCTGGGCGCGCGTGCAGGCGATCTGCGATTTCGTCCATTCCCATGTGCGCTTTGGCTATCAGCACGCCCGCGCCACCAAGACCGCGGCGGAGGTTGCGATCGAGCGCCGCGGCGTGTGCCGCGACTTCGCGCATCTCGCCATCACGCTCTGCCGTTGCATGAACATCCCGGCGCGCTACTGCACCGGCTATCTCGGCGACATCGGCGTGCCGCCCGAGCCGGAGCCGATGGATTTCAGCGCCTGGTTCGAGGTCTATCTCGGCGGCCGCTGGTACAGCTTCGACGCCCGTCACAACATCCCGCGCATCGGCCGCATCGTCATGGCGCGCGGGCGCGACGCCGCCGACGTCGCCTTCAGCACCACCTTCGGGCCCAACGTGCTGCGGCGCTTCGCCGTGCACACCGACGAGGTGCAGCCAGTCGAGATGGAGCTGATGGACCGCAAGGTGGCGTGAGGCGGCGAGCCAAGCTCGCGCCTTTTCGTCCCTCTCCCAGCCGGAGGCCAGTGTACTGACGCTGCTGCAGGACGCCGCCAAATCCGCCGGCACTTCCTCCGCGC
>JBKPUA010000398.1:0-12151 GCA_046735815.1 Pseudomonadota bacterium
ACGTCGCGCACCACGGAAACGCCGAAGCCAGCACGTCGCCGAGCGGCATCTGCGCGTTCACGGCGCGCGAATAGATGGCGAGGCAGGTGTCCTTGGTCGGAAAGCGCTGCTCCTTCTGCGAGAAGCCGAGATCGTGGCGGATGAGATTGAAGAGGTCGGCGGAGTCCTGACGGTCGTGGATGGTGAAGGCGCGGTCGAGGCCGATGCGCGGCGCATATTCGCGCAAGAGGCGGGCGCCGGTGGCGTGAAAAGTGCCTGACCAGGCAAGCGCATCGGTCGGCATGGCGGCGCTGCCGCGTAGCACTTTGGCCGCGATGCGCTCCACGCGGCGCGTCATCTCGGCGGCGGCGCGGCGCGAGAACGTCAGCAGCATGATCCGTCGCGGATGGATGCCGTTGAGGACGAGGTGCGCGACGCGATGGGCGAGCGTGTTGGTCTTGCCCGAGCCCGCGCCCGCCAGGATCAGCAGCGGACCGGCATTGATGAAATCCGGCCCGCCGTATTCGACCGCGCGGCGCTGATCGGGATTGAGGTGTGCGAGATGAGAGACGGTCATCGGCGCGTCGGGCCGATTGAGCAGCCGACCCCGTGATTCGGACGGAATGTCTGACCAGAACAGAGAATGAACGCAAAGACAAGCTAACTAGTCATGCGCTGGCCCGGATTTCGCTTGCGCTCGAACCGGGCTACAGCGTGTGCCGCCACCGACATTAAAAGAGACCGAAGCATGGCGCCGAAGAGTGAATTGCACATCGTCCGGAGCGCGGACCTCGAGCGCTTCGCGAGCGCGTTGTTCCAGGCTGCGGGCGTTGCGCGCGCCATGGCGGACGAGTGGGCGAAGTCGCTGGTGTGGGCCAACCTGCGCGGCGTGGATTCGCACGGGATGTTGCGCATCCCGATCTATCTCGACCGCTTGAAGCACAAGGTCATGAACTCGACCCCCGAGATGCGCGTGGAGAAGCGGGCGGGCGCGATCGCGGTGCTGGAGGCGGACCGCGCGCCGGGAGCGGTCGCCATGGCGCTGGCAATGGCGGAAGCGATCGCGCGGGCGCGCGAGGTCCATATCGGCTGGTGCGTGGCGCGCAACATTACCCATGCTGGCGCGGTCGGCTATTTCGCGCTGCAGGCGGCGAATGCGGGAATGGCCGGCATCGTGATGTCGGCGTCGGGTCCGATGATGGCTTACTACGGCGCCAAGGTCGCCGGCGTCTCGACCAATCCGCTCGCGATCGCGTTCCCGGCCAAGACCCGGCCGCCGCTGCTGCTTGATATGTCCACCTCGACCGTCGCGATGGGGAAGGTGATGAGCGCGCGCGACGCTGGCCGCGAGATTCCGCCGGGCTGGGGACTGGACGCCGAGGGACGCGAAACCACCGATCCGCGCAAGGTTGCGACGCTGTTGCCGCTCGGCGGTCCGAAAGGCTCGGGTCTCTCCTTCATGATAGAATGCCTCTGCAGCCTGACGGTGGGTAACCCGATCATTGCCCCGGCGCTCGCTGCCGGCGGCGCGTTGGACGCGCCGTTTCTCAACGGAGTGGCGATCGCGGTTGATCTCGCGGCCTTCGGCGACCTCGACCGTATCCTCGCCGAAGCGGACGAATTGGGGGATCGGATACGAGCGCTGCCGCCCGATGAGGACGTCGAGCGCATCTACCTGCCGGGCGAGCGTGGCGACAGCATCCGGGACGAGCGCATGCGCAACGGCATTCCGCTGCCGCACGGCACTTGGTCGCGGCTCCTTGCCTGCGCCAAGGAGCTCGGCGTGACGCCGCCGTGAGGCGGCGTTCGTTTCCAAGCGATATCAATATTCGTCGAACATCCGCTGGATTTCGTCCGGCTTGGCGGTCCTGATCAGAGCCAATTGCAGCAGGATGCGCGCCTTTTGCGGGCTCAGGTTATCGGCCGCGACGAAGCCCGGCTCCTGCCAATTGTCGTCGCGGACGACCCGGCCGGCGCCGACGCGGGCACTGCGCACCACCACCACGCCGGTTGTATCGTAAAGCTCCTTAAGAACCTTTCTTGCGTTCTGGGTGTGGCCCGCGCCCGTACCGGCAATGACCAGACCCTTGGCGCCGGCGGCGACCGCGGCCTTGGCAAGGTCGCCATCGTCGCCCGCATATCCGTAGAGGATGCTGACCTTCGGTAGCTCCGTCGCCTGCGCCAGATCGAACTCCGATTGCGCCGTGTGTTTGCGGGTGGGGGCGCGATAGAAAACAATCCTGTCCGGATCGGCGTAGCCCAGGATTCCGAGCTCGCGCGCTTGGAAGGTTTCGACGCGATAGGTGTTGGTCTTGCTCACGTCACGCGCAGCGTTGATTTCATCGTTGAGAACGACCAGCGTGCCTTTGCCGCGTGCGGTGGAGTCGGCAGCGACCCGAATGGCATTGAGCAGATTGAGCGGTGCGTCCGAGCTCAACGTGCTGAACGGCCGCTGCGCTCCCACGATCACCACCGGCTTCTCGCTCCTGACGGTGAGATTCATGAAATAGGCGGTCTCCTCGATGGTGTTGGTGCCGTGGGTGAAAACAATGCCGGCGATATCGGGCTCCGCCAGCCGCGCGCTCATCCGCAGACTGAGGGCCTTGAGCTCCTGCGGCTGGTCGTAAGGAATGAACTCGTCGGATTCGACGGTTACGCGCGCAAACTTCTGCACCTCGGGTATCCGCTCGATCAGCTCCTTGCCGGTCAGTCTCGGTTCGCCGGTGGTGGCGTAGCGCAGATATTCGAGCCGGTTTGTCGGATTGCGCGGCAACGTCCCGGCGCCCGTCATCAGATGCACACGCTGCAGCGGCGCTTGTTGTTGCTGCGCCGAGGACATGGTCGGCATTGAAACCATCATGGCCAAAATCACTCCAAGGAAGCTTCTCATTGGTTCCTCCCTGGTCGTCGGGCGGCGACCGCGTCGGCAGTTTATAGCGACGCCAACAACTTGCCGAAGCCGTGAATCGCGCCCGAGACCTTGCCGCGCCGCAGCGCGCTCCAGATCATGGCGTTCATCCAGGTGACGACCGTGGTGTCGAGGTCGCGTTCGAGCAGATCGATATTGTGGATGCTGCCCCAACCGCCGCAAGGAATATAGATGCCGTCAGGCCTTTGCTTCGCTTCAAGATAGGTCTTGCGCGCGACGTTATACTCGACCGGGATCGGCAGCCGGCGGATCTCCACGTTGCGCTTGATGCCGAGCGCGGTGTTGTTCGTGACCTCGATCCCCTCCGCGGCGAGATATTTGACCAATCGATCGTTGATGAACGGCTCGAACGGCGTCGCCATGGCGAGCGTCTTGAGCTTCGACGCACGCATGGCATCGATGACGCTCGACATGTCGGTGATCGCCGGCAGGCCGCAGGCCTGCGACAGGCGGTCGGCGAGCTCGTCGCCGAACTTGAGGCCGCGGCGGACCACCGGCGGCACCCCGGACTGGTAGACGATGTCGACGTCGAAATTGGCCAACTGCTTGGCCGCCCGCTCCATGCCTTTGATGGCTTCGTCCATGTCGTCGTCGGAGAGCTGCTGAATGGTGAGTGAGACGGTGGTCACGTCGACGCCCTCGGGCACCGCCTCGTAGAACTCCAGCACGGCGCGTGGCGGAACCGGGGTGGGAAAAATCACGCCGAGGTGTAATCGCCACCCGGTAATACCCTCAGCCATGCTGGTGCTCCTGACGAGAACGAGAGATCGTAGTGTGGGATTATTGCGCGGTCATTGCGGGATCTTGGCGCCGGTTGCGGCGATGACCTCGCTCCATTTCTTGGTATCCGCCGTCATCACGGCGAGCATCTCCGCGGACGTGCTGCCGAAGATCTCGAGACCCTGTTCGGTCAGGCGGTCCTTCAATCTCGCATCGGCGACAGCCTTCTTGACCTCGCTGGAAAGCCGATCAATGACGCTTTGCGGCGTCTTGGCCGGCGCCAGTAGGCCGAACCAGCCGCTCAGCTCGTAGCCTGGCACGCCCGCCTCCTGCACGGTCGGCACCTGCGGCATGAGCTGCGAGCGGGTGGGCGATGCCACCGCCAATATCTTCACCTTGCCGCCGGCGGCGAGCGCCAGCGCCGACGGCGGGCCGGTGAACATGACCTCGACCACGCCGGCCGCGATGTCGGTCATCGCCGGCGCAGTGCCGCGATAGGACACCTGCGTGATGTCGGTCTTGGTCATCATCTTCAGCAATTCCATGCCGAGATGCGCCTGGGTGCCGAGCCCGATCGAGGCGTAGTTGAGCTTGCCGGGATTTGCCCGCGCAAACGCCAGCAGCTCCTGCACGCTGTTGATCTCGACTTTCGGGCTCGCGACCAGCACGAGATAGACCTTGGCGATGATGCTGATCGGGATGAAATCGCGGAACGGATCGTAGGCGAGGTTGGGATAGAGGCTGGGATTGACGACGAGATTGGTATCGACCGCCATGAATAAGGTGTGTCCGTCGGGGGTCGCGCGCGCCACCTGTCCCGCAGCCAGGCCGCCGTTCGCGCCCGGCATGTTCTCGACGATCACCGGCTGGCGCATGGATTCGCTTAGGCGATCGCCCAAGGCGCGAGCGATCAGGTCGACCGCGCCTCCCGCGGGCTGCGGAAGAATTAGGCGGATGGGCTTGGAAGGATAGGGCTCCTCGGCGCGCACATTCGCGCCGAACGCGAGCAGGCAGAAGCAGGCGAGCGCAATCCGGGCGACGGCGCGAGGCCTCGTCGTGCTTGCTACGCTCAACACGGCGTCGCCGCGCATCTACGCCACGGCCGCGTCACCCACGCGCGACGGCGCCGCCGGGCCGCGCGCGCTCTCCGCCGGTGGGAACGGCGTGCGCAATCCGGCCTGCTCCATCAGCGGCAGGACCTGCTCGATCCACTGCGCAAGCTCCTCCTTGTAGCGCACCCAGGAGATCAGGCAGCCGTCGACCCCGATCTCGGCGAGCTTGCCGAGCTCGTCGACGATCTGCTCGGCGGTTCCGACCAGTGGATAGCCGCCGTGACCGGCGATGAAGTGGGCCTTGTGTCCGTCGAGCGTCTTGGCGTCCAGGGTCTGATTGTGCAGACCAAAAATTTTCAGGAGATTGCCGGCGGCCTCCCAATCGCCTTTCTCGTGGACATAATAGTTCAGATAATCCTTGGCTTCCTTCTCGGTGTCGCGGCACACGACATAGACGTGGATCCAGATCCGCGTCTCGCGGCCGTGCGATCGCGCCATCTGCTTGAGGTGATCGATCTGCGCCCTGGCACCCTCGAGATAGGTGCGATCCTTCAGGATCACGAAATTCATGTCGCAGTAGCGGGTGGTGAAATCCTGCGCGGCGGGCGATCCGCCGGCATTCATGATCGGCGGATTGGGCTTCTGCAGCGGCTTGGGCTGGCTCCAGACCGACGCCGCGTCGAAGCTCTCGCTCTTGAAATCAAACTCTTCTTCTTCCGCCCATGCTCGCCGTACGAAGTCGAGCCATTCGGTGGCGTATTTGTAGCGATCGTCATGTGGGCGCATGTGGGCGCCGAACATGTCGAACTCGTTCTTGAACCAGCCGCACACGATGTTCATGGCGAAGCGGCCGCCGGTGACATGGTCGATGGTCGTCGCCATCTTGGCCACCATCAGCGGATGCACCAGCGGCACGTGCACGGTGGCGAGCACAGTGCAGTAGCTCGTCACCGCGCCGATGGCGGACGCCCAGGTGAAGCTCTCGAACGTGCAGTTGTTGAAGTTGGACGGGCCGCCGTAGCCTTTCCAGCGCCCGACCGGCAGCAGCGCCTCCATCCCGGAGCGATCGACCGCCTGGGCGATGTCTTTGCTATCCGACCAGTCGAGCTTCCAGGCTTCCGGCACGGTAGTGATGGTGGAGCCGTGGCTGCAATTGAACGCCATGACCCCAAGCTTCATGCGGTTGCCGCCGAACAGCCGCGCGCGGGCGGTGTAGTCGCGAGTGGATGCAGCAGAGTTCATTCTGATTCGCCTTGCTGGTGCCGAGTACTCTCCTGTCGTCCCCGCGTAGGCGGGGACCCATATTCCAGAGGCAGGCGTGCTTGGCACGATGGGTCCCCGCTTGCGCGGGGACGACAGACCAGTTGCTGGCTCGGAAACCTCGCTACTTCATCGGGCATTCCTGGTGATAGGGATCCTGCCAGTCCTTGACCGCGGTGTCCTTCAACACCGCCTTCAGCGCTCCCTTCTCATCCTTCTTCACCTCCATGATGTAGAGGTTCTGGATCGGATAGTGGTTGTTGTTGAACTTGAACGAGCCGCGGACCGACTCGAAATTGGCCTTGCGCAGCGCGGCGCGCACCGCGTCCTTGTTCTCGATCTTGCCGCCCACCTCCTTGACCGCAGAGTCGATGAGCTTGACGGCGTCGTAGCCCAGCGCCGCGAAGGTGGCGGGCAGGCGGCTGTACTTGGCGGTGAAGGAGGAGACGAACTTTTTGTTAGCGGGGTTGTCGAGGTCGGCGGTCCAGTTCGTGCCCATGATCACGCCGACGGCGGCATCGCCCTGCGCCGGGAAGGTGAGCGGGTTGGCGACCGGGTCTTCGGAGTAGAGCGGGATCTGGTTCTGCAAGCCCGCCTGGGCGTACTGCTTGACGAATGCGATCCCGCCGGCTCCGACCAGGAAGGCGAAAACCGCGTCGGGCTTCTCGGCGCGGATGCGCGCGATCTCGGGCGCGAAGTCGAGCTGGGTGAGCGGCGTATACGCCGGCCCCATGGCCTTGCCCTTGAAGTATTTCATGGCGGCGCCGACGTGCTCATAGCCGGCCTGGTAATCCGCGCCAATGAAGAACGCACTCTTGATGCCCTTGTCGCTCATGTATTTGCCGACCGCAGCGGGCCAGTCGTCGTTGGAGAACGAAACCACGAAGCCGTTCGGGGTGCATTCCTTGCCGGCAAACTGCAACGGCCCCGCCAGCGCGCCGACGGTGAAGATGCCGGCGTCATTGAACGTCTTCCAAATCGGGATCATCGTGTTCGACGAGCTGAAGCCGGTCGCGAAATCGACCTTGGCGTCGTCGATCAGCTTCGATGCGCCTTGCACCGCCTCGGCCGGATTGGTCTTGTCGTCGACTGCCGTGTACTTGACCGGCAGACCGCCGAGCTTGTTGCCGAGCTCTTCGAGCGCAAGATCGACGCCGCGTTTGGTCTCCGTCCCGGCAGGTGAGATCGGGCCGCTCAGCGGCGTTATGAGACCGAGCTTGACCTGATCGGCCGCCTGCGTGGGTGCACATAGCGCCAGCAGCATCGTGCCCGCGAGAGCAACTCGTCGCATCTCGTTTCCTCCCATTCAAATCTTTTCGACTGCCACACGGCGTATCGGTTGGCCCAACCCTAACATCGCGCGGCGGCGTAGTCTAAAGCTCGCTAAAGACCAACGACGCGGCGGATGGCCTCATAATCTTTGCCCAGCGCGCGCGAGTCTCCGCTCCAGCGCACGCGTCCGCGCTCGAGCACGTAGTGGCGGTCTGCAAGCCGCGCGAGAACCTTGAGGTTCTTATCCACCAGCAGGATCGATTGGCCGCCGCGCTTAAGCTTGCGCAGCACTTTCCAGATCTCGCTGCGAATGATCGGGGCGAGGCCCTCGGTTGCCTCGTCGAGGATCAACAGCTCCGGGTTGGTCATCAACGCACGCGCGATTGCCAACATTTGCTGCTCGCCGCCCGAGAGCTGACCGCCCATCTGCGATCTGCGCTCGCGGATCCAGGGAAAAAGCTCGAGCACCGCGTCGGTGGTCCAGTGCGACGTGCCGCTCGGTCCCGGGCTCGCGGTGGCGGTGAGATTCTCCCACACGGTGAGACTCGGAAAGATGCCGCGTCCTTCCGGCACCAGGCCGAGGCCGAGCTTGGCAATGCGAAACGAGGTGAGCCCGCGCAGCTCGCGCCCCTCGAACACGATCCGTCCGGCCTGTGGCGGCGTCATGCCCATGATCGAGCGGATGGTCGTGGTCTTGCCCATGCCGTTACGTCCGAGCAGCGTCACCATCTCGCTGCGGCGGACCTCGAGATCGACGCCGAACAGCACCTGGCTCTGGCCGTAGCTGGTCTTGAGGCCTTCAACCGTCAGCATCGAGGTCCTCGTCCTCTTCGCCGAGATAGGCCACGCGCACGCCGGGATGGTTGCGGATCTCTTCCGCAGTTCCCGACGCCACGATGCGACCGCCGACCAGAACCGAGATGCGGTCGGCGAGTGCGAACACCACGTCCATGTCGTGCTCGATCAGCAGGATGGTGTAGCGTCCCTTGGCGCTCGCGAGCAGCGCCGACATCGCGCGCGATTCCTCGATACCCAAGCCTGCCATGGGCTCGTCCAGCAGCAGCATCTGCGGGCGGGTTGCGAGCGCCATGCCGAGCTCGAGCTGGCGGTGCTGGCCGTGCGACATCCGCGAAGCGATGAGATTGCCCAGCGGGCCAAGCCCGACATCGTCGAGCAGGTGGCGCGCCGGCTGGCGCAGCCGCGCAATGCGCTCCGCCGGTCGCCAGAACCGGAAGCTATGCAGCTCGGTCGCCTGCACCGCGAGCGCCACGTTTCCCTCCGCCGTGAAGCTGTCGAAGATGCTGGTGATCTGGAACGAGCGCGCCAGCCCCAGCCGGGCACGCCGGGCGGTCGAAAGTGCGGTGATGTCGCGGCCGTCGAACGTGATCCGTCCCGCATCGGGCGTGAGCTCGCCGGTCAATTGCCCGACCAGCGTGGTTTTGCCGGCGCCATTGGGGCCGATCAGCGCATGGGTCTCGCCCTTGCGGATGGCGAGCGTCACGTCGTCGGTCGCAACGAGCGCGCCGAACGCCTTGCGCAGATGATCGATCTCGAGCAGGAACTCGTTCACCGGCTCGCTCCTGGTTCGGCCTCGGCGACGCGCTCCGGCTCGGCGTAATCGACTTTGGGCTCGCCAGGCGTGTCCGCAACACCGGCCGCGCGCAGCAGCATGCCCCAAATCCCGTCCTTGACGAGGAGCACGCGCGCAACCAGCAGCGGACCGAAAAACAGCATCCAGTGCTCGGTGAAGTCGGACAGCACGTCGCGAAACGCCAGGAAGAACGCGGCGCCGAGGATCGGCCCGATCAGCGAGTTAGCCGAGCCGAGGATCACCATCGCGAGCAACTCGCCCGAGAGCTGCCAGCTCATCGTGGCGGGGCTGACGAACTTGGCGTGATTGGCCATGAGCGCGCCGGCCAATCCGGCGATACCGCCGGCGATGACGAAGATCACAAGCTTGTAGGGGTAGGGGGGAAAGCCGATCGCCGCAACGCGCCGTTCGTTGTCGCGAATGCCGCGGATCACCATGCCGAACTGCGATTTGACGATGCGGTGGGCGAGCGCCGCGACCAGCACCAGCAAGACCAGCACCACGTAGTAGAACGTGGTGTGATCGGCGAGCGAGAGCGGACCAACATGGTTGCGCTGAGGGATGGTAAAGCCGTCATCGCCGCCCCAGTTGCGCAGGCTTTGGGCGAAATAATAGACCATCTGCGCAAAGGCGAGCGTCACCATGATGAACTGGAAGCCGCGCGTGCGCAGCGACAGCGAGCCGATCGCCAACGCCACCAGCATGGAGACCAGGATCGCCGCCGGCCAAACCAGCAATGCGTCAGTGATGCCGTAGACGGTGAGCATGCCGGCGGCGTAAGCGCCGACGCCGAACAGCGCGGCCTGTCCGAATGTGATCAACCCGGTGTAGCCCAGCAGGAGGTCGATGCTGAGCGCCGCCATGCCGTAGATCGCGATCTGGGTGGCAAAGCGGATGTAGTAGGTGCCGAAATAGGGCGGCAGCACGATCGCGCTCACGAGCAGCAGCAAGAGCAGCACCGCGCGTCGTGCGACGAGCGCCATCTCAGCCCCGATGCGCGGCAAAGAGGCCGGTGCGGCTGAACAGCAGCACGACGGCCATGAGCACGTAAACCGCCATTCCGACCAGGGCGGAGGTGGCGTTGGTCTGGATCGCGAGCGGAATGAGCACACGGCTAAGCGTGTCGAATATCCCGACCATCAACGCTCCGACCAGGGCGCCACGCACCGAGCCGATGCCGCCGATGACGACCACTACCAGCGCCAGGATGAGAATGGGGTCGCCTGCGCCCGGCTCGACCGAAAGCAGCGGCCCCATCATGATGCCGGCGAGCGCCGCCAGCATGGCGCTGACCGCGAAGATCAGGGTGTAGAGCAGGTTGATGTTGATGCCGAGCGCGGCGACGATCTCGCGGTTATCGCTGCCGGCGCGGATCAGCGCACCTACGCGTGTTCGCGTGATCAGAAGATAGAGCAAGAGCCCCGCTACGATGGCGACGGCGGTGATGACGAGGCGATAGACCGGATAGGCGCCGCCCGGGATGATCTCGACCGAGCCCGTGAGGAAGGATGGAATGCTGAGCGGGATCGGCTCGCGGCCCCAGATCACCGTGACAGCCTCGTTGAAGAACAGCGTGAGCCCGAACGTCGCCAGCACCTGGTCGAGCGGCCCGCGCCGATAGAGCGGGCGCAGCACAATAATTTCCAGCACGATCGCGACCAGCGCGGCGCCGAGGAAGGCAAGCGGGATCGCGAGCGCATAGGAGCTCGTCCAGGCGAGCGCGGCCATCAGAAAGTAGCCGCCGAGCATGAACAGGGAGCCGTGCGCGAGATTGATGACGCGCATGATGCCGAAGACGAGCGTCACGCCGACGGCCATCAAGAACAGCATCAGCCCGAATTGCACGCCGTTGAAAAGCTGCTCGACCAGGAGCGCAAGCGTCATGAAAGCTCGGTCTTAATAACGGTGACGGAAGGATCGATCTTGCGCGACCAGCATAGTCGCTCGCCATGATAGGCATCGAGCGACTGGACCCGCAACATCCCGTCCTCGAACTTGATGCGCGCTGCGGCCACGCGCCACGTTTGGCGCGGGCTCGGGTGCAACCCACGCCCGAGGGGCACCTGTGTGCCGGCGCTTTGCAGTTGCCAACTCGCCTTCACCTCTGCAATGGCTGGGCCCGCCAACATGGGAAAGGTTGAGACATGAGCAAGAGCGTGGTCCGTCGCGTGGGGATCATTGGGCTCGGCAAGATGGGGCATCCGATGGCCCGCCATCTGCGCAAGGCCGGGTTCGACGTGAGCGGGTACGATATCGATGCGCGTGCGCGCAGCGCGGCTCAGCCTTCGGGGATTGCGATCGCCGCCAATCCGGGCGCGGTGGCGGAGCAGAGCGATTTCGTCATCGTCGTGGTCGGCTTCGACAAGGAGGCGGAAACCGTGCTGCTAGGCGCGGACGGTATCGCAAGCAATGCCCGCCGCGGCTTGATCGTCGGCATCGCCTCGACGGTGGCGCCGCGTACCATGCACCGGCTCGCCGCGCGTCTCGCCGACAGCGGCATCGTCCTGCTCGACATGCCGATCACCCGCGGCGAGCCCGCGGCCGAAGCGGGCGAGCTTCTGGTGATGGTCGGCGGCGATGCGGCGGCGTTCGAGGCCTGCAAGCCGGCGCTGCAGAGCTTCGCCAGCAGCATCTTCCATCTCGGCGATCTCGGCGCGGGCCAGGTCGGCAAGATGGTGAATAACATGATCCTGTGGTCGTGCATCTCGGCGAATTTCGAGGGCTTCAAGCTGGCGCAGGGCCTCGGCGTTGATCTCGAACGATTGCGTACCGCGCTCGTCGAGAGCAGCGCGTCGAACTGGGCGCTGCAGACCCAGATCGACCGGTTCCCGATGCCGTGGGCGGAGAAAGACATGCGCATCGTGCTGAGCGAGGCCGATCGGCTGCGGCTCAGCGTTCCGCTCTGCGGCGTCGTCACCGAGGTGGTCAAGGCCGTGAAGATCGAACGCGGCTGGCCGACGCCGGAGCAGCGCGACGAGTAAGAGCCGCCTTACGCGGCTGGCGGTAGCTCGCCGCGCTTCTTTAGCCGTTCAGTCCAATACTCCCACGCTCGCCCCATGGGCCGCGGCTGCACCTGATACGGGCCGCTGAGCTCGGCCTCGCGGCGGCTCAGCGGGCCGATCTTGCCGAGCAGCATGGAGCGCAGCTGGATTTCCGCGTTGGCATGGGAGTACACCGTGCGGAACACGAGCTCGCGCACGCTGGTGCCAACGACAGTGGCGCCGTGCCGGCGCATCAGCACCATCCAATGCGCGCCGAGCGCTTTCGCCAGGGAGCGGCCTTCCTCCGGCTTGACCACCAGCATGTTGGTGTCGCCGAACTCGTCGCGACTGTCCCAGAACGGCGCCG
>JBKPUA010000399.1:0-7341 GCA_046735815.1 Pseudomonadota bacterium
GGGATCATGCTCTAGGCGCGTGACGTTCTCCGCACCGTTCCGATAAACTCCCACTACCCCGCCCACCACGGAGACCATGTCGATGACCGAAGAAGCCGTCACCTTTCCCTCCGCCGGCCTCAAGCTTTCAGGCGTCGTGCACGTCCCGAGCGGGATGCGGCCGGGCGAGCGGCGCGCCGCCTTCCTGGTGCTGCACGGCTTCGGCAGCAACAAGACCTCGTCGAATACCATGCAGCCGACCAAGGTGCTGAGCGAGCTCGGCTATGTGGTGTTGCGCTTCGACATGCGCGGCTGCGGCGAGAGCGAGGGCGACTTCGGGCGCGTGATCTGTCTCGAGCAGGTCGAGGACACGCGCAACGCGCTGACCTTCCTGGCCAAGCATCCCGCGGTCGATCCCGCGCGCATCGGCGTCATCGGGTCGAGCTTCGGCGGCGCGGTCGCGGTCTATACCGGTGGCGTCGACGAGCGGGTGGCCGCGATCATCTCCAACGGCGGCTGGGGCGACGGCGAGCGCAAGTTTCGCGGCCAGCACAAAGGTCCGGAGGCGTGGGCACGCTTCACCAACATGCTCAAGGAGGGGCGCGAGCATCGGGCCAAGACCGGCAAATCGCTGATGGTGCCGCGCTACGACATCGTGCCGATCCCGCCGCATCTGCGCAACAACCTCGCCAGCAATTCCATCCACTCGTTCCCTGCCGAGACCGCGCAGAGCATGTTCGATTTCCGCGCCGACGACGTGGTCGGACGTATTGCGCCCCGGCCGCTATTGCTGCTGCACGCCGCCAACGATTCGGTCACGCCCACCGAGCAGTCGATCGAGCTGTTCAAGCGCGCCGGCCAGCCTACCGAGTTGCACCTCATCAGCGACGCCGACCATTTCATGTTTGGAGAGAGCAACACTCGCATCTGGGATCTGTTGCGCGGCTGGCTCGGCGACTATTTCCCGGCAGCCGCGGCCGCGCGGAAAGTCGCTGCAGGCGCCGCCCATTGACCCGGCTCGGCCAGCCTCAACACTGCCCAGCGGCAGTGTGAGCTGAAGCGAACCGGACGCCGCAAGGGGGGAGCCATGCATCGATCGGCGTTGGTCGTTGCGCTTGCGTGCGTCGCCATCGCTGCGAGCCGGGCGGCGCACGCCGCCGATCCCGCGCTGATCGAGGCTGCCAAGAAGGAAGGCAAGGTCGTCTGGTACACGACCCTGATCGTCAATCAGGCGATCCGTCCGCTGAAGGCTGCCTTCGAGAAAAAATATCCCGGCATCGAGCTGCAATATAGCCGCGCTGACGAAACGCCGACCGCGGCGAAAATCCTCGAAGAAGGCGTGGCCGGCCGCGTCCAGGCCGACGTCTTCGACGGCATCACCAACATGATCCCGCTCAAGCGCGCGCGGCTCTTGGCCTCCTATGCGCCGGCCGCTGCCGGACAGTATCCGCCCGAGCTCAAGGACGCGAACGGCCATTGGAACGCATTGCTGCTCTACGTCTTCGCGCCCGGCATCAATACCACGCTGGTGCCGAAAGAGCGGGCACCGGGCAGCTATCAGGCGCTGCTCGATCCGCAATGGAAGGAAAAGATGGCCTGGAATCCGAGCTCGGTCGCGGGCGCGATCGGCTTCGTCGGCAACATTCTCACCAGCATGGGAGAGGAGCGCGGCATGCAATACCTGAAGGCGCTGTCCAGCCAGAAGATCGTCAACATAGAAGCCTCCGCGCGCGCCATCCTCGATCAGGTCATCGCCGGCGAATATGCCATCGGACTGATGTCGTTCAACCACCACACCGTGATCAGCGCGCAGAAGGGTGCGCCGTCGGATTGGCTCAAGCTCGAGCCGGTTCCGGTGGCGTTCGATGCGGCCGGCATCCTCAAGGACGCGCCGCATCCCCACGCGGCGCGGCTGCTCATCGAGTTGCTCACGTCGGAAGAGGGGCAAACGGTAGTACAGAAGACCGACTATCTGCCGGCCATGCCGAGCGTGCCGGCGATGAAGGTGGGCTTGCGTCCCGAGGACGGCGGCTTCAAGGCGACGTTCTTTCGTCCCGAGGAGACCTACGATCGCATTCCGCAGTGGATGAAAGTCGTCAACGATCTGTTCAAGTGAAATCCCAGTGAACCTCGAAGCATCCAAGGAAAAGGTCGCGGCGCTGACCGCGCCGCGCAACGTCGTTCTGGTCGGCGCCAGCGATCGCCCCGGCAGCTGGGCAAGCCGGGTGTGGCATAATCTCAACCGCTACGAATTTCCCGGGCCGATCTATCTCATCAACCCGAGCCGAAGCGAGGCCTGGGGCAAGCCGTGCTATCCGGATTTCGCAGCGTTGCCGGAACCGCCCGACCATATGGCGGTGCTGGTGCCGGCTGCGTCGGTCATCGACATGCTCAAGCAAGGCGCGGCCGCCGGCGCGCGTAGCGCCACGGTGTTTTCCGCCGGATTCGGCGAAGGTTTCAACCGTGAAGCAGCCGCGCGTGGCCGCGAACTCGCCGCAGTGATCGCGGCCACTGGGCTTGCCGTCTCGGGTCCGAACTGCATGGGCAATGTCTGCTCCAAGAGCCGACTCGTGACCATGACCGAGGAACGTCCGCTGGCGGTGCGGCCCGGGCCGGTGGCGCTCGTCGGGCAGAGCGGCGGCATGATGATCTTCACCAACCAGGCGCTGCAGGAACGCGGTATCTGGCCGGAATATCTCATCACCAGCGGCAACGAGGCCGGCCTCGCGATCGCCGATTACATCGCCTTCTTCGCCGACCAGCCGGAGCTCAAGGTCATCATCATCTACGTCGAGGCGATCGCGCGGCTCGAGACATTCAAGGCGGCCTGCCGCATGGCGCGCATGGCCGGCAAATCGATCGTGGCGGTCAAGCTCGGCCAGTCGGAGGCCGGGCGCAATGCCGCCATGGCCCATACCGGCTCGCTCGCCGGCAGCGTCGAAGCCTTCGATGCGGTCGCGGGCGAGGTCGGCGTCATTCGCGCCGACACGCTCGATGACGCGATCGAGATCACCGAGCTGCTCGTGCATACCGGCGCCCCGCCCGGCCGCCGCCTGGGCGCGGTCACGCTCTCGGGCGCCTATCGCGGCCTGCTGCTCGATTCGGCGGAACGCAACGGCCTCGAATTTTCGCCGCTGGCGCCCGCCACCACCGCACGGCTCAACGCCGTGCTCACGGTCGGATCGCTGGTAAGCAATCCGATCGACGGCGGTTTCGGGGTGCTCAGCAGCACCGATAATTTCATGGCCAGTATCGACGCGCTGCACGCGGACCCCGGCGTCGACATGGTGCTGATCCAGGAGGCGCTGCCGCGTGCGCCCGGCTCCGACCGCGCCGAGCGTTACATTGCGCTCGTCGACGACTATGCCGCGACCAAGGCAGTAAAGCCGATCGCCTTCATCACGCCGATCTCCCAGAGCCAGACCGACTACAGCCGGGCGGTGCGGGCCAAGGCACCGCACGTGTCGTTCCTGCAGGAGGCCTACAAGGCATTGCGCGTCATCGCGAGCGTGGCACGGCGCGACGAGCGCGAGCGTTTGGCGCAAACCGATGTGATAGAGGCGCCGACGCCGGAGCGGCTCACGTTGGCCCAGCACTTGCGGGCGCGCGCGACGGCAGAACCGTTCGCACTCGATGAAGCCCAATCCAAGGACGTGCTGCGCGCCTACGGCATCGCGACGCCGGCGGAGGCGCTGGTGACGTCGCCGGCCGACGCGATCACGGCAGCCGAGCGCATCGGCTATCCCGTCGTTCTCAAGGCGGTCTCGGCGGAGCTCACGCACAAATCCGATGTCGGCGCGGTGGCGCTCGATCTCGCCACTCCCGAGCAGCTGACGGCGGCCTATGACCGCATGACGCGTGATCTTCGCGCGCAACGCCTCACCGGCATGCTGGTGTGCCGGCAGATCCGCGGCGGGCTGGAGCTCGCGCTCGGCTTGCACCGCGATCCCGAGATGGGCCTCGTGGTCATGGCCGGCAGCGGCGGCGTGCTGCTCGAGCTCGTCAGGGACGTGACCTTCTGCGCGCCGCCGGTGAGCGCGGACAAGGCGCGTGACATGCTCGCGCGCTTGCGCGCCGGCAAGCTGCTGCGCGGCTATCGCGGCGCGCCCGCCCTCGACGTTGAGGCCGTCGTCGCTGCGCTCGTGTCGCTCGGCCGCCTCGCCATCGAGCTCGACGAGATCGTGCAGTCGGTCGATATCAATCCATTCGTCGCCCTGCCGCACGGCGGACTGGCGCTCGATGCCCTGATCGTATTGCAGCGGCGAGCGTGATCATTGCTGGAAGAGCGAATGGTTGCGCCGGCAGCAGCCTATTGGGCATGATCCAGCTATAATCCCGTCAAGAATGCTCACATAACGCTCGAATTCGGACAGGGAGAGACGAACCCATGCAACGCAACGGACGGGTGAATTCCGGCGACGTATCGATCTTCTACCGCGCCTTCGGCGTGCGCGGGTCGACGCCGATCCTGCTGATGCATGGCGCCAATTATTTCGATTCCTACGACTGGATCGGCGTCGCCGAAGCGCTCGCCGGCGATCGCGAGGTCGCCACCTTTGACAAGCGCGGTTTCGGCGGGTCCGGCTGGAGCCCAAGCAAAGACTATTCCGTCGACGCCAATATGGGCGACATCCTCGCGGTCATCGGCGAGTTGAACTGGCAGCGACCGATCGTAGTCGGTCATTCCGCCTCGGGCCGGCTGGCGATATCGTTTGCCGCCAATTTTCCCGACAAGGTCGCGCGCCTCGTCGTCGTCGACAGCGGGCTTGCGCGCGAGGAAGGCGGCGGCGGGCGCCCGACGAGTGGCAATCCGCCGCTGGTGTTCGAGTCGGTCGATGCGGCCATGGCGCATTTCGCCAAGCTTTCCAACCCGCCGCGCATCTCGCATGACCGCGAACGCGCGCAAGCGGCGCTGGTCAAGGTCGACAACGGCTACATGCTCAAGCGCGATCCCGATTTCCAGAACACCAGGCCGCAGGGCGAAGGCGCGAATTTGCCTCAACGCGCCAGCCGCGACGTCTGGCAGGACCTCGCCGCGATCAAGTGCCCGACCATGATCGTGCGCGGGCTGCGCTCGGACCGCTACACGCCGGAGATCCTCGCGCGCATCACCCGCGACTATCCCCGCATCGAATGGACGACGGTCAATTCCCAACACGATGTCGCCGATCAGGCCCCGCAGGAGCTGGTGGCAGCCATCCGCAAGTTCAGCGCGGGCGTATGAGCCGGTCGACCATGCCATCCACAACGAGGGCGGTGCCGAAGATCGACGTCAAGCCGGAATGGTGGGACAACATTTTTGCACCCAGCTCCTGCCTGGTGCTGATCACGACCATCGACCGGCAAGGGAATGTGAACGCCGCGGCGTTCGGCACCTGCACCCGCGTCTGCCACGAGCCCATGTACATCGCGTTCACCTGCAGCGCGGACAAGGACACCACCAACAACGTGCTGGCAACTGGCGAGTTCGTGGTCAACGTGGTCCCGTTCGAGCAGGCCATGCTCGACAAAGTCCCGGTCTGCGGGCTGCCGTTCAAGCCCGGCGTGAACGAGCTGGACAAGGCCGGGCTCACTGCCATTCCTGCGCGGGTCGTACGGCCGCCACGCATCGCGGAGTGCCGCGCCCATTTCGAATGTAAGGTGGAATGGACGCGAGCGTGGCTCTATCGGGTGATGATCTGCGGCAAAGTCGAAGCGGTCAGCATCGACGACGGTTGCCTGGATGCCGACGGCTTCATCGTCTGGGACAAGGTCAAGCCCGCGCACTATTGCGGTATGCGCTATCGCGACCGCTTCGTCCCCGCCTACGATAAGCCGACACGCGGGCTCTGGCGCTACGACGGCCACGACGACGAGTTCCGGGCGGGCGAGAACTGGCGCAACGCCTACCGCAGCGGGGAATGACATGACCGCTTCGGCGCAAGGCAAGGTGCAAGACAAGCAGAAGGAGATCGCGTTCTTCGACGGCCACGCGGCGGCCGACGATTATGATGTGTTCACGCCGCAAGCGAGCGCCCGTCTGGTCGACGCGTTTGTGCGGCTGACCGGGCTCAAGCCCGGCGCCCGGGTGGCCGACCTCGGCTGCGGGTCGGGCGCGTTCACCGCGCTGCTCGCACACGCCGGCTATACCTGCGTCGGGCTCGACATCAGCCCGCAGCTGGTCGCGGTCGGCCGCCGCAAATATCCTGAGCTCCAATTCGTGGAAGGCGACATCGAGCACCTGCCCTTTCCCGACGCGAGCTTCGACGGCGTGCTCTTGAGCGGCGTGGTGCACCACTTTCCCGATCCGTCGCGCTGCGCGGCAGAAGTCTTTCGCGTGCTGCGCCCGCAAGGACGCTTCCTCGCCTTTGATCCCAATCGCATGAACCCGTTCATGTGGCTCTACCGCGACCACGCGTCGCCGTTCTACAGCCCGATCGGAGTGACCGAGAACGAGCGGCCGGTGCTCGCCCGCGACGTCGCCGCGGTATTCCAGCGCACCGGCTTTACCGTGTCGTCGCACTATCTCGCCGGCCTTGCTTATCGCTACGTGGCCTCGTCGCGCGCGCGGCTCGTGCTGCCGATCTACAACTTCATCGATGCCGCCGTGTTCGGTCTACCCTTCATGGAGCGGCTACGTCCTTTCGTGCTCACCGCCGGCGCGAAACCGTGAGAGATGACGCCGGAGCTCGATATCGTCATTCCGGTCTACAACGAGGGCCGCAACATCGCGGCGACGCTCGCGGCGCTGGCGCGTTCGGTGACGACGCCGACACGCGTGCTGATCTGCTACGACCGTCCCGACGATGACACGCTGCCGGCGATCCGCAACAATCCCCAAGCTCATGCCGGACTCGCGCTCGAGCTCGTGCGCAACGCGGGTCGAGGCGCTCATGGCGCGGTCATGACCGGTTTTGCCGCAAGTACGGCGCCGTTCGTGCTGATGTTTCCCGCCGACGACGACGTCAACGCGCCGATGCTCGACCGCATGGTCGAGCTCGCGCGGGCGGGATGCGATATCGTCTGCGCCAGCCGCTTCATGCCGGGCGGCGCCATGGTCGGCTGCCCCCTGCTCAAGGCGGTCCTGGTACGCAGCGCCAATTTCACCTTGCGGCATGTGGCGCGGCTGCCGACCACCGATGCCAGCAATGGCTTTCGCATGTTCTCGCGCCGGGTGATCGAACAGATCGCGGTCGAGTCCGACCAGGGGTTCTGCTACAGCATCGAGCTGTTGGTGAAGGCCCATCGCCTCGGCTGGAGGATCGCGGAGGTGCCGGTGCGTTGGTTCGAGCGCCGGCACGGCGCGAGCCGGTTTCAGGTGATCAAGTGGCTTCCGGCTTATCTGCGCTGGTATGGCTACGCCTTCGCCACCACTTTTCTGCG